>CALZXH010000004.1 GCA_945830055.1 uncultured Prevotella sp.
AGAATACGGTACTCAAACATAAAGTTCCCGAAATTTAGATTTGCGGCTTTCATAGCATTCAGAAAATACACTTGTCTGCCGGAAAAAAAAGACAGGAAAAAAGTGTTTTCACACATTATTTTATTTATCTTTGCATAAGATAAGTTTCATTTCAGCATAACACTCAAGCAAGCTTCGTGATTCTGCACTTGATTTACATTATCTTTACATCATAGGAACACGATACATTTAGTCCAAAACAGCGTCAAGACGATATAGCGATATCGGAAACAGTAAGAATGCCCTGTATAGCTTACGGGGAAATGATACAAGCATTTTATTTAAAAAATTGGGTTATTATATGAAAAAATTTAGCACTAAGACCATTTGTCTGTTTGCGGCTGTGAGCAGTGCCATTATGGGTACTGTGAGCTGTACTGACAGTAAGTATGACCTCGGTGAGGTGGACATGACTGTAGGAATAGGTGGCGGAGAAATCAGACTGCCTATATCTTCTTCAGACGTTATCCCTCTGAAAGAGGTGCTGAAATTCAACGATTCTGAGGTGGTAGATACCATCGAGGGAGGCGACTACATGTTTACCAAAGAAGGCGATGCTGTAAGTCCGGCGCACCCGCAGATAGACAGAATCAACATCTTGCAGAAGACAGCAGAAGGGTTTGATTTTGACCTTGGCAGTACGTTGCGGGATGCCATCTCCGGACTTCTGCCAAATAATGCAGCCGGCATGAACAGGGCTCCGATTCAAGTGAATGTTGCAGAATCCAAGATTGCAAACACCTTTGAGTACGAGGGCGCACAACCCAAAGAGGTGGAAGAACTGAAAGAGGCATACATCACTGCAAAAATGCAACTCGCTATCAAATTCAGCGAAGACTTGAAGAAACTGGTGGGCACCGTTGGCGAGATGAGCATCACCCTGCCCACATACATGTCATTTGAAGCGGAAGGCACAAGTTGTGAACAAAGAGACAATTCACTTATCTTCAAGAACCTATCCACCGAAAATGACCTAAGTTTTACAGTTAACATCAACAAACTGACGATGGGTACCGAGCCTGACGAACTCGGAAAACTGCTGATAGAAAACGACAATGTAGTGATGGACGGCAACATGAAACTGGGCATCAAAATCACGGAAATGAATCCTAACATCACAGGGGTAGATTTCAACAACTGCAAAATCACCAGTGAATTAGTCATGGGAGATGCTGTGACACTCGACAAAGTGAAAGGACGCTTTGACCCGACCATAGACCTGAGCAATCTGGGTGAAGCTAACGTCACAGGACTCCCCGACTTCCTGACTGAAGAAAATGCGGTCATCGACCTTGACAACCCACAGATTACACTCACCCTGGAGAGTGACCTCACCGTGGGCGGCAAGCTGGACGGTAAACTCAGATTCTGGCGCAACGGACAAGAGGATTCTTTCACTCTGCCAGAACCCGTCAATCTGAAAGCCGCTGCAGAAAACAGCGAAGAGAAGAGCGTGAACCGTATCTGCATCTGCCGACATGCAAGTAAAGTGACAGGCGACTACGACCAGGTGATACAGACAGAAGACATCAAGAAACTGCTCTATCCGAAAATCATCGACAAGATAGCCTTTGGCGGAACAGCCATTGCTGACAAAAACCAGGTTTACACCTATGAGTTGGGTAAGGAATATACCGTACAGCCTGCCTATCGTCTGGAAGCTCCTTTGGCATTCGGCGATGACGCAAAAATTGTATATACCGAATCGTTTGAAGACTGGAACAAAGACATCAAGGACTTTGACGTGACAGAGGGCACCTGTATCGTATTGGAGGCTGTGGTGGAAAACCGCATCCCAGCCTACCTTGATGTGGAGGCAACGCCTATAGGAACCGATGGAAACGAGTTGCCGAGCGATGTGATAAAGGTGGACATTGACGCTGACGTGAAAGCCTCACCCAACGGTACTGATGCGGCTACCAGCGACCTGCGCATAGTTCTTACTCCTGCAAAACAGGGACTCAAGAAACTCAACGGCGTGAAAATCAAAGTGAGCGGCGCTGCCAAGGACGCTGAAGGCAACAACACCGTCAAGGGCATCACACTGAACGCAAAAAAGCACTCACTGGTGCTCAAGAACATCAGACTTACCCTCAAGGGAAAAGCCATTGCCGACCTCAACTAAACCAAGGGGATTGGAGATAATAATTATTGTCAACCTTTTAAACGAACAGAACAATGACAAAGACAACATACAAGCACTTGTGCACCGCAGCATTACTGGTCTGTGCTACCTCAGCAACAGCCCAGTCGCTCAACTCGTCTTATTTCACCAATGACTATAAGTTCAGGCACACGATGAACCCTGCTATGGGCAATGACGAGAACTACGTATCCATACCCGCACTCGGCAATATCAACGTGGATGTTAGGGGCAACTTCGGAGTGAAGGACGTGATTATGGACAACCCGCTCTACGGACAACCCGGCGAGAAACGGCTTACGACCTTTATGAATCCCTACATCGACCCAAGCAGTGCCCTTGACGGCTTCAATACGGGTAACAACCGTTTTGTTGAAGACTTTAACATCACACTGCTATCTGCGGGTTTCAAGGCATTTGGTGGTTATAACACCATCGAACTGAACGTGAAGCAGTCGCTGGGACTCTCCTTTCCCTATGAACTGTTTGAGTTTGCCAAGAACACGGGCAACAGCTCCTACGACATCGGCGACATTAACGCAGGTGCACAGGCTTATGCAGAACTGGCGTTCGGTCACTCACGCCAACTCACGGAGAAATTGCGCATTGGTGCCAAACTGAAGTTCCTTTTTGGCGTTGCCAGAGCAGACCTTGCGCTGAAGGACATGAAGGCAGACCTCTCTGCCAATGACAAATGGACCGTGTCAGGAACAGCCGAAGCCAATGTGTCGTTGAAAGGATTCCAGTATAAGACTGAGACAAAGGAATACAAGAATCCTGACAAAGGAACCTACGAGCAAGTGAACGACGTAGATGTGGACGGCGGCGGCCTGGGAGGCTTTGGCATGGCTGTAGATCTCGGTGCCATCTACAAGCTCAACGAAGACTGGACATTCAGTGCTGCCCTGCTCGACCTGGGTTTCATAAGCTGGAGCAACAACGTGACCGCAGTGAACAGCGGGGAGCCATTTGAGTTTGACGGTTTCAATGACGTGGCTGTAAACCGAGAGAACGGCGGACACAAGTTGAGCGACATCACGGACGACCTGGCTGACCAGTTTACCAAGTTCTCCAATCTGGAAGACCAAGGCGACAAGGGAGGAAGGACTACTGGTATCGGAGCTACCCTCAACCTTGGCGCACAATACACCCTGCCTGTTTATCGTCAGGTGAAGTTCGGTTTCCTCAGCAGCACACGCATCCGCGGCAAGTATTCATGGACTGAGGGCCGACTGAGCGCCAACTACGAGCCACTGAAATGGATTGACGGAGGCGTGAACCTGGCAGTAAACAGTTTCGCCACCAGTTTCGGCTGGGTACTCAATATCCACCCCAAGGGGTACAATTTCTTTATTGGCATGGACCACTTGTTGGGCTCACTCAGCAAGGAGGGCATCCCCCTCAACTCTAATGCCAGTTTCAACTTGGGAATGAGTGTTACTTGGTAAAGGAAACTGCACATTATCAACAATATGGTTGCGCCGGCAGACCGCAATGGTCTCCCGGCGCACTTTCTTTGAAAACATCATCTGCAGAACAATAGTAAAAACCATCAGAAATTTTCCTCAATTCCGCTTTCACTTTCACATCTTTATTGTATCTTTGCAGTAATACGGAAACACGTAGTATAGACAGGAAAACAATAAGACACATAATAATTATGGAAAGAACATGGAGATGGTTTGGCAAGAACGACAAGATTACCCTTGCCATGCTGAAACAGATTGGAGTGGAGGGCATCGTCACCGCATTGCACGATGTGCCTCTCGGCGAAGTGTGGACCCGCGAGAAGATACATGATCTGCGGACCTACATTGAGTCTTATGGCATGAGATGGTCAGTAGTGGAATCACTGCCGGTGGTGGAAACCATCAAATACGGAGGTCCCGACAGAGACCATCAGATTGAAGTATATAAGGAATCTATGCGCAATCTGGCTGCCGAAGGAGTAAAGTGCATCTGTTACAACTTCATGCCTGTACTCGACTGGGCACGCACAGACCTGCTTCACGACAACCCCAACGGAGCGAGCAACCTGTATTTCTCTTATGCAGAGTTTGCCTACTTCGACATATACATTCTTAAGCGCGAGGGAGCACGTGAGGAATGGGCAGCCTTCAACCGTTTCCCCGGACGCAACGTATTGGCAGAAGCCGACGAACTGGCTAAGGAAATGACTCCCGAGAAAGACCACCAACTGGTAGAGAACATTGTGATCAAGACTCAGGGATTTGTGAGCGGCAACTTCAAGGAGGGAGACGAACACCCCGTGGAACTCTTCCGCCAGTTCTTGAAGCTCTACGAAGGTATTGACAAGGAGCAGTTGCGTGCCAACATGAAATATTTCCTCGAAGCCATCATGCCGGTATGCGAGGAAACTGGCATCAACATGTGCGTGCATCCCGACGATCCACCTATCCCTGTGTTAGGATTGCCTCGTATCGTCAATTCTGATGAGGACATTGAATGGTTCCTTTCTGCAGTGGACAATCCCCACAACGGTCTCACATTCTGCGCCGGTTCACTGAGTGCAGGAATCCAAAACGAAGTGGTTGATCTGGCCCGCAAATATGCCAAGCGAACCCATTTTGTACATCTTCGCTCGTGCCACATCTTCCCCAACGGAGACTTTACAGAGGCATCCCATTTGGGCGGACGTGCAGACATCATCGAACTGGCACGCATATTTGAGAAAGAGAATCCCAATCTTCCCATGCGCGTGGATCACGGCATGACCATGCTTGGCGATGAAGAGCGAGGCTACAATGCCGGCTATTCCTTCCTGGGACGCATGTTCGCATTGGGACAAGTTCAGGGTATTCTTGCTACCGTGGACAGGGAACTGGGTATTGAATACAAGCAACCTGGATTCTTTGACTGACAACACCACACTGTATGGAAAATCTCTATCCCCTACTCTTCCAGCCCAACCTGCACCCCGTGGTGTGGGGAGGGCGGAGATTACGCCCATATAAAGGACTTGCATCCTCTGCCGATCCTATTGGAGAATCATGGGAAGTGAGTGCTGTGCCATCAAGCACGAGCATCGTGAGCAACGGCGAGTGGAGCGGCAAACAGCTGACTGAGGTAATTGCCTCTGACCCACAGGCATGGTTGGGAAAGAGTGTGGCAGAAAGATACGGTAACCGTCTGCCGCTACTGGTCAAGTTTATTGACGCTGAGAAAGATTTGTCTATACAGGTGCACCCCAACGACGAGATGGCGATGAGACGCCACGGGAAAATGGGTAAGACGGAGATGTGGTATGTGATAGATGCCCAGCCTGGAAGTTTTCTCTATGCAGGGTTCAACAAGCAGATTACCCCCGAGGAATATCGTCAGAGGGTAGAAAACGGCACTATCATGGAGGTTCTTGCCAAACACAGTGTCAAACCGGGTGACGTATTTTTCCTGCCTGCAGGGAGGGTACATGCCATCTGCGGCGGCATTCTTCTGGCAGAGGTACAGCAGTCGAGCGATGTGACCTACCGGATTTATGACTACAACCGCCTGGGCATGGACGGAAAACCGCGTGAACTGCATACCTCTTTGGCAGCAGAGGCACTGGACTATGAGGTGCAGAGCGAATACCGCACAGTGTATCGCACCCGGGAAAACCGTGCCAACCACATGATTGACTCTCCCTACTTCAGTGTGAGAGTGACAGATATCTCACGCCCATTTCACCGTTCCCTGATGAAGTACGACAGTTTCATTATCAGCATGTGCATTGCAGGCGATTGCCACATACGAATGCGCGCCACCGGTCACGAGATACTGCTACATCAGGGACACAGTTGTATGATACCGGCTGCCATCGCCGATTACGACGTCATACCCACCGGAGACCACTCGCTGATACTGGATGCCTACTTGGACAACATGGACAGAAGCCTTACCGGCATGGTGACACGCTTCCTGCATATCACCGAGAAATAATCCTTTTCGGAAGAAAAAAGGCGAAGTCAGCGTTTTAGATTACGCGCTGCATCAATTCTAAGGAATATGAACAGGAGTAAGGTGAACCCCCAAAGCGAAGAACCGCCATAACTGAAGAAAGGCAGGGGGATACCTATCACGGGAGTGAGTCCCAGCACCATGCCCACATTGATGAACACGTGAAAGAGGAAGATGCTGAGTACGGAATAGCCGTAGATGCGCCCAAAGCGGAAAGTCTGACGCTCCGCAAGGACAATGAGGCGAAGTATCAACGCAAGGAATAACAGTAAGACACCGGCCGAGCCTACAAACCCTTCCTCCTCACCTACAGTACAGAAGATGAAATCTGTGTCTTGCTCGGGCACAAACTTCAGTTTGGTTTGTGTACCATTAAGAAAGCCCTTACCCTCCAGACCGCCCGAACCGATAGCTATCTCACTCTGATGCACATTATATCCCGCACCCGAGGGGTCTTCTTCCAATCCTAAAAGCACGTTGATGCGCACACGCTGATGAGGCTCAAGCACCTCATTGAGCATGTAGTCTGCAGAATAATAGAAAGCCCCAGACCCTACTGCGAAGGCAGCTATATAAATATAGGTACGCACGCGCGAACCCAAAGCCCACCATACCAGCAGACCCACCATTGCCACAGTAAAAAGCACTTGCACCCAAACAACATCAAAAGGAATGACATATTTGGAGAAGAGCAATGCCAACAAGGTGCCAATGCCACAAATCACCAACAGATGCGTACACAATTCCCGGTTCTTCTCATATACCCAGACCATTCCTGCACAGAACAACTGGATGAGCAGCAACACTGAGAAACGTCCCACAGACGTGGGTGTTCCCCATAGCAGGACCTCTTCATAGCGTATACCTACCACAAAATAGATAACAGCGGCAATGCCAACAAAGAGCACACTGCCTGGCATCCCCTCGCGGTAAAGCACCAGGAAAAAGGCGGTATATACCAATGCCGAACCCGTTTCCTTCTGCATCACGATGAACAGCATGGGGGTGAGTACTATCACCAGTGTGACAGCAAAATGCTTCATGCGGTGGATATTGTAACCATAGGTACTCATGAACTTAGCCACTGCAAGTGCAGTGGCAAACTTGGCAAACTCAGCCGGCTGAAGGCGCAAGGGACCTAACACCAGCCACGAGCGCGACCCCTTGATTTCATGCGGATTGAAGATGGTAGCAAAGAGCAGCAACAACAGCAGTCCATATATCACATAGGCAAAGGTGTCGTAGTAGCGGTCGTCAAGCAACAGCAACACCAGTCCCAAGCACAGGGATGTGCCTATCCACACCACCTGCATTCCCGAACGGGTATCTAAGCTGAGTATATCCGTCTCACCAAACGTATAACTGGCTCCACACACACTGATCCACCCGAAGGAAAGAAGGGCGATATAAATACAAATCGTCCACCAGTCCAATGAGCGCAATACCCCTTTTTCTTTCTCTCCTGCCATCTTGATTCATTATATGAATGTAGGGACTGGAAAATCCCCGAATTATTCGTTCTACTGCTGAAAACCGAGTACTATCTCATGGTTGTTCCGTAATTGATGCGACGTTGCTGGAACTCATCCGCCTTCTTCTGCGACTCTGGCGAAAGTTTTCCGTTGATATACTGTTCCATAATCAGCCCTCCCAAAGGTACGCCATAATCAGCGCCCCATCCGCCGTTTTCCACATACACCGCCACAGCTATCTTGGGATTGTCCATAGGAGCAAAGCCCATGAACACAGAGTGGTCGTGCCCCCTGTTTTGCGCCGTTCCCGTTTTTCCGCAAGCCTCAAAAGAATATCTTCCCAACGCCCTGCAGGTACCACCAAGGACAGACATTCTCATACCTTGCACCACATGCTGGTAAGCCAATGGAGAAGCTTTGGTATAGTGTTTCCGGGTGTATAAAGTATCAAGCGGTTCTCCCTGCACTTTTTTTACTACGTGAGGCACATAGTAATACCCCCTGTTGGCAATAGAGGCTCCCAGGTTTGCTATTTGCAACGGGGTGGCATTCACCTCTCCCTGTCCGATGGAGATACTGATAATGGTAAGTCCGTTCCATGAACCCTTATAGGCACGGTCATAAAAAGCGGAATTAGGTATCAGCCCCCTGCGCTCTCCCGGCAGGTCAACACCCAGTTTATAGCCAAATCCCATACTCACCATATAGTCGCGCCAAGTGTCCATGGCATTCTGTACACTGCCGTATTTCGCCCTGTTGCCTATCATGTGGACGAGTCCCCAACAGAAGAAAGCATTGCACGAGGTGCTGAGCGCTGGTGCCAAGGGTAAAGGTGAAGCATGACCATGGCATCCCACATGCAGTCCGCGGTAGTTGAAACCATGCGCACAACCATAAGGGGTAGAAGGAGTGATGATTCCTTCGGAAAGGAAGGTGAGTCCCTGAGTAGTCTTGAAAGTAGAGCCTGGCGGATATTGTCCCTGTATACTACGGTTGAGTAACGGCCGCCAAGGGTCTCGCGCCAGTATCTGGTGGTTCTTGCTTCTGCTACGCCCCACCATGGAGCGAGGATCATATGTGGGCGATGACACCATGCACAACACTTCACCAGTGGCAGGTTCTATCGCCACTATACTGCCTATTTTGCCCTCCATCAGTCTTTCGCCCAATGCCTGCAGGTCCATGTCAATGCTCAATGTCAAGTTTTTGCCAGCCACAGGCTTACGGTCGAACCGCCCGTTCTGGTAACTGCCCTTCAAACGTCCGCGAGCATCGCGCAGTAATATCTGTACCCCCTTCTCGCCACGCAACTGCTTCTCGTACTGTCTCTCCACTCCCTGCTTTCCAGCATAATCTCCGGGCTGGTAGTAATCGTCCTCATCGATGTCTTTCTGTGATACCTCTGCCACATCACCCAGAATATGTGCACCAATGGGATATTGGTACTGGCGAATACTACGCCGTTGCACATAGATTCCCGGAAAACGGAATAGCTTTTCTTGAAACACGCTGTATTCCTTGTCAGAGAGTTGTGTCATGAACAACTGCTGCGTGAATCGGGAATAGCCTGGATTTCGCGAACGGTTCTTGATAACCTCCATACGGCTGTCAAACTCTTCACGAGTGATACCAAGCGTTTTGCAGAAGTCCAGCGTATCCAGTTTGTCCTTTGCTTCGTTTACCACAATCATGATATCATACGAAGGCTGGTTATATACCATCAGTTTACCGTTGCGGTCGGTGATAATACCACGTGCGGGGAAATCGATTTTTTTCAGGAACGCATTGGAGTCAGCATTTTTCTTATAGTCATCGCTCATTATCTGCAAGGTGAAGAGGCGCACAATATACACCAAGATGATGAGCGTCGCTGCACCACCAATTACATATTGCCGATTTTCAAGATTATAGTCTTTCACCGCTTAGCGTTTATCTTTTCTTCTGCATGTTCTCGATAGTAAGTATCAGCACCACCGTAAGCAATGTACTGCCCAGCACTCTATATATCAAATCCGTCACATCAAAGAGATGGAAAGATTCGAACAAGCAGAAAAGGGTGCAATAGAGCATCACCATGGTCACGATATAAAATGAATACTTCATTGGTCCCATATCATGCAGTGTAGGCTTTACGTCGTCTATCATTTCATTGGACACGAAGAGACGAAGGAAATAGGGTTGCACTACGGCAACAGCCGTGAGAGAAGCTGCGGCCACACCGGGGGTGTTAGAAAAGACATCTATGACAAAACCCAGCGCAAACGCCCATAACAGCACCCCCCATTTAGGATAGGTGCAAGGAAAGGTGGTTATCATGTACACATAGAGCAGAGGCGTGGCACAGCCAAACAGACATATCTGATTGAGCACCAGAACCTGTACAACGCACAGCACTACAAAAATCAGGAACTTCTTGAAAGTATCGATAGTCATAATAAAACTATATTATCTGCCTTTTGTTTTCAGGGAATCTTCTTCCTCTTTCATCAACTGCAGGCGTTCCTGCATACCTGTATCGTTGAGTACCAACACATCTCGCAAGCGAGAAAAATCTGTAGAGAGTTGCACTTCAACATTGTACGATAATCCGTCTTTTGAATTGAACACCCTGGTGATGCATCCCACAGGTACACCTGGCGGAAAAATAGCAGAGTAGCCGTTGGTCTCTACCCAATCACCCTTGGCAAAGCGTGCATGACGGGGAATATCTTCCAAAAACACGCGGCTCGTACTGCCGCCATGCCAGCGCAACGCACCGAAATAGCCCCTCTTTCGAATGGTACAACTCACGCGTGAATTACTGTTGATGACAGGCATCACAATGGCATAATGCGCCGAAGCCTTCATCACTACGCCCACCACACCTGTACCTGACACCACACCCATCTCGGGGTGTACCCCATCAGCTGTACCTTTGTTGATGGTTATCAGATTATCTTTTTGTGCCACGGTATTTCCCACCACCAAAGCCTCGATGGGATGATACTGTTGCATCTGCCGCACCAACAGTTTTTCGGCTGCGGTAGAGTCATGCATCACCCTATTGTAGGCATCGGTCAATTGTCTTACCTGACGCTCCAGATGAAAGTTACGGTTGGTAAGTAGAGTATTGTTTTGCCTGAGATGGAAGAATGAGGTGAATTCAGAATGCCATTCATACATCTTGCCAGCCACTACATTGGCAGAGGTTACCCATACACTGCCCTGATAGGCATTGTATCTGAACACCAGTGCCAGGCTCACCACTTCAAGTATCAAGAAGAGAAGCCAGTTGCTGTATTTTGCAAGAAAATCAAATAGATTGCGCATTCTTAAAAAACATGTCGGCAGCAATCCGTTTTCAGGACTGCCACCGAATCAACAGATATAATTATACTATTCTTCTTGTCCGACAAGCACGTATCATCTCATCAAGAAAGAGAACCTGTTTACATTCTTCAAAGCCACTCCAGCTCCCTTTGCCACACTGTGCAGGGGGTCGTCTGCGATATGGAAGGGGATATTCATCTTGTCTGTCAAGCGACGGTCAAGACCACGTAACAAGGCTCCTCCTCCACTGAGATAGATACCGTTTTTCACTATATCGGCATAGAGTTCTGGCGGTGTATTCTCCAAAGCAGAGAGCACTGCATTCTCAATTTTCGCCACCGTCTTGTCCAGACAGTGAGCAATCTCCTGGTAACACACAGGCACCTCCATAGGCAATGCGGTGATACAGTTGGGACCATGCACCACATAATCCTCGGGAGCCTCATCGCCCAGATCGGTCAGAGCCGAACCAACATGTATCTTGATACGCTCCGCCATACGCTCACTCACTTTCACATTATGCTGGCGACGCATGTACTCCTGTATATCGGCAGTAAGGTCATCACCTGCAATACGAATGGAGTTGTTGCTCACGATACCTCCCAAAGAGATGACTGCAATTTCCGTAGAACCTCCACCAATATCCACAATCATGTTTCCCTCTGGAGCCTCCACGTCGATACCGATACCTATCGCCGATGCCATTGGCTCATAGATAAGATACACATCGCGTCCGTTAGCATGCTCCGCAGAGTCGCGCACTGCACGCAGTTCCACTTCCGTAGAACCAGAAGGTACGCCTATCACCATGCGCAGAGACGGAGAAAACAAGCGTCTGCCGGTATGCACCATTTTGATGAGTCCACGCATCATTTGCTCACAGGCAGAGAAGTCGGCAATCACACCATCGCGCAACGGGCGTATGGTACGTATATTGTCATTGGTCTTCTCATACATCATCTTGGCTTTCTCGCCCACTGCAATCATCTTGTCGGTACGACGATCAAGCGCTACGACCGAAGGTTCATCCACCACAATCTTGTCATCACTGATAATGATGGTGTTGGCCGTTCCCAGGTCCATTGCAATTTCTTGTACAAACGAAAAAAATCCCATGTTTCTTTGGTACTATTGTTTATCAAGAATCAATAATCAGAAGTTAAGAGAAATGGCTGTACTACAAGGTTTAAAGACAGAGATACACTCCTAATATCAGTTCTTGATTCTTATCTTCTAATTCCTAATCCTTCGAAAACCATTCGTGGATGGCTGTATCATAATGGCTGCTCACACCAAATGCGCGAGTGGCAAACATGCGTCTCTGCTCCAATGTGGTCTGTGCACCCTGTGCATCGAGTATTTCCTGAAGAACTGCATACTCTGCCTTGCTGGGCACAATCACCACATCCTTGAAATTCTTGGCACCGGCACGGATAAGCGAGATTCCGCCAATATCAATCTTCTCGATAATGTCTTCCTCTGCAGCTCCACTTGCCACGGTGTCCTCAAAAGGATAGAGATCCACCACCACCAGATCGATAGCAGGTATTTCATACTGCTCCATCTGCTTGATGTCTCCTTCATTATCGCGACGTGCCAGAATACCTCCAAACACTTTGGGATGCAGAGTCTTCACCCTGCCGCCAAGAATAGAGGGATAGGTGGTCACATCTTCCACCTTTTGGCATTCATAACCCAATGACTCGATAAAAGTTTGTGTTCCTCCTGTGGAAAGGAACTTCACACCTTCCTCGTTCAATTTCTTAAGCAACTCTTCCAAACCATCTTTGTGGAAAACCGAAATCAACGCGGTTTTGATTCTCTTTGTTTCAGACATAAACTACCTTATTTTTGGATGATAGCGTACACGTTCTTGCTTACGCCAATGACATTTCAACCTGCTATCCGCTAACCCAGGGCATACATATGCCACATTCCTATCGGATTGAGTGTGCAAAGTTACGAAAAAAAACATACATTACATGCCATTCAACATTTTTTTTGAGGGTATTCATCCATATTAACAACTTATTGACAACAGGATAGCCACAGACAATCTTCAACCCACCCTACCGATAGCAGATACGCAATAAAGGTTTATGTATTTTTATATGGACTATCATTGGATATGTGAAATTAAATGCCTACATTTGCACTGCAATGAACGCTCTCACTGTATTCAACGGGAGGTGCATCAGCATGGAAGTAACATTCAGAACAACAATAATTAATTATAAAAATCATGGAAATAAAGATTACAACAGACAACTTTGAGGGCTTAAAAAACAGTGAATTGCCTTTGGTAGTAGACTTTTGGGCTACATGGTGCGGTCCCTGCCGCATGATAGCCCCTATCGTGGAAGAACTTGCCAAGGAATACGACGGCAGGCTCAACGTAGGCAAGTGTGACGTAGAAGAGTGCGACGACCTGGCCGCTGAATTCGGAATCCGCAACATCCCCACCCTGCTGTTCTTCAAGAACGGCCAAGTGGTTGACAAGATGGTGGGTGCCGTGTCGAAAGCAAAACTTCAGGAAAAGTTCGAGAGTCTGCTTTAAGAAGTGCTCCTTTCAATCTCCAGTTATCTTAATCTAATACCTGTATCAGCATGGCAAGCATTGACGAAGAAGTACGAATAGCCGAACAGGAGGATGCCAAGGAGATGGCGTATATCCGCAAGACACTGCCCGCCGATCTGAAAGAGAAATACTCTGACAGCGACTTGCTTTTCATGATGGAAGCCATCGTGGATTACTTCTACGAGAGCCACGTTTTGGAGGACAATGCCAATGACTACGTGGATATTGATATGGATAAGATATCCGACTACGTATGTCAGAGGGCAACCCAAGAGAAACGCGGGCCATATATTGCCGACGAAGTATTCTTCGTGGTGCAGGCAGACATCGACTATCAGGAAAACTGCGACTGAAACACTTGAGACTAACAAGGGCACCCGCTTCCTTCTGCATTGGCAGAGAGAAGCGGGTGCTCTTGTTAGTAACTGACGGAGGTAAGGGATTGTCACTCCCCTTTCCTCTCTCTCAGTTTTTGCTGATAATTCCTAACTTGGTATTGCGGATAAACTCCACAATATTGCGTATCTGCTCACCGTCAGGCACCTGAGACACCACTTGGTTCACGGCGTCAAACACACTGGTCTGTCCGTGGAATATCAAACGGTAGGCGTTGGCGAT
The DNA here is from genome assembly GCA_945830055.1 of uncultured Prevotella sp. Lineage (GTDB taxonomy): Bacteria > Bacteroidota > Bacteroidia > Bacteroidales > Bacteroidaceae > Prevotella. The sequence goes on from CALZXH010000004.1 coordinate 14,117, forward strand.
ATGGGCAATGATCTTTTCATCCACATTATAGTTGCGAAGGATTGTACTGTTCACTCCGCCATAACGCACAGGATTGTCGGTGGCAACAATAAAGGGAGGAATATCCTTGCTGAATCGTGTACCGCTCTGTATCATGGCGGCATCACCCACGCGAGCTCCCGGATTGGCTATCACTCCTGAAGAGAAAATCACACGGTTGCCTATCTCGCAATCACCAGCAATCTTGGTGCCATAGCCTAACACATTGGCAATTCCTATCTTGGCATCGTGGGAGATATGTACGCCCTCCATCAGGAAGTTCTTACTCCCTATCACAGTCTGTCCGTCAGCATGGGTAGCACGGTTGATTACCACATTCTCACGGATGATGTTGTCATCACCTATCACCAGTTGAGTAATCTCGCCACAGTAGTTGAAATCCTGCGGTTCGGCTCCCAGTACGGTATTCTGATATACACGGTTGTTGCGCCCCATACGTGTGCCGTTCATCACGCTCACATAGGGATAAATCACGCAATTATCACCTATCACCACATCGTCTTCGATATAGGCAAAGGGATAGATGGTCACGTTCTGACCTATTTGGGCTTTCGGACTTATTTCCGCTTTTTCGCTAATCATATTCTTCATCGTTGTTGGGTGGGGTTCTGTTATTTCTATTCCCACCGGGACCGGCACCCTATTTGGTGCCGCCTCCCAGTGCGGTATATAGGCTTACTACAGCCTGCATCTTGTTGAGATCGTTGGTCACCTTGCTTATCTCAGCATTGAGAAGGTCGCTTTGGGCACTGATTACCTCCAAATAGGAACTGCCATTCGAGGTATAGAGCATCCGGGTGTCTTCCAGACTTTTGCGATAGAGAGCCACCTGCTTTTCAGCCAAACGGCTCTGCTCGTCGTAACAGTTGTATTGCACCAGTGCATTGCTCACTTCGTTGCCCGCCTTGAGTACGGCATTCTGCCATGTATTAAAAGCTATCTCCTGCTGTGCCTTTGCCACCTTGAGACCTGCCACCAGTTTGCCGTTCTGGAAGATGGGCTGTGTCAGTGTGCCCACTGCCGAGAGAAGCCACTTGCCGGGATTGGAGATGCCCATTCCTGTGATAGAGTTTGTGAAGATGCCGTTGCCAGATATATTGATGCTGGGATAGAAACTGCTGCGTGCCGTCTGTACATCATGGAAACAGGCTGCCAATTTCATCTCCGCAGCATGCACGTCAGGACGGTTGTTGAGCAACTGCAATGCCACACCAGTACTGAACTCCGAGGGCAACACTTGTTGTTCCAGTTTGCCTCGGCTAATGCTTTGACCTGGCTGGCAGAGCAGCAGCGAAAGATTGTTTTCCGCTTCACGTATCTGGCGTTTCATATCCACATTCTTTGCCTGAACCGAGTAATAGGCAGCCTCTGCACTCTGCACAGCGATGGAGCGCTTTTGCCCCAGTTCCATCTGCAGCTGCATCATCTGCCAAGTCTCTTTTGTGATAGACTCCAGTTCGTCGAGTATCTCCTGCTGGCGGTCAAGCATTAGCAGGGTGTAGTACAGGTTTGCCACATTGGAAATCACCTGCGACCTCACAGCCATCTGCTTGTCTTTGGCAGCAATCATTGCCATCTGCGCGCTACGCTTGGAAGATGTGAGTTGACCGAAGAGGTCCACATTCCAACTGGCAGTAATGGGCAACTGGTAAGACTGTGAAGCCTTAGCCCCATCTATAGATGAGATGGTACCCGAGGGAGACACGCCCAACGAGGGCAGATAGGAAAGACGAGCCGACATCAACTGTGCCTTGGCAATCACTACATTCTGTGCAGCATTGAGTAAGTCGGTATTGCGCACGAGGGCGGTGTCAATAAGGTCCTGCAACTTTCTGTCGGTGAAGAGATTCCGCCAAGGCAGATTACCGAACGAGGTAGTATCATTCACCACTAAGGTATCAGTGTCTGACACAGCATCGCGCACCAGACCCTCTGCTACCACCTCGGGACGGTCGTACTTGTTGTATAGTCCGCAACTGCTCATAAGAACAGTTGCAGACAGGATGGTTATAATGGTTTTCTTTTTCATATCTTACTTCTTCATTTTACCAAGCGGATGCGTGTATTGCAACAACTCGGTATCGATTTGTGCGTTATCGTCTTCAAACTCAATGGGCTTCACTCTCTCCTGCAACCACTGGAACACGGCAAAGAGGGCGGGAACGATGAACACCTGGAGCAATGTACCAAGGAGCATACCCCCCACGGCAGCAGCACCCAGTGTTTGGTTACCGTTCTTGCCCACACCGCTGGCGAACATCAGAGGCAGCAGACCGATAATCATGGCGAGAGAGGTCATCAAGATAGGACGCAGACGGGCTGCGGCACCCAGGATGGCAGAGTACTTGATTGCCATACCCGTGCGTCGGCGCTCCAATGCGAACTGCACAATCAAGATGGCATTCTTTGCCAACAGACCTATCAGCATGATCAAGGCAATCTGCATGTATATGTCATTGCTGTGACCGAAGAGGTCGGTAAAGATAAACGCTCCCGCAAGTCCGAACGGTATGGAAAGGATAACCGCCAACGGCAGGATGTAACTCTCGTACTGTGCCGAAAGAATCAGATAAACGAAGACGATACACATCACGAAGATAATGGCTGTAGAGTCGCTCGACTCACGCTCCGAACGAGTCAGACCCGAGTAGTCGATGCCATAGCCTTGAGGCAACACCTGGGCTGCCACTTCTTCGATGGCACGGATAGCGTCACCCGAAGAGTAGCCTGTAGCTGCCGACGCATTGACATTGATGGCAGTAAACAGGTTGAAACGGTTGACGTTAGACGGACCATATACGCGATGCAACGTGCAGAACTCCTTGATAGGCGACATGCCTCCCGAGGTACGCACATATATATTACTGAGTCCCGAAAGGTTCTCACGACTCTCGATGTCTCCCTTAATCATCACACGGTAGAGTTTTCCGTAGGCATTCATGTTCGATGCGTAGAGACCGCCGTAATAACCCTGAAGTGTGGTGAGCACCGTATTGGGCGATATACCAGCCTGCTTGCACTTTGCCACATCCACATCCACCATATACTGGGGATAGTTGGGGTTATAGGAGGTCATTGCCTGGGCTATCTCAGGACGCTTGTTCAACTCAGCTAGATACTGCTTGGTAATCCCGAAGAACTTGTTGAGGTCACCACCGGTCTTGTCCTGCATAGTGAAGGTCACACCGTTGGTCATACCGAAACCGTTGATCATAGGCGGTGCGAAGGCAAGAATCTGGGCATCTTTGATTTCTGCCGTCTGCTTGTATATCATGCCGAGCACGGCAGTATTCGACATCGGGTTGATGAAGAATCGCTTGATGCCGTCACCCTGCCACAATCCCGAAAGATTGTAGAAGAAACCGGCAGGACGCTCCTCGAACGGCTTCAACTTGATGATGAAGGTTGCTTGGTCGGAACCCTGACCTGCGATGAAGTTATATCCGAGCAGTCGCTCGCGCGTTTTGATGGCAGGGTTGGAGGCAAGCAGTTTGTCAATCTGCTCAACACACTCGCGAGTGCGCGCCTCACCAGTACCCGGAGCCATAGAAACGGTACAGAAAAGAACTCCATTGTCCTCATCGGGCACCAGTCCGGTAGGTGTGGTAGCCATGGTTATGACGAGTATCACAAAACCGAGCGCCACAGTAATTCCTGCTGCAATACGGTGTTTGATGACATTCTCCACACCTTTCTTATATTTGCCCTGAATTCTCTCATACTGGTAGTTGAATGCGTCATGGAAACGGTCGATCATCGACTTCTTATGTCCCTCGCCCTCGGAGTGGGGCTTCAGGAGAATGGCGCAAAGAGCCGGGGAGAGGGTCAACGCATTGAGGGCTGAAATAAGAATAGACACAGCCATGGTGATACCGAACACACGGTAGAAGGTACCGCTTGTGCCACCCATAAACGATACGGGAACGAACACGGCTGCCATTACGAGCGTGATGGAGATGATGGCTCCCGTAATCTCGTTCATGGCATCAATACTTGCCACAAGCGCACTCTTATAGCCCTGGTCCAGCTTGGCATGAACCGCCTCCACCACCACGATGGCGTCGTCCACCACAATGGCAATGGCAAGCAAGAGGGCTGATAGCACCAGCAAGTTGATGGTGAATCCGAATATCCACAGGAAGAGGAACGTACCGATGAGTGCCACCGGAACGGCAATCATAGGAATCAGCGTAGAACGGAAATCCTGCAAGAACACATACACCACAAGGAACACGAGCAAAAGGGTGAGTACCAGAGTGAACACCACCTCCTCGATTGAGGCGAAGAGAAACTCCGTCACGTCCATGTTGATCTTATACTCCATGCCCGGGGGGAACGACTTGGCCTGCTTCTCAAGCTCGGCCTTCACGTCGGCGGCAATCTGTGTGGCGTTGGAGCCTGCAATCTGCTGCACCATACCCATCACAGAGGGGTGACCATTATTCTTCATCGACACACTATAGTCAAGACCGCCAAGTTCCACCTTAGCCACATCCTTCAGGCGAAGTGTCTGTCCGTTGGCATCCGAACGGATAATGATGTCGCCATATTCCTCAGGAGTCTTCAGACGTCCCTTATAGCGCATCACATACTGGAACGACACATCCGACTGCTCACCAAACTTACCCGGTGCAGCCTCGATGTTCTGCTCGGCAAGGGCAGCCGACACGTCCGACGGCATCATGTTGTATTGCTTCATCTTGTCGGGCTGGAGCCATATACGCATTGAGTAGGTCTTCATACCCGGCGACATCACTCCACCGACACCGTTGATACGCTTGATGGCAGGAATGACGTTGATTTCATTGTAGTTGGTGAGGAACTCGTCATCATATCGTCCGTCCTCAGAGGTGAGAGTAAACATGATAACGTTCGAAGTCTGCTGCTTGGTGACAGTAACGCCCACGCGGGTCACTTCAGCAGGAAGCAGAGCCTGCGCCTGCGACACGCGGTTCTGCACATTTACGGCAGCCATATCGGCATCCGAGCCCTGTTTGAAGTATACCGTGATGGAGGCAGAACCGTCGTTGGTGGCCTGTGAGGTCATGTAGGTCATGTTCTCCACACCGTTGATACTCTCCTCAAGGGGGGTGATTACGGAGTTGAGCACTGTCTGTGCATCGGCTCCCGTATAGGTGGTGCGTACCGAGATGGTAGGCGGAGCCACGTCAGGGAATTGCTCGATAGGCAGCGATATAAGTCCGATAAGTCCGAGGATAACGAAGAATATCGATATCACCGTGGAAAGCACCGGACGCTTGATGAAATTTGTGAATGTCATAACTTCTTAATACTCTTAACTCTTAATTCTTAATCCTTCTCTAAAAAGTCACTTCTTTCCGCTAAGAGCGTCGATAACGGCAGATGCCGAGTTCTGTCCCTCACCGAGTTTGGCAGCATCGTCAATTTTCTTCTGATACTCGGCTTCGGTAATGGGTTTGATTTCCATTCCGTCGGTGAGCGAGGTAATACCCTTCGATACATAGCGGTCTCCGGGCTTCAGTCCGTCGGTAACAATGTAGTTCACACCGTCGTCCACGGGATGCACCTTGATTTCAGAATATTTCACCTTATTGTCCTTGCCTACGAGATAAACGAACTTCTTGTTCTGTACCTCAGAGGTGGCAACCTGCGGAATGATGACAGCATTGCTGCTCATATCGGGAATAACAATCTGTCCGGAACCGCCTGAACGGAGTTCATGACGAGGATTGGCAAAACGGGCGATGAGCGACACCGAACCGGTAGTAGCGTCAATGACTCCGCTGGCCTTCACTATCTTGCCCGGCTCGCTGTAGATGCTTCCGTCGGCAAGCTGCAGATTCACGGCAGGATAGTTGGCAATGGCGGCATTCATGCCTCCCTCACCCTTAGCCATCTGCAACAGGTCTTTTTCGGTAACGGAGAAATACACCTCCATGGTACTGATGTCTGACACGGTGGTAAGGGGTTCTGCACTGGATGAGCTCACCAGGGCACCGACCTTGTAAGGCAGACTGCCCACCACGCCTGAAGCAGGACTCTTCACGTAGCAGTAGCTCAGCGCATCCTTGGCAGATGCCAGATTAGCCTCTGCCTGTGCCAAAGACGCCTGTGCGGTGGCATAGCTGTTGGCAGTAGTCTCCAGTTCATATTGTCCAATCACCTTATTTTCAAACAGTTTCTTAGAATTTTCATAAGTCAGTTTCGAGGTGTTCAGTTGTGCCTTGGCTGTGTTTACGGCAGCCGTAGCCTGACGCACCTGAGCCTGGTAGGTCTCATTGTCAATCACAAAAAGCAGTTGTCCTGCACTCACTGTCTGACCCTCCTGCACACAAACCTGTGTAAGGAAGCCCGACACCTTAGGACGTATCTGCACATCCTGAATACCCTTGATGGTGGCAGGATAGGCCGTCTGCAACTCTGTAGATTGTACCGTCACAGTCCTTACGGCATACTCATTGTCGGCAAAATTAGGTTTTCCGCCCGATTTACCTCCACTACAAGCAACCAGTGTAGCAGCCATAGCTGCCAACATTAACGTCTTTTTCATTCTATTACCTATTTAATATGTTACTTATTATCTAAAATTACTTTCTCTAACGGCAAAACCGATGCCATTGACAACGGCATCACACATGGCATTTCCCATCTTTATCTGAAAACTTTTCAATCCTTTTCAGTTTTCACAGCGCAAAGGTATATATATTTCAGCAAAAGAGTTCAAAATCACCTATACATTTAACAATAATTTTCTAAGAAGGCGGCATTTGCTAAAATATTAGGAATGAGGAGTAAGTCCCATTTCCCCGGCCTTTTCCATCAGCAGCTGCATCAGCGCCTCCCTTTCGTTGGGCACCCGGTTGTCCAGAACGGCATCCTTGAGAGCCTTTTTCAGTACGCCCACCTGCGGTGAGGGGGTTAACCCGAACAGTTCCATGATTTCCGTTCCGTCGATACAGGGCTGCAACAACCTTTTATAATCCTTTTCCTTGAGGTCGGTCAGTTTTTCTCTTACCACCCTGAAGTTTTCCAGAAATTTCTTCTTCCTCACCTCGTTCTTGCTGGTGATATCGGCCTCGCAGAGGGTCATCAGGTCGTCAATATCGTCGCCGGCATCGTTCAGCAGGCGTCTCACGGCACTGTCGGTCACCTCCTCGTCGGCAATCACGATGGGGCGCATGTGCAGGTTTACCAGTTTCTTCACGTACTTCATCTTTGCGTCCATGGGCATCTTCAGCCGTCTGAAGATGGTTGTCACCATTTTGTCTCCCACGATATTATGGCTGTGGAAGGTCCATCCCATAGGCGGTTGCCAACGTTTGCATGCCGTCTTTCCTATGTCGTGCAACAGAGCAGCCCACCTCAGCCACAGGTTGTCGGTATGCCTGCACACGTTGTCGAGTACCTCCAAGGTGTGATAGAAGTTGTTCTTGTGCGACCTTCCCTCCCTGGTCTCAACTATGTCCAGTGCCGCCAGTTCGGGCAATATCAGTTGTAGCAGTCCGCATCGCTGCAGGTCCACCCACCCTTTGCTGGGAGTCGCGCACATCATAATCTTGTTCAGTTCGGTACTGATACGTTCTCCGCTAATTATCTTGATTCTATAGGCATTGCGTGACAGTGCCTCAAAGGTCTCATCTTCGATGATGAAATTGAGTTGTGTAGCAAAGCGCACGCAACGGAGCATGCGCAGAGGGTCGTCGGAGAAAGTGACATCGGGGTCTAACGGGGTACAGATGATACCGTCTTCAAGGTCATAGATACCGTCAAACGGATCTACCAGTTCTCCGAATCGCTCCTTGTTCAGGCATATCGCCATGGCGTTGATAGTGAAGTCGCGCCTGTTCTGGTCATCCTCCAGCGTTCCGTCTTCCACAATCGGCTTGCGCGATTCTCGGCTGTAACTCTCTTTTCTGGCACCCACAAACTCCACTTCATTCCCCTGCCACGTTACCTGTGCAGTTCCGAAATTGCGGTAAACCGCCAAATGGGCGTGCCTGCCTAGACGTTTCTTGAAAGCGGTGGCCACATCAATACCACTGCCCACCACAACCACATCGATGTCGTTGGAGGGGCGTTCCAGGAATATGTCGCGTACATAACCGCCCACCACATAGCATTCCACTCCCATTTCATCAGCCACATCGCCAATCAGATGGAAGATTTCCTTGTCCAGTATGGTAGCCAGTTCGTTATCCGAATACAGTATCATCTTGCTTTACATTGCCTTTTAGGGAGTGCAAATGTACAAAAAAACGGAGATACTCCCACTATCTTTGCCCTGATTTTTCTTTGGGCAGTCTCTTGCCACGCCACTTACATTCCTTTGAATATGGCGTTTGGGTCTATACAATTATCGAAGGAGAATGACCTCTCGAAGAGTCCTCTATGAGTCGTCATTGCTCCTCATCGTCCACCACCGTTCTATAATGAAAAAAGCGGTCCATATACCCTCTGCCAAGGAGTTGCCCTAAAGCAGTAATTAATTGAATGTTAAATAGCACCAAGACTGAAATTATTTTGCAAAAAGAAGTGTTATTCTCGATTTTTATTTATTCCTTTGCTAAGTCAATCAGTTTTATTACACGCTACTAACACATAAAAATGGAGCACAGACAATTATTCACCTCTGCGGCAATCATGACCATTGCCTTTTGGTTGCCGACGACCCAGCCCGTAGCACAGGCAAGTAACGACAACGTGACTGCGGTGGAACTGAAGCACGACCGGACTGTCATCTATCCGCAAAGGATGCAACTCAACGGCAACGAAACCCTGCTGGACATCATACAGGCATACCGCGGAGTGCTGGTTGCAGGTTATGACAACATGCTCGACGGATTCCGGCTGAGACTGGAAAACGACAACCTGCATGGCGATGTGCGCACCCTGCTCTCAAATATCCGCGCCGTTGACGTGGAGAAAGTGCAGATAGTAGATAATCCCGGAGTACAGAAAGGAACGACAGGACTGGGAGGTGTGATAGACATCAACCTGCTGAAACGGACAGGAACCTACGGAGTGGCAGGCATAGAGGGGGCAAGCAGAGGACCTTCAGCCATCGCGGGCGACGGAGCCTATAACATCCTGCCCTCGGCAATGGTGAGGCACAGCACGGAAAAGACAGATATTACGGGATTGGTTGACTTTGGACATGGAGAATCCAACGGTACCGTTAACGACAAAGAGACCGTTCACCTCAACCTGCTGTCATCACTTACCGGGCGCGACCGTCAGGTATTCTCCGCATCACAACAGTATGGTGCAGTCGAGACTCCCCTGCAGACATCGCGCAACCGCACGGCCTACGGCTCTTTCGTAAATATCCACTCGTTCAACGACAAGGGACTTGAACTGCTGACTCAGGTAATTTACATCTACAACAGTTCTCCCCTTTCTTCATACGTGCCCCAGTTGGACCGCAATATCGGAGTAACCTCCAAGAAACACACTCCCATCGGATTAGCGGAGTTATACACGCCTCTGCCAGTCAAGGGCATGAAGCTGATGGCGGGATATGAATTCGACTACGACAGACTGAGCTACAAGGTTGACATGCAAGGAGCTATGCCCGAGGGAATTCCAGCCATTCCTACCGAAGGCATATTCTCCATCACCAACCATAACATCTATGCCGAACTGACCTATGAGGTACCCCATTGGTCGTTCAGCGTTGGCGGCCGCAGCATCTTCTATCGCTATCATACTGATGACCACCTAAAACCGGCTAAGACGCGCCACGACCTTCGCAACTTATGGCGGGTGTCTGCCATCTGTTGTCCCTCAGACAACCATCAACTGCAACTGAGCTACAACCGCAAGTTTGTAAATCCTGTCTATGCAGAATACAACGTCGCAGACATCGTGGAACAGGGACAATACATAGCCGGTCTTGAGATTGATGACGAAAGATTTGCCGAAACGAAAATTGACCAGGTGCAGCTCAATTACAACACAAAAGCGGGTAAGGTGATGTTGCAGTCGGGGGCAACCTATTATCATCTCCGCGGATTTGTGAAGACAACCAACATTCCTGTACAGTGGGTACAATCGGATATATGGCGGGCACAGGCTGCGGCATACATGTGCAATAGCCTCTACAGTCTTTGTGCCGGCATGGAGTTCACCACCTCCAGTTATCGCGTTAACAAACAGGGAGAGAAGACCCACAGCACCTTTGCCGTATTTAACCTTTCACCCACCCTCTTCCTGCCATGCCACTGGCAACTGCGGGCAAAGACTGTGTTCTTCACCAAGAAGGCAACGGCGCGTATCGCGGCAGACAACGATGTGTATGCCTCACTGCAACTGAACAAACAGCTGGGTCGTCACATCGACCTCTATGCACAATGGCACGATATCTTCTACGGTTCGCACAGTTATATCATGGGAGGAATAAAAGCAAGGCTCTAAGTGTTGTTTAGTTAATAATATTTAAATAATATGATTATTTTCTTTTACTTTATTATTAATAGCGTAAATTTGCAAAAATTACTTAACCATTGAGTATGAAGAAAATTGAAATGATTTGTCTGCTGGCGATAAGCAGTATTACAAGCGTTTTTGCCGATACCACAGAAGACAACAAATGGAAACTGGAAACACCAGAGATGGCTCCCGTGCTGACCATGGATGAATACAACACGAACTCTCCGGCATTGGAGATGACGGCATTGACCTCCAACTCCCCCGAATTACCCGCTTTGGCTGTTGCCAAAGACATCAAGCCCTACACGTTCTGGGATGACCAGACCTATGTGGGCATCCCCCTGTTCATTGCAGGTATCATCGCCAAGAGCGAGAAGGAAAGTTTCCGTCAGGACTATACCAACAAGAAATCAGCCAACCGTCTGATAAAATACAATTTCCACTCAGAGATTGACAATTACACGCAGTTTGTACCCATGTTCCTCTCCACTGGACTGAACCTCGCTGGAGTGGAGGGACGCAGCGATTTCGGCAGATACCTTGCCAGCGGTGCCTTGTCGTATGCCATCATGGCTGCCATCGTGAACCCCATCAAGTACAGCGCCAAGGAGATGCGCCCCGACGGAAGCACCCGCAACTCGTGGCCCTCGGGACATACCGCCACGGCATTCGTAAGCGCCACCATCCTGCACAAGGAATATGGTCTGACCCGTAGCCCTTGGTACTCTATTTTCGGTTATGGAGTGGCTACAGCCACCGGTGTGATGCGCGTACTGAACAACCGCCACTGGGTGAGCGACGTGCTGTCGGGAGCCGGTATCGGTATTTTCTCCACAGAAGTGGCTTACGGACTGTCAGACTTGATATTCAAGGAGAAAGGGCTGAAGCGCAACGACTTGAGCGGAGGTGAGAATATCATCACCAACCCCTCGTTCTTCAGCGTGTCGATGGGTGTGGGTTTGGGCAGCAAAAACCTGGACTTCGATGACGGATCCGAAGAAGGTACACACTTCGACCTCACGACCTCTACCGTCGTAGGAGCCGAAGGTGCTTATTTCTTCAACAAATATGTCGGTGTAGGTGGACGCCTGCGCGTGAGAAGCACACCTGTGAAGGGACTTGATGTCATCAGTCAAGAGGGGCAGGGCCTATATAATGAGATTACCTCTATCCCTGAGGCTGAACGCTGGATTTCCACACACGACTTACATGTGGAAACCGACCATATAACTGAATTTGCCAGTGACCTCGGTGTGTATTTCAATATCCCCCTGTCAAGCCACTTTGCGATTGGCACCAAACTGTTGGTGGGTAGAAGCGTGATTCAAGACTTGGATATCAACTCCCATTTTGCAGGAGAAGTGGTCGATGAGAAATTCGATGTATCAGGTAATCAGGATGGAATTACCGTAACTCCAACACAAGAGGAGTTTACAGGTGAAAATTACGATGTGGATTGGGATTTCCTGACTCTCAGCGGCAGCAACTCTACCAAGTTCGGCACAGGACTTTCAATCACCTATGCCTACAAGCAGTCATTCTCATGGCGCCTGTTCGTGGATTACGACGTGACCCGCAAGAACTTTGAACTGACCTATGACCCCTTCGGATTTCTGGAAAAAGCCTCGCCAAATATGAAGAGAATGATCGAGATAGAAGAACCAGGGTTAACTGATCCGATACGCTATAATGTTGACAAGACTCTGCACAACTTTGTGATAGGAGGTGCCTTCTGCGTAAGTTTCTGACACAAAAAGCCGCGGTTGATATACTAAAGCCAAACCATCTGCGTTATTATAACAGACCGAGTGTCTGCCAAGAAAATATATCATCCGGTGGAAATCAAGGTTCCACCATCAACAATAACACAGAAACAAGAATGGCTAAGATAAAAGTTTGGATAGGCGCAGCCGCTATCGTGCTGGGAGCGACTTTCACCACAAGTTGCCGCAGTGACGCACAGGAAGAGGCGAACAAACTGCTGGAAGAAGCAGAAACGATGTACGAGAAAAAGCAATATGCCGAGGCTCTGCAGGTGCTCGACTCGTTGAGATATATCTATCCTACCGCCATCCATGCGCGTCATGAGGCACTGAAACTGAAACAAGACATATCCCTTAAGCAGGCACAAGAAGAACTGGCGTTGGTAGACAGCGCCCTACAGGCGGTGAATGCCAACTACAAATACCTGCAAGGCAAGGTGGAACGGGAAAAAGCTGACCTGAGTGTCACACCGCAGTCACTTGACCTGCTCACCCGCACCCGCATCAAGCGCGACTCCCTGCAAGTACAGTTCGATGTGCTCTGTGCAAAGATCAAGTATATCAATAAGAAGAAAAAGGAGAATTGAGTTCTCCTTTTTTTTTGTAGTTTGCACCAAAATGTCTAATTTTGCACGCAGGTAGAAAACCTGTCACTACAAACAACAAACAAGATATGGACACACGCGAAAAGAACACGCAAGAGCAATTTGAACAAGCCATGCTGGAGTGCCGCACACTGTTCGAAAAAAAATTGCATGACTATGGTGCTTCGTGGCGTATCCTCAGACCCTCATCCCTCACCGACCAGTTGTTTATCAAGGCAAAGCGCATACGCAGTCTGGAAATCAAAAAGGTGTCGATGGTGGGCGAAGGCATCAAGCCTGAGTTTGTGGCACTCATCAACTACGGCATTGTAGGACTGATACAGCTGGAAAAGGGCTTTGCCGACACTGTGGACATCACCAACCAGCAGGCCATGCAGCTGTATGACAAGGCTGCCGATGATGCCCTGCAACTGATGCTGAAGAAAAACCACGACTATAATGAGGCGTGGAGAGGCATGAGAGTGAGCAGTTATACCGACTTCATACTGACCAAGATAGAGCGCATCAAGGAGATTGAGAATCTACAAGGAGGCACTTTAGTGAGCGAGGGTATTGACGCCAACTACATGGACATTATCAACTATGCCGTGTTCGGTGTCATCAAACTTAACGAGCAGGAGGCAGGGTGAAAGTACTGAAAGTCATCGTTGCCAACGTGTGCCGCATGGTGGTGGCAATCACATTCATCCTGTCGGGATTTGTGAAAGCCGTAGATCCTATAGGCACCAACTACAAGATAGCAGACTATCTGGAGGCGCTGTCTTTGCAGGGTATCCTGCCCGCATCCATACTCACCCTGATATCGGTGACATTGTCGGCTTTGGAGTTCTGCATCGGAGTAAGCCTGCTGTTTGCCATCAGGCGACGTCTCACCACAAGATTAGCTCTGCTCTTCATGGTGGCAATGACACTTGTCTCGGTATGGCTGGTAGCAGCCAACCCCGTAAGCGACTGCGGATGCTTCGGTGACGCGGTGAGACTGACGAACACCGAGACCCTGTGGAAGAACATCCTATTGCTGACATGCACCGCCATATTGTGCGCCATGCCCATGAAGATGCCACGGTTCATCGGCATCAGTAGCCAGTGGATAGTCATCAACTACTCCGTGGTATTCATTCTAGCAGTATCGTGCGTGGGACTGTACTACCTGCCGCTATTCGACTTCAGACCCTACCATACGGGGGCAAACATCCTGAAAAAGATGGAGATTCCCCAGGGAGCCGAACAACCGAAGTTTGAAACCACCTTTATCCTGCAGAAGGATGGAGAGAAAAAGGAGTTCACACTCGACAATTATCCAGATTCCACCTGGACCTTTGTGGACAGCAAAACGGTACAGACGAGCAAAGGATATGAGCCCGAGATAAGCGACCTGAGCATCACACGATGCGACAACAACGAGGATGTGACGGAGCAGATATTGAGGCACAAGGGTTACACCTTTCTGCTGACAGCACCACGGCTGGAGAACGCCGATGACGGAAGACTGGACCTTATCAATCTGGTCTATGAATATGCCTACGAGGAGGGAGTGCCCTTCTACTGCCTCACGGCAAGCAGCGAAAAAGGAATCAGGGGATGGCAACTGCTCACTGGAGCCGAATACCCCTTCTACCATACTGACAGGACTGTGTTGCAGACCATGGTGCGCAGCAATCCGGGACTGATACTGCTGAAAGACGGCACCGTGATTCGCAAGTGGAGTTGCAATAACCTGCCGGAAGAAGAGCAGTTGACACAACCGCTGAGTCAGGCGGAAATCGGACAGCAGCCCGAAAACTCTACCGGCAAGCGCATCGCCTACATCATGGCATGGTATGTGCTGCCGCTGCTGATACTTACCCTTACCGACCGCCTGTGGGCATGGAGCCGGTGGATCAGAAAGAAAGAGAAGTCTAACAAGATATTTCAATTATTAAAGAGAAAGAACATTATGAGAAAAAAAATTGTAGCAGGCAACTGGAAGATGAACATGAACCTGCAAGAAGGTGTGGCACTGGCCAAGGAACTGAACGACACACTGTGCGCTGAGAAGCCCAATTGTGATGTGGTTATCTGTACTCCCTTTATCCATTTGGCAAGCATCGCACAGTTCCTGAACCAGGACATCATCGGTTTGGGTGCCGAGAACTGCGCCGATAAAGAGAAGGGAGCATACACCGGCGAGGTATCTGCAGAGATGGTAAAAAGCACCGGTGCACAATATGTCATCCTAGGTCACTCAGAGCGTCGCGGCTACTACGGAGAGACTCCCGAAATACTGAAGGAGAAAGTGCTGTTGGCACTGAAAAACGGTCTGAAGGTAATCTTCTGCATCGGCGAGAGTCTGGAAGAGCGCGAAGCAAACAAGCAGAACGAAGTATGCAAGGCAGAACTGGAAGGCAGCGTATTCAACCTGAGCGCTGAAGAGTTCAAGAACATCATCATTGCCTACGAACCCATCTGGGCCATCGGTACCGGCAAGACAGCCACCGCAGAGCAGGCTGAAGAGATACACGCTTTTATCCGTAGCACCGTGGCAGAGAAATACGGCAAAGAGGTGGCAGAAGAGACCTCTATCCTCTATGGAGGAAGCTGCAAGGCAAGCAACGCTCCCGAGCTGTTTGCAAAACCTGACATCGACGGCGGTCTGATTGGTGGCGCATCACTCAAGGCTGCAGATTTCAAGGGCATCATCGACGCCTGGAAATAATCCTCCGGGCATAAACAAATACTGAACGCATGAAGCATTTGATTGCAATGCTCACTATACTCTTATGCATCGGCACAAGTAGTGCCGATGCACAGAGTTTTACCGAGCGTCTGCAGAAAAGCAACAAGTGGCAAGGCAAGATAGAGATTCACCAGAGCGATGAGATAACCCGACTGGTGAATGGAAGCCATGTGGGCTCTAACCAGGTGAAAGATGAAGCACCTGCCGTACAGCCCAGACCTGTGGTGATAGAGCGACCGGGAAACACATCGTCGGGCAGTACCGCCACGGTAAAAAAGACATCAGAGCCAGTGGCAAGAAAATCGGAAGGCACCACCAAGAAGCAAGAAGCTACTGCCAAAAAGCCCGAAACATCCGCCGCCGTAAAGAAACAGGAGACTACCGCTGCAAAGAAGCAAGTGGCAGCAACAGACACCACAATAGTTGCAAACGATGCAACGGGAACGGAATCCCACAAGAAGGTAGTGAGGAATGCCTACAAAGTAAACGGCTACAGGGTACAGATTTTCGCCGGAGGAAACACCCGCAAAGACCGTCAAAAGGCGGAACAGATAGGCAACGAGATTAAATCGCTGTTCCCCACCGAACCTGTCTATGTACATTTCTACTCTCCCAGATGGATCTGTCGCATGGGCAATTACCGCACCTACGAAGAGGCACATGCCATCCTCACCGCGGTGAAAGAGGCCGGATACAACCAGGCATCAATAGTAAAAGGAAAAATCAGTGTGGCATACTGAGCGCAATAGCGCCGGAAAGCGATGGCACACCCCACATATATTACAGGTGAGACAGAAGATGTACACCGCAACGATTTGAAATATCATGGATTTTGAAACGGAAAAGACCGAACAACAAATAGCCAAAGAACAACAGGAACTGAACGAATTATCCGCACACTACGAGTCCATTTTGGGACTGTTGGGCGAAGACAGCAGCAGAGAAGGACTGCTGAAAACCCCCATGAGGGTGGCAAAGGCGATGAAAGTGCTGACGCGGGGCTATGAAATGGATGCCCACAAAGTACTTACAGACGCTCTGTTCAAAGAAGAATACAATCAGATGGTCATCGTAAAGGACATTGATTTCTTCTCACTCTGCGAACATCACATGCTGCCCTTTTATGGCAAGGTGCATGTGGCATATATCCCCAACGGCTACATCACCGGACTGAGCAAGATAGCCCGTGTGGTGGACATATACTCACATCGCCTGCAGGTACAGGAACGCATGACCCTGCAGATTAAGGAATGTATAGAAAAGACACTGCATCCGCTGGGTGTGATGGTGGTTGTGGAAGCCAAACACATGTGTATGCAGATGCGTGGAGTGGAGAAGCAGAACTCCATTACAACCACCAGTGACTTTAGCGGAGCATTCAACCAGGCAAAAACGCGCCAGGAATTCATGAACCTGATACACAACAACCAATAAGAATCAAGAGACTACTAACAAAATAAACGAAACCGCAATGAGACAGGCTGACAGAGGAACTTACACGAAAGATTCATACAGCAAGGAATTGGGAAAAAGCTGTTTGTTCAGATTCTTCAAACTGGGAGGTGTGGTGATATTGATATTGGTACTCGCCATCTTTACCGTTCCCTCTGAAGAGCGCATGAAAAAAGGCACATTTGATGCCGTAGTACTGTGCATTCTGGGCGACCTGGTCGGAGAACAGGACCGTGCTGATGACTTTGCCAGAAACATGTCGTCAATGGTTACCCGGTTAGATTCCACCTCTAACCGTATAGAACAGGTGGTTACATTCAAAAAGCTGAATACCATGGAGGTGTATAACCACCTGTTCTATTCCACTTTGTATATTCATAATTCAGCACGTCCGCAAGGAGTCAGAGCTGCTATCGGCGTATTCGGACTGGTGATACCCACCGTGGGCAGCAACGATTTTCTGCTCAACACCGAACTTATGAGGTTTGACAACGGCGACCGCAGACTGGGAGTACCTGCCGAAGAAGGAGACGGTTCATTGGGCGACCCGCTGGATTATGACGATGATTACAATCCATACGAGATAGGTCACTGACGTGAGTGACCTATCACATAGATTCTGAAGGACATAGCTGGAAGTTTGTCGGCGAGCACACCACCTTTCTTTCCAGTCTCACATTTGGCAACACCCTTGACGGGGACAATCTTTTCAGGTTGGTCCAAAGTGTTCTCGTCGTCCATTCCAGAGTGCGAAAGGGTAAGGGTTGACGCCTGAAGGTCTCCCTTCATGCCCTGCAAGTTGAGCTGGATTGGCTGTTCCTGCTTCGAAGTATTGATGACCTTCACGATCACCTCGCCCTTAGCCTTGTCTGTCACCGCACTGGCAAAGAGTCCGTTCTGTCCCTCCTGCCCAGCCACTGGCTTGCCGTCCATTGTCAAGGGCAGCACATGCGTACCCTTGTGGGTAGAATACATCTGCTGTACATAGTAACTCACCGTCTTGAACATACGGGTATTGTCAAACCATATCAGGTCTGGACGCCACTGCCAGCCATCCACGTGCGCCAGCAACGGGGCATAGGCGGTCATGTGCACCACATCTGCATTGCGCTCCAGGTCGGTCATGAAAGCAGCCTCATAGAGAGAGGTTTCATAGTGATTCCACTTCTTTCCCTTGCCATGACAGGCATACTCACCCGCAAACACCTTGGGACCCTTGCGGTCATAATTCTCATAACGCAGTCCAGAGTTAAGGAACCATGACTCAGGACGGTAGAAATGCTCATCCACCAAATCCACTTTCTGCTGTTTCATCGCCTTCCATCCAATATCAAACTTCTTTCCTTCTGAGTCAGGTCCGCTGGTCCCTATGAGTTTGATTTCAGGATATTTTGCCCTGATGGCTTTCACAAACGGTTCGAGACGCTCAAAATACAGTGTGTCCCACTGCTCGTTGCCCACTCCAAGATATTTCATATTGAAAGGAGCAGGATGTCCCATCTCCGCACGCTTCTTTCCCCATACTGTGGTGGTATCGCCATTGGCAAACTCTATCAGGTCGAGACAGTCGTCGATATAGGGTTTCAGTTCATCCACAGGCACATGGGCTTTGGGATTATTGCGGTTCTGGAACTGGCACGCCATACCCACATTGAGCACGGGAAGAGGTTCGGCGCCGATATCTTCAGACAGCTGGAAGAACTCGAAGAAGCCCAGTCCGTAACTCTGGAAATAGTCGGGATAGAAGCGATGGGGGAAGGTATATTCCCAACGGTTCTCGTTGAGCGGACGGTTCTCTACCGGTCCGATGGTGTTTTTCCACTGGTAGCGGGTAGCCAAATCCACGCCCTCCACGATACAGCCACCGGGGAAGCGCAGCACACCGGGATGCTGGTCGGCAAGAGCCTGTGCCAGATCACGGCGCATACCGTTTTCCCTGTTCTTGAATGTATTCACAGGAAACAGACTGACATGCTCCAAATCGATAGTATTGCGCCCGCTGAGGTAGATACGCAGGGCAGCCTTGTTCATAGTTACAGGCGACTTGAGCAGTACCTCGTAGCGCGCCCACTTGTCGTTCATAACCTTGAGTTGCGCACCCACAAACTCCTGACGCTCGCCCATGGTAGAAGGGTCTATCAGCTGTACGATAATCTGGGCGGTACCCTTGGGAGAACGTGCCCATACGGTGAAGCGATAGGTCTCTCCCTTCTGCACACCGATACCGAAAAATCCCTCGTTGACCAGACCGGTACGACGGTCTGTATGACCGGGATTGCTCAGGCGCACATAATGCGGACAGCGCTCGAACGGGCCATCATCCTTCAGCGCCACCTTGCCGAAGGTCTGCCAGCCCATGAAGTGCTGTGGAAACTCGAAGGAACGGTTTTTCACCAGTTCACCATACAACCCACCGTCAGCGGCATAGTTGATGTCTTCAAAAAAGAGTCCGTACATGGTGTTCTGAATGGGTGCCCCCGCTTTCTTGGTGTTGACCTCCATCACCGCCGTCTGGGCAGATGCAAACACAGAAGTCATAGAAGCGAAGAACGCAACGAATAATTGACGTTTAAACATGTGAACAAATCATTTTATGGCACTATATAAATAATGTGCCGAGGTTAAAAATCAGATGAGGTTTCTCCGACAAAATTAGTTAAAAAGTAAGGATATAGCAAAGTTTTTCGGTTAATTATTGTACTTTTGTATGAATAAGACGAACAACTAAAACGAATAACCTTAAAAAACTAAAGAAATGAACACACAGAACACAGGAGGCAGCAAAGCGTACCTCGTTTCCATTGTACTCGTAGCAGTACTTGGAGGACTTTTGTTTGGATATGACACCGCCGTTATTTCAGGTGCCGAAAAAGGACTGCAGGCATTCTTCATGGGTGCCGAAGATTTCACCTACACGGATTTCTGGCATGGGTTTACCAGTTCCAGTGCCTTGATAGGCTGCATCATCGGTTCCGCACTGTCGGGAGTATTGGCATCCAACCTGGGCCGCAAGCGCTCGCTTATCTTCGCCGGTGTCATGTTCTTCCTGTCGGCATGGGGTTCCATGTGTCCTGAAACGATGGTACTTCCCGAAGGCAAACCCGACCTAACCCTGCTCATTGTGTTTAACATCTATCGCGTGATTGGCGGTATCGGAGTAGGTCTTGCTTCGGCTGTATGTCCCATGTACATTGGCGAAATCGCCCCCAGCAACATCCGCGGTATGCTGGTATCGTGGAACCAGTTTGCCATCATCTTCGGACAGCTGGTGGTATATTTCGTCAACTTCTTTATATTGGGCGACCATGTGGCACCTGCCATTGCCAGTATAGGCAATGGCATGAACGAGATACTGAACGGAGCCGAGGCCTCTTGGGCTATTGAGAGCGGATGGAGATACATGTTCGGTTCTGAAATGATTCCCGCCGGACTGTTTGCCATACTGATTTGCTTTGTTCCCGAGACACCACGCTATCTCGCCATGGTGGGACAGGACGAGAAGGCAGAGAGAATACTTGCACGCATCAACGGTGCCGACAAGGCAAAAGAGATTCTCAATGACATCAAGAATACCGTGACAGAAAAGAAAGAGAAACTGATGACCTACGGGTTCCTGTGCATCTTCGTAGGCGTAATGCTCTCGGTATTCCAGCAGGCAGTGGGCATCAATGCCGTGCTCTACTATGCACCACGTATCTACGAGGCCATGGGTTTTGACAATCCCATGATGCTCACCGTATTCAACGGCATCGTCAACCTTGGTTTCACCTGTGTGGCTATCTTCACCGTAGAGAAGTTAGGACGCAAGCCATTGCTCATCGTGGGTTCATTGGGCATGGCGGTAGGTGCCATCGGAGTGGCCATCACCTTTAACAATCCCGACCTGCAGCTGCTGTGCATGGTTTCCATAATGATATACTCTGCCTCGTTCATGTTTTCATGGGGCCCCATCTGTTGGGTACTCATCGCAGAAGTGTTCCCCAACACCATCCGCGGTGCAGCGGTGGCCATCGCAGTGGCGTTCCAATGGATATTCAACTGGATTGTATCTACCTCGTTCGTTCCCCTGTCCAACAGTATGGGCTACTGGTTCACCTACGGTCTGTATGGTGTCATCTGCGTGTTGGCAGCCCTGTTCGTATGGAAACTCGTACCCGAGACCAAGGGAAAGACGCTGGAAGACATGAGCCGCCTTTGGAAAAAATGACAGTCTCTCCAGAGAAGAGAATGACTTTCACAAGCGAGAATAATAACTAAAAAATGATTTGATATGAAAACAATTTTAGTAGCAGAAGACAACGACAGCAACTACATGCTGATGACCTATATTCTGAAGAAAGACTATAATTTCATTAGGGCAAGCAATGGAGTCGAGGCTGTAGATATTGCAAAGAGAGGCGGCATAGACCTGATTCTGATGGACATCAGGATGCCGCTGAAAGATGGTTTGGAGGCCACCCGGGAGATAAAGGCGGAGCAACCCAAGTTGCCCATCATCGCTCTTACCGCCAACGCTTTCGACAGCGACCGTGAGATGGCACTCAATGCAGGATGCGACGATTTTCTTCCCAAACCGGTCAGTAGCGTCACCTGCCTGCAGATGATTGCAAAATATATCTGATTGACGGTATAGAGACAAAGCCACAGCAGTGGCAGAGATTACAGGAGCACTGCCTGCATCTCTGCCACTGTTTTTTGCCATGCACGGTTGGCATCTATTTTCTGGTTCACGGCATCGTAATAAATACGGACTCCCAGCAGGTAGTCCATGGTCGAGATGCTGCCCGCATCCAGTGCTTTCTTGAGCAATGTGGTATTGTCGGTGGCGCGCAAGGCTTCTTCATAAGACTTCACCACCTGATGCAGTCCGCTCTGTTGTACAAAAAGATTGTGCAACCTATTGTAGAACTGCAGTCTTGCATCAGTCTGTCTTGCCTTGGCAGCCTCAACCTGAGCCTTGGCCTCGCGCACGCGGTTTTTGTTTGCCCACAAGGGAATGGACATACCCACCTTGACCCCTTGGAAGTTCTCTCCACTGACATATTCTCCCATGAAGCCCAGCGATACCGTAGGCAATCCATCGGCTCGACGCACAGCCAGTTCCTTGTCAGCTACAGCTATCTCCTGTCTCACGTAAGCCAGGGCAGGACTTTTCCGTTCGGCTTCTTCATACCACGCCTCAAAATTATCGGCAATCGCCACAGCAGGATATTCAGTGGTTTCCAACGACACAGGTTCTCCGCCATTCAGGCGCTGCAGTTCTGCCATTGCTGCCGCACGCTCGGTGTTACAGCGCATCATCTCTGCAGCAACAGAAGCCAGGTCGAGCTTCACCTGATTGTATTCCATACGGTTCACGTCTCCCTTTTCCAGTCGTTTCTGCTGCACCGCTGCGATCTCCTCCGCATTACTTTTTCTCAGCGACAGTTCTTTGTACATGGCATTATAGTAGATCACATCGAGGCACAAGTTGTGCGCTTCAAGCAGTAGCTGCATACGACTCTCCCTGTACTGCCAGTCTGCCAAGGCATCCTGCTGTTTTGCCAACCGGCGCTTGGCACCGGTAACAGTAGCGAAATCGAACGATTGTGTGGCACTTATATCCTTACGGTGACCGATAGATGCAGGACTCCCCCAGAGATAGCCGAACTCCACTTCCGGATTTGAAAGGTTGAGATTGGTATGGTTGCCCACCTTGGCAACCTCCGTCTCGTGGCGCAACGCGATGAGTGTAGTATTACGCTGTTCTACACTTTGCAACACACGCTCCACATCATTCTGTGCCCAGGCACTGCAGGCAGTCGCCAAGAGCACGAAAAGAAATATTTTTCTCATGATCATATTCAGTTATTGATACTATCTGTGCAGCGGGATGGTAAAATGGAAAACAGAGCCTTTACCTTCTTCTGACTCTACCCATATTTCGCCGTCCCATTTCTGTACAAGCATCTTACAGATAGACAGCCCCAATCCTGTGCCTTGGGAAAAGACGTTGCACTTCACAAAGCGATCAAACACCTGGTCTATCTTGTCTGCAGCAATGCCTATACCCGTATCTTTCACGTAGCAGTGTGCACGATGTTTCTCTAAAGAATATCCCACAGTGATGGTGCCCTGCCGGGTGAACTTGATGGCATTGGTCACCAAGTTGCCGATAACCTGCAGCAACCTGCTTCTGTCTTCGCTGATTATCAATTCGGTGGGCGGCACCTCCAGTATCATCTGCACCCCTTGGGGTATCCGGTTGCAGTAGGTCTCGAAAATGGAAATCCATATCTTGCGCAGATTGATAGGGCGTCGTACATACTCCAGTGTTCCTGCCTCTATCTTGGCAATGTCGAGTACATCATTGATCAGCCGCAGCAGGATGTCTGCATTCTCCTTGATGATGCCGGCAAAACGGGTGCGCTCGACATCGTCAGGGGCAGTAGTCATCAGACTGGAGAAGCCCACAATGGAATTGAGCGGGGTACGTATCTCATGACTCATGTTGGCAAGGAAAGCCGACTTCAGCCGGTCAGACTGCTCTGCCTTGATACGCGCTTTCACCAGTTCCTGCTCTATGGAATTCATGTCTGTCATGTCCCACGACACACCTACAAGTAGCGGACTCCCCCCCTCTCGATATACCAACGTCTTGAGGGTCTGCACCACTCTCGCCTCTCCATCTCCGTTGACGTATGACTCCTGTTTGTTGATAGTGTCTCCTATCGCCACCAGCTTCATATCGTCTTCGCGGAAATGCTTGGCATCCTCAATATTGGGAAACACCTCAAAGTCGGTCTTT
This sequence comes from uncultured Prevotella sp., assembly GCA_945830055.1. Lineage (GTDB taxonomy): Bacteria > Bacteroidota > Bacteroidia > Bacteroidales > Bacteroidaceae > Prevotella. The sequence continues at coordinate 37,889 of CALZXH010000004.1, forward strand.
CCAAGAACCTGGTCTGCGGGAATCTTAGAGTACTCGGCAAAGGCCTTGTTCCAATAGATATACCTGAAATCATTGCCCGTGTCCTTCACGAAGAGATAGACAGGCACATTATTCAATATGGCATCCAGCAGACGGTTGAGTTCCCGGTACTTGTCACGACTCTTGATGACCTCGGTAATGTCTTTGGAGAAGAACCAATAGCTCGCCTGTTCATCATCCTGCATCTCAAAGGCAGTGACATGATGATGGGTAGTTTGACCGGTATGAATGTCCTGCTGTTTGAACTGGAAGGTAGTGATACCGCCCTCCTCCTGTATCTTTCTCACACTCTCATCGAAGGTATGTTCCTTCCACATGGCCTTCACCTGCGAGGTATCGTCATCCTTCAGGAAGCCCTCAATGCCATACATCACCCTTATCGGCTTGTTGGCATAAATCAGTTTCCCTGCTGCAGAGACGCCTACCACGCCGTCACTCACAGTATCGAGAGCCTTTCTGAACATAGAGCGCTTACGTTCTGCCTCCACCCGGTCTGAAATGTCACGGCACATTACAAGCGCATACTTGTCGTCAAGGGGGAAGATGCGGTTCTCAAAATAATGGTGCTCGCCATGAACATCCAGTTCATGGTATGCCACTGAACTCTTGCCTGTGGCTTTTACCTTCTCGAAGTTGTTATGTACGTTGAAATAAGCCTCTTCAGTCAGATTGTCTTTCATCTTGGTACCACGCAACTCACTGACTGGGGGTCCTACATGGTTGGTCGATTCATTGGACACCACATCAATACATGTCTCGTCCATGTCAAATACCGTTAGCATATCGGGCAAAGCGTCAAGCACCTTGATGGCATAGCGCTCCCTGAAACTGGCACTATCGCCATCCCCGGCAACAGTTTCTTTGCGGTTCATCTCGTCCAACTGCTGCTTCAGCCGCTTGTTTTCTTCTTCCAGAGAGGCACACGCTTTTCGCAGGCGTTCCACCTCTTGCTCTAACGTTTGCTGTGACATGTCTTCTACGATTTTCGGGGCGCTTGCCTTAACGCCCTCCTACCTATTGCAAATGTAGTCTATTTTATATAACCAGCAAAATTTTATCCCTATTTTCTTTCTGTGTATTTCTCCCCATCCATCACCATTCCTCAATATAGACGATGTCCTTGACAACTATTCTTTTGCAGCCTTGACCGCAGCTGCACAGAAATACCACTTCTGGGTATGTTTGATTGCTTGTGCCATTCTCACTGTTGTTTTGCATAATAAAAAGAATTATGCACCTCACGAGACACCGCAAAGGTACTATAAACCATGAGAATGCCCAAAGCCCTCCGCTGATGCCACTGTCTGGCACCTGCGAAAGGCTCTGTATCTATATGTGAATGAAGACGTTACGACAAAGCAGACACACCCGCTAAATCTCTAAGGCTCATGGTGTTGCGACTATGATTGAGTATTTTTGCTTTAGTAGTCATATCGGTCTTGACACCGTCAATAGTCTAAATCCAGTATAGCTATGCTCTTATAAACTTCGCTGCAAAAGTACACATTATTTCTCATATACGTATTAAAATGTATAAAGAATTATGCGTAGTTTCGACAAATCAACGCAATTATGCTATCTTCCGCCAACGTATCGTCATTATTTAACAAAATTGGCTGCGGCTCGGCAAAACAATTAAGCAAGCTTATTGCTTTTGCACTCGCCTTGCACAATTTTTCTCTCCAAACCCTTGCACAACTCAAATTATTGTCGTACCTTTGCACCACCAGAACCCCCAAGCCTCTTTACAATGCTCAAATCGGGGGTCGTTTTATTTTTATACCATTATGAGTTTTCTTTCAACAAGTCTTTTATGCAGCCAGAAGACATGGTAGAACTGCTGCATGATAGAGGACTCGCAATAGAAAGCCCTCAGAGAGTCGCTACTATATTCGCAACATCGGTTATTACAGGTTGAGCGCATATATGTATCCGTTCCTCAGCCAACCCAAGGCAGAGCACCATTTCAAGCTGGGAAGCAAATTCCAGGACGCTCTTAACCTATATCGTTTTGACAAGAAACTACGTCTGCTGCTATTCAATGAGATAGAGAAGGTGGAGATAGCTCTGCGCAGCACCCTTGCAAACCTTGTGGCGCAAGAGACTGGTAACATCTTTTGGATGACAGACGAAACCCTGTTTGCCAATAATGACAAGTTCAGACGGACACTTGACCTGGTTGAAAAGGAACTGAGGAACTCAAAAGAGGAGTTTATCCAGCATTTCAAGGATAAATACAGCGACCCTTATCCTCCTGCATGGATTCTTGTAGAAATACTACCTCTTGGAGTTGTAACACGCATGTTTGAGAACTTGGCAGACAACACGCTCAGGAAGAAGATTGCGGCACGCTTCGGATTGACAGTGCCGGTATTCACTTCTTGGATAACTGTTGTAACCCTGACCCGCAATGCCTGTTGCCATCATGCCCGTGTGTGGAATAAAGAGAATGCCATCTGTCCTATGATACCACGAAAACTTAATGGTAAATGGATTACCTCCAAAGTATCACCCAAACGTATATATTTTGATATTTGCATAATCAAATGGTTAGTTGATGTAGTTTCTCCCAACAATGATATGGTGAAACATCTCCAGTCGCTGTTTGCCCAATTCCCGATGGTTGACATCCGTGCTATGGGCTTCCCATCAGGCAACTGGCAGGATGAGCCTCTGTGGAGCACCAAAAGATAAGACAGAGACAATATCCTTAAACTCTCTTTTCCCATCAAATTGCCATCATCTCCTTACATTATCTACCATCCCTAAGACTACGGCGTATGTCAGGAAAGTCACCGAATGCCTTAAAACAGACAGGCGTTACTGAGGAAATGCGGATAGGGAATAATGAAGAGAACGCCAGTTGGTATGTCCAGTACTTTGCCCAAGCATACTGCAGTACTTTAGTATGAGTACTGAAATACTCACGCAGGAGTACCAGAGTACTTTAACTGAAGTACTGGCACAAGGATAGGGTATCGAGGAACCGTAAGGATAGGATATCGAGGAACAGTAAGGTGTAGATGACGAAGATATACAATTATACTGAATTTTTCCATCAAAAAATTTGGCTGAATAAAAAGAATGCAGTACCTTTGCATCCGCAATACTCAAAGGAGCACTTGCAATCGGGATGTAGCGCAGTTGGTTAGCGCACGCGTCTGGGGGGCGTGAGGTCGCTGGTTCGAGTCCAGTCATCCCGACTAAGTGAATGAAAAACGACAAAGGACGGAGCTGTTTAACGGCTTCGTTTTTTTGCTTAAAAATTATTGCTGACAAATCCGCTATCGGTTGAACAACTATTGCCTAAGCACACATTAACAAATCAATACTATCATGAAAGGAACGGAAAGGAAAACCGGTATGGCTCACATCATGCTGTTTGCCATGTTCATTGCCCTTGCCAGTCTGACTGCATGCAGCAACGACGACCAGAAGAATGAAACTACGGATGCCACCATGCCAGAAGACTTTGTAGTACTGGCAGACGCGGTGCCCGACATCATTCAGGAGATACGCTATTACTCCACCTACAACTTCGTAGGAGAACGCATCGATGGATATGAAGAGCCTGTTGCTATTATGACCAAAAAGGCTGCCACTGCCTTGAAAGAGGTGAGCGATGATGTAAAGGCGCAGGGCTATCGGCTCAAGGTGTTTGACAGTTACCGCCCGCAACGTGCCGTGAACCACTTTATCCGCTGGGCAGAGAATGTGAGCGACACACTGATGAAGCCCTATTTCTATCCGCTGGTAGATAAGTCAAAGCTGTTTGAACTGGACTATATCTGCGCCAAATCGGGACATAGCAGGGGCTCTACCGTTGACCTGACACTCTTTGACATGACTACGGAAAAGGAGGTGGATATGGGCGGCACCTTCGACTATTTCGGAGAACTGTCACACCCTGACTACAAAGACATCACCCCCGAGCAATACCGCAACCGCATGATACTGCGAGAGGCGATGATGAGGCACGGCTTCAACCCCTTTGATACAGAATGGTGGCACTTCACCCTCAAAGACGAGCCATTCCCCGACACTTATTTCGATTTCCCGGTTAAATATTACAGATAAGCCATGAAGACAAACAAAAGCCAGAACCACACAAAGTACGACTGCTATACATGGATACGCTGCCTGCTGCTGGCCATGACCATGCTGGTAGCCACCAGCAGTTGCGGAGAAAACGATACAGAAGACTCTGCACTGCAACAGGACCTGAATACCATCAATGCGTGGAATGCAGGCGAAAAGGTGAGCGAGAAGAGCATCCAGACTTACGGCACAGACCGTTGTTTTGAGGTACTGACCATTGACGACGCCCTGTTCCAACGCATATACAAGAAGTCGTTCAAGGAAGACTGCACCATAGACAGAGAGGACCTGCGCTATCTGAAAGTGCTGCACCGCAACATACAAGGCGAGATTCTGCTGGGTGAGATGATTTGCAACAAGGCTATCGCTTCCGACCTGCTGCAGATATTCAGACAACTATTTGACAACGCCTATCCCATAGAGCGCATGGTACTGATAGACAACTACGATGCCGATGATACCAAATCAATGGTAGCCAACAACAGTTCGGCATTCAACTTCCGCTTTATCTCAGGTACCACCACACTGTCAAACCACAGCAAGGGCATGGCAATAGACATCAACCCACTCTACAACCCCTACGTCAAGAACCGCACCGACGGCAGTCTGTATGTAGAGCCCGAGGAAGGCAGGGAATATGCTGACCGCAGCAAGACCTTTGACTACAAGATTGAAAAGGGCGACTTATGCTACCGTCTGTTCATAGAGCATGGCTTCACATGGGGCGGAGAATGGACAAGTCTGAAGGATTACCAGCATTTTGAAAAGGAATAAGATTTCAGAACCGCCATATCACAGCCTGTCATATTGACCTCTACAAGGGTATGGTCACATCATACGCTCCAAGGTGAATCCCACATCAAGAACACCGCGGAGCGTTTCCTTTTTCATCACATGTGAGATACGCACCTCGATGGAGTCGGCATCAGTAAGTATCATGCGCCTAAGCGGAAAGCGGTACTGAAGCGCTCCCACCCCACGTCCGTTGAGCACCCCACTCTCGTTGACTAGAGAGCACTCTAAAGTGTCGCACCACTGCAGCCTTTGCGAAGGGACACACTGCCTTACCACCAATGCCACATTCTGGTAAGGATAATCTCCATGCACACGCAGTTCCACCCACGACTGACAGGTGGTTTTCTGTTCAACCAGAGCCTCCCTTTCCGTTGGCGAAGCATAGGAGTACAGCGGACTTACATAGGCAGTATAGCGCAACGTGTCGATGCGCTCCCACCCATCCTCGTCGATATGACAGTAGCGGGAAAATACACGACTGCGGTTGCAGCCCTGTGTGAGTGCGGCAACCGCAGCGATAAGGAGAGCGATGCCGGCATATCGTATGGCTCTTCGCATTCTATTGTCTATTCCTTTGGTTCTTTAGCTTGTTCTTTAGCTTCCTTCTTGTCCCGTTCGCGACCTTTTGCCTGTCGGGGCTGTCTGTTGTTGGACTTATTCTGTGGCTTTGCCGCCTTGTTCTCTGCAGCAGGAGCACTTTTTTCCTCCGGTGCTTCCTTGCCCTTGTTGCCGCGCTGGGATTTGTTGTTGCGCTTTTTCTTCTTGTTCTTGTCAAAGCGGTTCAGGTCGCCCTGCAGCAATTCTACGGGAGACTGGGGTGCATCTGTTTCAGCCTCATCCTGCAGAGACTCCGGTTTCTCACCCCTTCTGTTCATTTCAATAATCTCCTTGGCTTTCGCTGCCGTGATAGTCTGCAGGTTGGCAGGAATCCGCTTGTCAGTGGAATAGGTAACCAGCCCAGCCAGGATATCTGCCTTGAAATAATAATAGTCGTTGTCAACGGTCTGCAGCACCACCTCCCTGCTGGGCAGTATGCGCCCTGCTTCCACATATTCGTCTACCTCGTAGTTGAGACAGCACTTCAGCTTGGCACACATTCCGGCAAGCTTTTGCGGATTGAGCGACATATCCTGATAGCGGGCAGCGCTGGTACTTACGCTCACAAAGTTCTTCATCCATGTGGCGCAGCACAGTTCCCTGCCGCAGGGACCTGTTCCTCCGATACGCCCTGCCTCCTGGCGGGCACCTATCTGCTTCATCTCAATACGCACATGGAAAGTCTCAGCCAACACCTTTATAAGCTGTCTGAAATCGACACGCTCGTCTGCTATATAATAGAATATAGCCTTGTTGCAGTCGCCCTGGTATTCCACATCTCCGATTTTCATCTGCAGTCCCAGCCGTTTGGCTATCTGTCTGCTCTCTATCATGGTGGCATGCTCTCTTGACTTTGCCTCCTTGTATTTGTCCATATCGATGGGACGTGCGATGCGGTAAATGCGCTTTATCTCCTCATTGGGCTTAAGGTTGGCCTTTTTCATCTGCATCTTCACCAAGCGTCCTGTCATGGTCACCACCCCGATATCGTGTCCGGGATTGGCTTCCACAGCCACCACATCACCTTTTTTCAGTTCAATGTGGTTCACATTATGGTAATAGCCTTTGCGGGTGTGCTTGAACTGCACCTCCACGAGGTCGGTTGCCAGGGCGTTGTCAGGCACATCAGCCAGCCAGTCATAGGCATTCAGCGGCTTGTCCTGCTGTCCTACGCCATCCTTGCTCAATCCTCTGCCACATCCGCAACAAAGTTCATGTACTTCTTTTTTCAGTTCCATACTGATTATTCCGTTAAGCGGCAGGTTCTGTCACAGCCCGCCGGGTGTTTGACAATATTAGGTCTTTTTCTATTTGTATTCTATTTCTGCATTAGCAGCACTATCATTTGCAGGGCAAAGTCGAAGAACACTATCTTGGCATTCGCATTCTGCGAGATATCCCGTACAGCCCTATTGGCCAGTTCATAGATTTGCAGCACGTTGTCCTCGTTGACGAAGCGCGCGAAGTTGCGCGAGAATTCCTCCTCCTGCTGTGACATATAGCACAAGTCGGGCTGTCCGAAGTTATAGACGAAATTCTCCCTTATCAGCCTCAGCAAATAGATGAGGAAGCGTTTCTGCTTCTCCCTGCCGTAGCTCTGCATCGTGTCAGCCCACTGTTTGAGTTCCTTGATATGCCTGCCGTATGCCAGTCGCATGAGTTGGCGGAACATGTCGAGAAACTGTTCGTTTTCAGAGTCAGCCATCAGCGCCCCCACAGCCGCATTCCAGTTGCCGTTTGCCATGCGTGCTATCCTCACGGCATCTTCCTTTTGAAGCGCCCTCTTCTCCGTCAGTGCCTGTATCATGCTCTCGTTGTCGATACGCTTGACATCGATGCGCTGCGTACGGCTAAGTATGGTCCCGATGATTTTGTCGGGTTCCTCGCTCACCATGACGAACAGCGTATAGGCAGGTGGTTCCTCTATCAGTTTCAGCAGTTTGTTGGCACTCTCTGTATTCATTCGTTCGGGCAGCCATATCACAGAGACTTTGTAGCCTCCCTGGCTGGCTTTCAGCGCCAGCTTGCGGTTCAGGTTGTCGCTCTCTCCGGCAGTGATGATTGCCTGCTGGTTTTCTGCGCCTATAGTGTTCATCCACTTGTCCATGGTGAAATAGGGCGATTCGCTGATCATCTGGTGCCACTGCGACACGAAATCATCGCTCACCGGTTTCCTGTCGGCACTCATCGAGGGGAGCTTGATGGTGGGAAAGGTGAAATGCAGGTCAGGATGTTCCATCTTCTCCAGCATGGCATCCACATTGTTCTTGGCAGACTGTCGCAACACGTGACAGGCGAAAGCCATGGCAAGTGCCATCTTGCCAGCCCCGGCAGGGCCGCACAGCAACAGGGCGTGCGGCATCTTTCCGCTGCCATACATGCTTTGCAGGCGCTCCTTCACCTCTTGCTGTCCTATCACGTCGTCAAATGTCATGCCCTTGGTTTTTTACAGTAGTTTCCTTGCTACCTCCGCCACGGAATCCACAGCAGACACCGTGTAGAAGTGAATGTTGTTGACACCCCGGCTATAGAGTTCTCGGCACTGGTGCAACGCCCACTCCACACCTAAGCGCCTTGCCTCTTCATCCGTCTTGCATTTCACAGCCTCCTGCGCCAGTTCCTGCGGAATGTCACAATGGAAGGTCTTGGGAATCACGGTAAGCTGGCTCAGTTTGGCAAACGGTTTGATACCCGGAATGATGGGAATGGTAATGCCCATGGCTCGCGCCCTGTCCACAAACTCAAAGTACTTGCGGTTGTCGTAGAACAGCTGCGTCACGGCATATCCGGCACCCAAGTCCTGCTTTTCCTTGAGATACATCATATCCATCTCCAGGTTGGGTGACTCCTCATGCTTTTCGGGATAGCATGCCACTCCATAATCAAAGGGGGTACCGGGACATTTGATGGGAGTTCCGTCAGCAAAGAAGCCTTCGTTGAAGCGGTTGACCTGCCGTATGAGGTCGGTGGTATGCTCATGCCCGCCCTTGGTAGCCACGAAACGGTTGTCTTCCTTCGCCTTGTCGCCTCGCAGGAGCAACAGGTTGGAGATATCCAGAAACTGCAGGTCGAGCAGTTCATACTCTATCTCCTCAACGGTAGCGCCACTGCAGATGATGTGGGGCTGTACCGGGATATGGAACTTGTTCTGGATGGCGGCAGCAATGGCAATGGTACCCGGACGGCGGCGGATGCGATGACGCTGCAGCAGTCCGTTGTCCAACTGGTTATACACATACTCGCTGTGATGGGTAGTGATATTGATGAACAGCGGATCCAGGTCTTTCAGCTTGTCTATGGTAGCAAAGAGTTTCTCCGTGCCGCTTCCCTTGAGGGGAGGCAACACCTCAAACGAGAAATGCCTTTTCTCTGTCTTTTCCTTGATAAGTTCTACAACGGTCATGTGTCAAAGCGGGTATTTGTATTGCAAAGTCGATGCAAACACGTGCAGTCTAATTGCTGCAAAGGTACGAAAAAAATGTCAGTTTCTTTCCAATTATCACCTAATTACGCTTCTCTTTAAAGAAATTCTGCACTATTTCCGCACAATCCGTTTCCAAAACGCCATGTTGCACCACTGTCTTGGGATGCAATGCCTTAGGCGCATACACGCTGTAGCCGCGCTTGGCATCAGCCGCCCCATATACCACCCTGCTCACCTGCGCCCATCCGATGGCTCCGGCACACATCACACAGGGTTCGACGGTAACATAAAGGGTGCAGCCGGTAAGATACTTTCCGCCCAACTGATTGGCAGCCGATGTGAGGGCCAGCATCTCGGCATGTGCCGTCACATCACACAGGGTCTCGGTATTGTTGTGCGCCCGGGCGATGACCCTGTCGCGGCACACCACCACGGCACCTATGGGTATCTCTCCCTCGTCCTGCGCCTTTTGCGCCTCTTGGAGTGCCATACGCATATATCTCTCGTCTGCTTTCTGTTGCTCTTCTGCTGTCATATTGATGATTATTGAGGTGGCTTCTATCCGTTTCCACCGATTTACAGGATTATAGGCACAAATTTACGAGTTTTGGTACAGATGAGCAAACAATCATCCCTTTTGTTGTCACGATGTTTTTGCGAATTCCACAAATATCACTACTTTTGCAACAACAAAGGACTGTCCCATGAGAAACATCCGACGCATACATCTGTCACAGACCGACTCTACCAACCACCATGCCAAAAAACTGTCTCTGGACGACGGGAACGAGATGCTGGTGGTGAGTGCCGACTTCCAGACAGCCGGACGGGGACAGGGTAGCAACACCTGGGAGAGCGAGGCAGGCAAGAACCTCATGTTCAGCGTCAAGTTCTGCCCGAAGGGTGTGCCTGCCGCCCGTCAGTACATCCTGCTGCAGGCGGCTGCCCTGGCACTCTGCGAGGTAATCGCAACGATATCGGACAAGGAGGAAGTTACCATCAAATGGCCCAACGACATCTACGTGGGGGACAGAAAAATCAGCGGCACCCTGTCGGAGTGTACACTCACAGCATCCAGTATCGGCACCTGCATTCTGGGCATCGGCATCAATGTAAACCAACAGCTGTTCACCAGCGATGCGCCCAACCCGGTATCGCTGTACCAGCTCACAGGTGTCACATACGACAGAGAAGCGTTGCTGGAGCAAGTGCTGGAACGCATGGCATGGTGGATAGACGAGGTGGACAAGGGACATGCTGACCGCATACATACCTGCTACATGCAGCACCTCTACCGGCGCGAAGACATCTATCCATACCGTGACGGCAACGGCATTTTCAGGGCCTCCGTACAAGGGCTCACCCCATATGGGCATCTGCTTCTGAAGAAAGAGAGCGGCGAGGTGGGCGAATACGCCTTCAAGGAGGTACAGTTCATCATTCAAGAGGGAGGCCACCCATAAGTGAAGAGTGAGGTCAGCCATAAGTGAAGAGCAGGACTACCCATAAGTAAAGACACAAATCAAGAAACAATAAAAACGCAAGACATGAAACGATTTAACAGAATCCTATTGAAACTCAGCGGCGAAAGCCTGATGGGAAAACAGAGTTACGGTATCGACCCGGAACGTTTGGGCGACTATGCCAGACAAATCAAGGAAGTTCACGAAATGGGCGTACAGATTGGCATCGTCATCGGCGGTGGCAATATCTTCAGAGGACTGAGCGGTTCCCAAAAGGGATTTGACCGCGTCAAGGGCGACCAGATGGGCATGTGTGCCACCGTGATCAACTCCCTGGCATTGAGTTCCGCCCTTGAGGCGCTGGGTGTAAAGACCAAGGTGCTTACCGCTATCCGTATGGAACCCATCGGCGAGTTCTACACCAAATGGAAAGCCATCGAAGCTATGCAGGCAGGCTACGTGTGTATCTTCTCGGCAGGTACAGGTTGCCCCTATTTCACCACCGACACCGGTTCCAGCCTGCGCGGCATCGAGATTGAGGCAGACGTGATGCTGAAAGGCACCCGCGTGGACGGCATCTATACCGCTGACCCGGAGAAAGACCCCACAGCCACCAAGTTCAAGGAGATTACCTACGACGAAATCTATGCCCGCGGGCTCAAGGTAATGGACCTCACCGCCACCACCATGTGCAAAGAGAACAACCTGCCCATCTACGTGTTCAACATGGACATCGTGGGCAATCTGAAAAAGGTGATGGAGGGGGAAGACATCGGCACACTGGTACACTAATACCCTGCCTGTCATCATCCGAACCATACAAAACCGCCCGATACAACCTTCTGCTGTATCGGGCGGTTTCCTGTTCTTTATATTCTTTTATTCCTCCGTAAACTCCACATACTCGCCTTCATCATCCGAAATGATACGCGGTCCTTTATTTTGGGGATTACGCAAGTCTGTAATGGTGTTTCCCTCATCGGTATGCACATGCTGCTGGCCACCAGAAGCGCTTCCTTGTCCTTGCCGCGACTCACCTGCTTTGCCATAGAAGCCATACTGCCGTTGACGTCTTCCAGTATAGTCACGGTTATGCCTGTTGGTACGGGCATCATCCTCATTGGTCCACCTCTTGAAGAACTTGGCTCCTTTGTACAAGAAACGCAGCACCACCAGAAAAACCACTGCCAACAAGGCAAGTAGCAGAAGCAATATGGTCATCAAGCCCTTCAGTATCATCTCCTCCTAATTTTTGGTTGTTATCAGCACTTGCTCTTATTAGCGGTGAGCACCGACAAAAGCACATACCATGCCACGATGGCTGCAAAACCGCTGACGCGCAGAAAGACAATCAGCGGCACACAAGACACCACAAAGATATACTTGATCTCGTTGCCTTTCCATCCCCAATGCTTGAACTTCAAGGCAAACATAGGCACTTCTGCCACCAGCATGTAGCTCATCAACAGCATCAGCGCCACCACACCTATCACCATCTCTACCGACTGTGACAGGCAGTTCTCCAGTCCTACAATCAACGATGCCCAGAACAGGGCATTGGCAGGGGTAGGCAAGCCTATGAACGAGGTAGTCTGACGCTCATCCAGATTGAACTTCGCCAACCTCAAGGCCGAGAAAGCCGCCATGATAAAGGCACTGAAAGGCACGATTTCGGCAAAGAGTCCCCACGTATTTTCCTTGCATATAGACAGAAGCACGCTATATACCATCGCCGAAGGAGCCAGTCCAAACGTAATCACATCAGCCAGCGAGTCGAGTTCCTTGCCGATGGGTGAAGAGACACCCAACAGGCGTGCCGACATGCCATCGAAGAAATCGAACACGGCACCCAGAACGATAAAGAGGAACGCCTTTTCGTACAGTCCTAAAAAGGCGAAATAGGTGGCTATTGCACCGCAGATAAGGTTGCAACAGGTAATGGTATTGGGGATGTTCTTGGTAATGAAGTTAGCCATTGTGTGTGTTCCTTGAAAGAGGAAGTTCTATTTCCAAAAATACGATTGTCCCTTTATTTGGGCAGTTTGGCAATCAAAGTCTGGTCACCCGTGGTGGATTGTCCCATCTTGACGCACACCTCCGAACCCAACGGCAGATACACATCCACTCGCGAGCCCAGTTTGATAAATCCAAGATGCTCGTCAATAAAGCACTCCTCGCCGGCCTTGGCATAGGTCACGATGCGGCGTGCCATGGCACCGGCAATCTGCCGGCACAGCACCTGATGCCCTTCGGGAGTCTCAATCAGCACATCGGCATGCTCATTCTCTTCGCTTGCCTTAGGCAGCCACGCCTTATGGAAATTGCCGTCCTTATGTGTCACGGAGAGAACCTTGCCATCTACAGGAAACCAGTTGGCATGCACGTTCACCAGACTCATGAAGATAGACACCATCAACCTGCGTTCATGGAAGTATTCGTTTTCCTCCACCTCTTCTATCACCACCACCTTGCCGTCGGCAGGTGCTACCACCGTTCTCTCGGTATCACCATTGTAATAGCGTATGGGACAACGGTAGAAGTTGAGCACTATCGCCCAAACGGTACCAAAGACTGCCACGAACGACCAGAAGGCATACTTGCAATCTACAAACTGCCACAGCAGAACAGCTATGGCTATAATCACCAACAGGCTATAGACCAAGGTGTTTGTTCCCTCGTGGTGTATTCTTATTTTCTTCAGTTTACGGATTCTTTCTCCCATGTATTGTCAGATTATTGTCTTAGGTTTCTATCACTATCCACCTAAAAGGCGGAAAACCATGCACAAGTTTGCTATTATTCAATTTGCAAAGGTATGATTATTTTTACACATTAACAAAATATTTACCGCTTTTCTTTTGGTTGTCTCGGCGATTAGAAGTAACTTAGCGTCCCGAAACCAACATCATAATCCTTATTTTTTATGCAAGATTTCGTACACCTTCACGTGCACACCTATTATTCTATTCTCGACGGTCAGTCGAAGATAAGCAAACTGGTTGACAAGGCGGTGGCAAACGGTATGCGTGGCATGGCTATCACCGACCACGGCAACATGTTTGGCATCAAGGAGTTCTTCGACTGTTGCTGCGGTGTGAACAAGAAACGCAAGAAGGAAGGGCTGGCACCTTTCAAGCCCATCTTCGGCTGCGAGATGTACGTGGCACGCCGCAGAAAAGAGGACAAGGAGAAAGAGAAGGGCGACCGCAGCGGCTATCACCTCATCGTACTGGCGAAAAACGAGCAAGGCTACAAAAACCTCATCAAACTGGTGTCCAACTCATGGGTGGACGGATACTATATGCGTCCCCGTACCGACCGTGCCGACCTGGAGCGCTACCACGAAGGACTGATTGTTTGCTCGGCGTGCATTGCCGGCGAGGTACCTGCCAAGATACTGGGCAGCAAGGCCGAGCGTGATGTGTGCAACGAAGAGGTGTTGAAGCAGCGTATGGACGAGGCACGCGAGGCCGTACAGTGGTACAAGCGGGTGTTTGGCGATGACTACTATCTGGAACTGCAACGGCATGAGGTGAAAGACCCCACCATCCGCGCCAACCGGGAAGCCTTTCCGTTGCAGCAGCGCGCCAACGCAGGACTGATGGAACTGGCAAAAGAGTTCGGCATCAAACTGATATGCAGCAACGACGTGCATTTTGTGGACCAGGAAAACGCCGAAGCCCACGACCATCTGCTGTGCCTTTCTACAGGCAAAGACCTGAACGACCCCGACCGAATGATATATACCAAGCAGGAGTGGTTCAAGACGAAAGAGGAGATGAACGAGGTGTTTGCCGACATCCCCGAGGCACTGGCAAACACCACCGAGATACTGGACAAGGTGGAGATGTATTCCATCGACCATGATCCTATCATGCCTTTCTTCCCCATTCCGGAAGATTTCGGTACCGAAGAACTGTGGCGCAAGAAATTCTCCGAGCAGGACCTGTTCCGGGAGTTCACCACCGATGAAAACGGCGAAAATCCCTTGTCGCAGGAAGAGGGAGAGAAGAAGATTGCCAAACTGGGCGGTTATGACAAGCTGTACCGCATCAAATTTGAGGCTGACTATCTGGCAAAACTGGCATACGAAGGAGCCAGACGGCGCTATGGGGAGCCCCTCTCCAAAGAGGTGGACGACCGTGTGCGCTTTGAGCTGCATATCATGAAGACGATGGGTTTCCCGGGGTACTTCCTCATCGTACAGGACTTTATCAACTCTGCCCGCGACGAACTGGGGGTGATGGTAGGACCGGGACGTGGTTCCGCCGCCGGTTCTGTGGTAGCTTACTGCTTGGGCATCACCAAGATTGACCCATTGAAATACGATCTGCTGTTCGAGCGTTTCCTGAACCCCGACCGTATCTCACTGCCCGATATAGATACCGACTTCGACGACGACGGCAGAGGAAAGGTATTGAAGTGGGTGGAAGACAAATACGGGCACGAGAACTGCGCGCATATCATCACCTATGCCAGCATGGCCACCAAGAACTCCATCAAGGATGTGGCACGTGTGGAGAACCTTCCGCTTGCCACCTCAAATGCGCTGTGCAAGGCTATCCCCGACCGTCTGCCCGACGGTATGAAGATGAATCTGGTGAATGCCATCAAGTGCACCCCGGAACTGAGGGATGCAGAGGCCTCGACCGACGAGAAACTGAGCAACACCATCAAATATGCCAAGATGCTTGAAGGTACCGTGCGCGGCACCGGCATCCATGCCTGCGGCTTCATCATCTGCCGTGACCCTATCAGCAACTGGGTACCTGTATCTACTGCCGACGACCCTGACTTCAAGGACACCAAGACCAACTGTACCCAGTACGACGGACACGTGATAGAATCAACGGGACTCATCAAGATGGACTTCCTGGGACTGAAGACACTGTCGGAGATGAAAGAGGCTGTGGCACTCATCAAGCGCACCAGGGGAATAGACATCGACCTGGACAATATTCCCATCGACGACCCTGCCACCTACAAACTGTATCAGGAGGGGCGCACCATCGGCACCTTCCAGTTTGAGTCGGCGGGTATGCAGAAGTATCTGCGCGAACTGCAGCCCACGGTATTTGAGGACCTGATTGCCATGAATGCCCTCTACCGACCGGGACCTATGGACTATATCCCATCGTTCATCGCCCGCAAGACAGGGCGCGAACCCATCCAATACGACATCCCCTGCATGGAGAAATACCTGAAAGACACCTACGGTATCACGGTATATCAGGAGCAGGTGATGCTTCTCTCCCGACAGTTGGCAGACTTCACCCGAGGCGAGAGTGATGCGCTCCGCAAGGCGATGGGAAAGAAGAAGAAGGATATTGTAGATGCCATGAAGCCCAAGTTTATCGAGGGTGGAAAGAAAAACGGGCACGACCCGCAGGTGCTGGAGAAGATATGGGCAGACTGGGAGAAGTTTGCCTCGTATGCCTTCAACAAGAGTCATGCCGCCTGCTACTCCTGGGTGGCGTTCCAGACCGCCTACCTCAAGGCCAACTTCCCCGCAGAGTTCATGGCTGCCATCATGAGCCGGCGCAAGGACGACATCAAGGAAATCACCAAACTGATGGACGAATGCAAATCGCTGGGCATAGCCACCCTTGGTCCCGACGTGAACGAGAGTATCGAGAAGTTTGGTGTGAACTCGCACGGTGAGATACGCTTCGGACTGGGTGCCATCAAGGGCATGGGCAGCGCTGCAGCTACCGCCATCATCGCCGAGCGCGAGAAAAACGGAGCCTACAAAGACATCTTTGACTTCATCCAGAGGGTCAACCTGAGTGCCGTGAACCGCAAGTGCGTGGAGAACCTGGCATTAAGCGGTGCCTTCGACAGTTTTGCGGGCATCCGTCGCGAGGACTTCTTCACCGTGAACAACAAGGGAGTCACCTTTGCCGAGACCTTGCTGCGCTACGGACAGACCTATCAGACGGAACAGAACAGCGCACAGACTTCGTTGTTCGGCAGTTTCGACGCCAATATCGTACTTACTCCCCCCATCCCCAAGAGCGAACCGTGGAGTGCCTTGGAACGGTTGAACCGCGAGCGCGAACTGGTGGGCATCTACCTCTCCGCCCATCCCCTTGACGAATACCGTATCGTACTCGACAACCTATGCAACACCTCCTGCACGGAACTGGGCGACCTGGCACAGTTGCAGGGGCGTGACGAGGTGACCTTCGGAGGCATCGTCACGGCAGTACGGTCCAAGTTTACCAAGACGGGCAAGCCCTGCGGCTTTGTCACCATAGAAGATTTCAACGGAAACGGCGAGATTGCCCTGTTCGGCGAGGAATGGGGACGGTGGAACGGCATGCTGCTCGAGGGCTGTACCATATATGTCAGCGCCCGCCGGCAGCAGCGCTTCCGCGACAGCAACATGTACGACCTGCGCATCCAGCGCATAGAGTTCCTGCAGACGGTCAAGGAAAAGGCGATTGAGAAGATTACCATTACATGCGATTTCAGGGCACTTGACGGCAAGACTGTGGAGGAACTTAACGCCATCATCGACCAGCATCCCGGCACTGCCCGCCTTTACATCCAGCTGTACGACAGCAAGGAGCACCGCAACCTGCTGCTCACCAGCCGTAGCCGACAACTGGACGTGCAGCGGGACCTCATCGAGTTCCTACGCTCACACGAGGAGTTCAACTACACGGTGAACTGACACTTTCATGTTTTTTCACCATCTTTCACTCCAATTCTTCTTGATTTACACATAATATATGTAAGTTTGCAATCTAAACAGACAAGCATGATAAGACCACAATCCAGACCTTACAGCATAGAGGTTCCCTCGCTTTTACAGACAGCCGTCCACCTGCCTGCCTCCAAAAGCATCAGCAACAGGGCGCTGATTATCAACGCGCTTGCAGGCAACAGGGAGATGATGCCTCACAACCTTTCTGACTGCGATGACACCAATGTGATGCTAAAGGCGTTTGAACAGATGGGCACCCCCCACTCCACAATCAACATCGGAGCGGCGGGTACCGCCATGCGATTCACCACCGCCCTGCTGTCAGCCACCAAGGGACACCACTTCATCACGGGCAGCGAGCGCATGAAACAGCGCCCCATCGGTGTACTGGTGGAAGCCCTGCGTTCTTTGGGAGCGCGCATCAAATATGTACACAACGAGGGCTATCCGCCTCTCGACATCGAGGGATGCACCCTTCAGGGCGGCACCATCAGCATATCGGGCAACGTGAGTTCACAGTATATCTCGGCACTGCTGATGATAGCCCCTACACTTCAAGACGGACTGACCCTTGAACTGAAGGGAGATATCATCTCGCGCTCTTACATCGACCTCACGCTCACCATGATGCGACAGTTCGGTGCCTGTGCAGAATGGACCTCCGACCATACCATCCGCGTGAAGGAAAGCCCCTACCACAAGATGTCATACGAGGTAGAGAACGACTGGAGTGCGGCATCCTACTGGTTCGAGATGGTGGCATTGAGCCATGACAGCAAGGCATGTATCACCCTGTCACATCTGCAACAACAGAGCGCGCAGGGAGACAGTGTGGTGCGCCACATCTTCAACAGTCTTGGTGTGGAGAGCACCTTCAATGGTACCACCCTTACCCTCACCAAAGGCAAGGAACGGGTAGCACACTTTGAATATGACTTTGTAAACTGCCCTGATTTGGTGCAGACGGTGGTAGTAACCTGCTGCCTGTTGGGCATCACTTTCCGCTTCAACGGCTTGCAGACTCTGAAAATCAAGGAAACCGACCGTATCGAGGCTCTCAAGAACGAGTTGCGCAAGTGGGGCTACGTGCTTACTGACAAGGACAACAGCATACTGAGTTGGGACGGCACCCGCTGCAAAGAGGCTGCTGACACAGCCATCGACACCTACGAAGACCACCGTATGGCAATGGCCTTCGCTCCTGCCGCTGCCATCAGAGGCAAGGTGGTCATCAACCGTCCAGAGGTGGTCAGCAAATCCTACCCGCATTTCTGGGAAGAGGTTTTCATGGTGAGCACACAGGAATAAAAGGTACAGCACATTCCGTACAGGGATGATCCGTCAATTAGTTTGAAACAGTTAAGCACGAATGCATGGCTTGGATTTTTTTTGTGGCGATATTGGTGATATTACTCAGCATCCTGGCAATATGGCTGAGCGGAAAGGAGGCGGAAGCAGAACTTGACGAGGCCCTGACCGATGAAAGGAAAGAGTCCTGCGGTCCATGCGGCGGTTGCGCCTTTGCCGGTCATTCCTGTGTGAATCACTGTGTGATGCACGGCGGCAATGTTGAAACGCACGTTTTCCACGATTCGGAACTAAACTCTTTTGTAGGACGAAGTGCCGACAGCTATACCGATGACGAAATATATACCTTCAGGCGAATCCTGCATTCCATGCACGGAAACGAGATAAACGAGTGGTGCCGCAGTCTGCGCTATAGGGGCATAGAACTGCCCGAACAGGTCAAAGCAGACACGCTGATGCGACTGAATTATTAGATTAGTCCCCTTCCCACACAATAAAAATGCCCCTCTTCTGTTTTTATCTATAAGGTGGGCACTGTCAATTTCCACCTGAAACCAAGTGAACCGCACGAAAAGAAGATACATATACACCCTGGTAGCCGTGGCTTTGCTCCTTGTATGCACGGCATGCTCCACACAGAAGAACACCGGAAAGACACGCTGGTGGCATGCTTTCAATGCCCGTTACAATACTTACTATAACGGCAAGGTAGCGTTTATCGAAGGTGCCGAGGAACAGGAGAAAGGGCATAAGGACAACTTTACCGAAATCATACCGCTCTATGTGGCAGGCGACAAGAACACCAAGGTGATGGGTGCCGCCAAATACACACGTTCCATAGAGAAGATGGAAAAGGCCATCAAACGCCACAGCATCAAGAAACGCCCGGAATGGAACAAGTCACGGCGCAAGACAGACAAGGACATCGAATGGCTCAACCGCCGAGAATACAATCCCTTCTTATGGAAGGCGTGGCTGCTGATGGGCAAGTCGCAGTTCAACATGGGAAAGTTTGACGAGGCTGCTGCCACCTTTTCCTACATGTCACGCCTCTACGCCACCCAACCGGCTATCCTGGGTATCGCCCGTGCGTGGCAGACAAAGAGTTATGTGGAACTGGGCTGGCTTTACGATGCCGAAGACCTTATCACCAAGCAGCGACGTGACACCATGCACTACCGTGCACGCACCGACTGGGATTACGCCCTGGCCGACTACTATATAGAGAGCAGGCAGTATGAGCAGGCGGTGACCTATCTGAGCAAGGTCATCAAACACGAAAAGAGAAAAACGCAGAAGGCACGTGAATGGTTCCTGATGGGACAACTGCAGACACTCCTCGGCAACAAGACAGAAGCAGACAAGGCATACCGCAAGGTGATACGCATGAACCCTCCTTACGAACTGGAGTTCAACGCCCACATCGCCCAAACAGAGGTCATGGCACAGGGCAACGCCAAGAAGATGATACGCAAGCTGAAGCGTATGGCGGCTTCTGACAACAACAAGGAATACCTGGACCAGGTGTATTATGCCATGGGCAACATCTATCTGCTGCAGAAAGATACCGCCAATGCTATCAGTGCCTATGAGAAAGGCTGTAGCAAAGCCACACGTACCGGTATAGAAAAGGGCGTACTGCTGTTGCATCTGGGCAACCTTTATTGGCAAAAAGAGAGGTATAGCGATGCAAAGCGGTGCTATGGCGAGGCGATAGGACTGTTAGATAAGGAACGCCCCGACTATAAGGAACTCTCTGAACGCTCTAAGATACTTGACGAACTGGTGCCCTATACGGATGCCATCCATCTGCAGGATTCCCTGCTGGCACTTTCGGTGATGGACGAGAGCGACCGCCTGAAAGCCATCGACCGCGTGATTGACGACCTGAAGAAGAAAGAGAAGGAAGCGAAGCGGGCAGAGCAGGAGGCAGAGGTGGCAAAGCGACAGCAGGCACAAGGAGCGTTGGGCAATCGGATGAACAACCGTACGACGGGCTCTGCGGCACAAGCCACGGGCGAGAAAGGCGTATGGTACTTCTACAACCCGATGGCGGTGAGTCAGGGCAAGCAGATGTTCCAGCAGCAATGGGGCAAGCGCGAAAATGTGGATGATTGGCAGCGTGTCAACCGCACGGTGGTGAACCTGACACCAGAAGACTCCGAGACGCCCGAAGAAAGCGAACAGGCGGAAAACAATGATGAAGGGGAGAAGACAGACAGCATTGCCGCCGTGACAGACAACAAGGAAAAGGCTGAGTCCGACAGTGCTGCCAACGACCCCCACAAGCGGGAGTATTATCTGGCACAGATTCCCTTCAGCGAGGAACAGAAACAAGCATGCCACCAGATTATCCAAGACGGACTCTTCAACTCGGGCGTTATCTTCAAAGACAAGCTTGGCAACCTGCCTCTCAGCGAAAAAGCATTGCGACGGCTGACCGACAACTATCCCGACTTCGAGAAGAACGATGTGGCATGGTACCACCTTTTCCTGCTCTATGCCCGCATGGGCAAGATGGATATCGCCGACCGCTGTCTGGCACACATGCAGGAGAAATACCCCGAGAGCGACTGGACCAGTCTGCTCTCTGACCCCCTCTTCGTAGAAAACCAGAAATTCGGAGAGCATATAGAAGACTCTATGTATGCGGCTACCTACAAGGCATTCAACGAAGGACGCTACGACGAGGTCAAGGGCAACAGCACAGTTTCCGAGCAGCGCTTCCCCTTGGGAGCCCACCGCGACAAGTTCCTGCTGGTACAGGGCCTCACCCTGCTCAATGAGGGCAATGCAGAGGAATGTATCGAAAAACTGAAAACCGTGGTCGAGAAATATCCAAAGAGCGAAGTGTGCGAACTGGCGGGCATGATTATCAAAGGTGTGCAGCAGGGGCGCCGGCTTTACGGCGGACGCTTTGACCTGGGCGACGTATGGAGCCGCAGAAGTGCTGAAGCTGCTGCCGGAGACTCTATCGGCACCGATACCCTCTCCACTGAGCGCAACACGAGTTTCCTCTTCATGCTGGCATATCAGCCCGACTCCGTCAACGCACACCAACTGCTCTTTGAACTGGCAAAATACAACTTCACCAACTTCCTGGTGCGCAACTTTGACCTTGTCACTGACCAGGACAACGGCATCAACCGCATGATGGTGACTGGATTCCTGAGTTATGACGAGGCCTTGCAATATGCCCGACAACTGTACAGTACCGAAGAGATGAGCGAAAAGCTGCGGGGTTGCCGCCGCATCATCATCAGTCAGGAAAACCTGAAGATGCTGGGCACACGATACAGCTACAATGAATACGAGACCTTCTTCGAGGATAACTTCGCTCCCCTGAAGGTCAGTGAAGAACAACTGCTGAACATTCCCGAAACCATTGTACTACCTGAAGAACAAGAGGACGACGGGAAGGAAGCGCCACAAGAGAACGGTGATGACACCTATGATGACCTGACGCCTGCCTCTACACCGGAGGAACCGGGCGGATTTGACTTTGACGAAGACTTTTACCGATGAGCAACGGACTGTTATTATGGGCGGACGATGAGATGGAACTGCTCAAGGCCCACCTGATGTTTTTGGAGAAAAAAGGCTATGAAGTGGTAACTGTGACCAACGGAACGGATGCCATAGAACAATGCAGACAGCACAACTTCGACCTGGTGCTGCTCGACGAGATGATGCCCGGACTGAGCGGACTGGAAACCCTGCAGCGCATCAAGGACCTGCTGCCCGCCGTGCCCGTGGTAATGGTGACCAAGAGTGAGGAAGAGAATATCATGGACCAGGCGATAGGCTCCAAAATTGCCGACTACCTCATCAAGCCTGTCAACCCCAACCAGATACTGCTGACGCTGAAAAAGAATATCCATCGTCGCGAGATTGTGAGCGAGATCACACAGTCGGGCTACCAGCAAGACTTCACCCAGATTGCCATGATGATACAGGAGTGCCGCAACCACCACGACTGGATGCAGCTCTACAAGCGGTTGGTGAAGTGGGAACTGGAACTGAGCAATACCGACAGCAACATGGCTGAGATGCTGCAGATGCAGAAGGAGGATGCCAACAATGCCTTTGCCAAATACATCCGCAAGAACTATCTGGAATGGATGGAACAGATGCAGCCGGGCTACAAGGGCGACGACAGGCCCATGCTGAGTCCCGAGGTATTCAAACGTACCGTCTTCCCCCTGCTCGACAGCGGAGAGAAAGTGTTTCTGGTAGTGCTCGACAACTTCAGATATGACCAATGGCGCATCCTGGCAGACGAACTGGGCGAGTGGTATGACATAGACGAACAGCTCTACTTCAGCATTCTGCCCACCGCCACTCAGTATGCACGCAATGCCATCTTCAGCGGACTGATGCCCAATAAGATTGCGGAGATGTTTCCCGAACTGTGGGTGGATGAGGACGAAGAAGAGGGCAAGAACCTCAACGAGAAACCACTGATAAAGACACAGATGGAACGCTTCAGGCGCAAGGAGTCTTTCTCCTACCATAAAATCAACGATTCCAACGGTGCCGAACGTTTGATACAGCAGTTCAGACAATTGCAGAACAACGACCTCAACGTGGTGGTGTTCAACTTTATCGACATGCTGAGCCATGCCCGCACGGAGTCCAAGATGGTACGCGAACTGGCAAGCAACGAGTCGGCCTACCGCTCCATCACCCTGAGCTGGTTCCGCCATTCGGTCATTTCAGAACTGCTCAGGCAACTGGCAGGCACCCCCTGCACCGTGGTCATCACTACCGACCACGGCTCTATCCGCGCCAACAAGCCGGTAAAGATAGTGGGCGACAAGAACACCAATACCAACCTGCGCTACAAATTGGGCAAGAATCTGGGATACGACAACAAGGAGCTGATGGTCATCAAGGAACCTCAGAAGGCATTCCTGCCCTCTCCCAACCTCAGCACCAGCTATGTCTTCGCCACAGGCAACAGCTTCTTTGCCTACCCCAACAATTACAACTACTATGTATCCTATTACAAAGACACCTTCCAGCATGGCGGCATCTCCATGGAGGAGATGATGATTCCGCTGATCACCATGAAGGGCAAAAAACATAAGAAATGAACATCACTATTCCCTGTATTCAGGAGGACACCACCTCCCAAGCCCTGCAACAGGCGGCACAAGCCTTTGCAGATGCCATCGGCGATGCACGCGTGTTTGCCTTCTACGGTGCCATGGGTGCCGGCAAAACGACCTTCATCAAGGAGGTATGCCGCGCACTGGGGGTCACCGAGGTCATCACCTCGCCTACCTTTGCCATCGTCAACGAGTACCAGAGCGACACTACGGCAGCCCTCATCTATCACTTTGACTTCTATCGCATCAAGAAACTGGAGGAAGTATATGACATGGGCTATGAGGACTATTTCTACAGCGGTGCCCTCTGCTTCATAGAATGGCCCGAACTCATCGAAGACCTGCTGCCCGAAGACGCTGTCAGGGTGAACATCACTACACAGCCCGACGGTTCGCGCCTGCTCACCACCGAAGAAATCTAAAGGACGATTCTGCCTATAACCACATAATATACTCTGCTATGGAAGGAAACAAGACCAACGGATATCCGCGCAAGGAATACAAATGCGCAGTGAAGCGCTACTGCCAGACCATGGAACTGCGCAAGGACGACGCTTTGATAGCCAAATACCGTGAAGCTCACGACAAGGAGCACTTCTGGGACGAAATCAAGGAGGGCATCAGACAAGTGGGTATCCTGGAAATGGAGATATACATCCTTGACAACCGTCTGGTGATGATTGTAGAGACACCACAGGACTTTGACTGGGACAGCGCTATGAAAGAACTTGCCTCCCTGCCCCGGCAAGCGGAGTGGGAGGCCTATGTATCGCAGTTCCAGCAATGCTCTGCCGAAGCCACCTCCGACGAGAAGTGGCAGATGATGGAACGCATGTTCCACCTGTACGACTAAGCCGGCCCTATCGTTTCACCACCTTGCGCCCCTTCACCACATAGATGCCCTTGGGAAGCGTGGGATATACCTCGCTCATCTTCGCATTCCTGTGTATCAGTCGCCCGTCTATGCTGTATATGTCGTGCAGGCACTCGCCCGGCGTATTACGGAAGCGCTCTTCCATGCCCGTAGGCACATAGGGATCGAGGCTCACCATCACCTTGAACGCATAGAGCACGCCCATGTCGGTATGCTTTGCCTCTCTTTCATTGAATATGTCAAAGCTGTTATAGCCCACCGACTTCAGGTAGTTCTCCATGCTTTCCATACTGCAAGGGATGCAGCCAGCCATGCCAGCACCGCCATCCCATTCCTCTTGATAGCTCTTGCTTTCATAATTCTTTCCCTTTTGTTATTCTTATTTATTACTGTCCGCTAAACCATAAAACATCTTGTCCAACCTCTTGAAACATAGA
>CALZXH010000005.1 GCA_945830055.1 uncultured Prevotella sp.
TCGTTCAGCGACGTTAGACGATCGTTCAGCGACGCTGAACGAAAAACAAATACCGTATCATAAGACAATTACATTGCCCTTAGTGCATATTTCCAGACAGTTATCCTTATCCTATTATAGCAGGCATGCATCTGCAAGTAACAAGAAGGACAGTAAGCCAAAAGAACAGGTACTTTAAACCCACAAAGAATCAATGTGGTTGTACTGAAAAAAGAGACGCCTATGCGACGTCTCTTTCCATTGTATAAACCTAAGTTATTTCTATTTGATGATAACCAAAGTTGTTCTATCTGATGACAACCAATGTTATCTCACGATTTCTATCTTCTGTGTGGTGGTAGTTCCGTTGGCCTTTACCTTGATGAGATAGAGACCTGCACCCATTCCGTTGAGTTGAACCTCATCTCCATTGGCGGCAGCCACGCGACGGCCATCCACGGAATATACCGACAGAGACTCTACATCAGAACCCTGCACCTTCAAAATATTATTGCCATAGGTCAACTTCAGTTTCTCCACCTTGCTGCCATCGATTCCGGCAGTTCCGATATAGAAGTAATTGAGTGTACCTACATAGGGATTTTCCATATTAGGATAATAGGTGTCAATGCGAATCAGATGTTTCTTAGCATCCTCAGCACCAAAATCATAGTCGTATTCATTGGCTGTGACCTTAGCCTCATTCACCACCTTGCCATCTATGAAGACCCTATATCCATCAGTGTTTACAGGCTGCGCATTGGCATCTACAATATCCAGACCTATCATCCAGTTACCGTTGATTCCGCCATCTACACTTGCGGATGACCAGTCTTCGGCATACTCATCCACAGAATAGAGGTCAGACACATGGACCTGACAAGAGTTGCCGTCCATTGCCATGGGAGCCTTGCCCGGATCCACATCATAGCAGTCAATCACCATCTTATAGTCACATGCAGGATTGATGGTCACAGGAGTCTTGAGTTTCACGGAAGTCCATCCATTGAGTATCACCTCATCTGCATCCACCTCCTGCTCGCAAATCTGCTTGCCGTTCTCGAACAACATGAATGTGAACACACTCTCTGCTGTAGGATAGAAGCGGAAACCATCTACCTGATAGCCCATATAGCCCTTGAACATCGATGACTTATACAGGGCACCTACCATGAGTGCATAGTTCAGAGATTCAGGACCAGTTATGCCATAGTCGGCATCAGTGGCGGCTGCACCTGAAGCATAGGTAATGGTGGTGGCATCCTTGTCGAGAGGTGTATCCCATGTAGCATGGATAGAAGAAGAACCAACGGCTGTAACATCCACCACTTCCACACGCTCATAGCGATTGGCAATATCCAGACTCTTGACAGTCAGGTCAGATGATTTGCCATTGGCAAACACAGCCTTCACTCCTACAGTATAGTTGCCTTGTTCCATGCCCGGTAGTACCACTTCGGTATCTGTCTGAGTGGTTTTCAGTTCACCATCCACATAAATCTCATAGTTGCACAGCTCGTCCAGGTTCTCTGCCTCACCATCTTTGGGTTCCAGAACAGCATCCATCATCCAAGCCGTATAACTGGGATAGCCCTGGTAAGAAGAGATTTCGTAGAGAGAATAGAACATGCTTTCTCCCTCCATCCTCAACAGGTCGGCTTTGGTGTTCAATACACCATAATCCATACCCAGCACATCGGTGCTTGCGATGGGCACAGTCACTGAGATGGCCACATACAAGTCTTCAGCCGGAATATCAAGAGGCTGCGTAAGTTGTACAGTATTCTTCACCTGATAGTTGAGCGTCTGTGTGATAGGCTGCGTATAAATCAGTTTCAGAGAGTCTTCATCAGCCTGATACACATTCAGTGTCCAGTCTTTTTGCTCTGACATGGGGAAGAAATCCACCTTGCTCAACTGGTAGCCGTCAAACTGCTCCATATCCTCCTTGTCCAACTTGATGGCGCACTCGAAAGTAAGACCGTCTTGTGTCACGCCAAAGCCCTGGGTGTTGGGATTCTCATAATCATAATAGCCGAAGGTGGGGTAATTACTCATCGGTTCATCCCACTGCATATAGGCACTGTTGATACCTTTCTGGCGGGCAAAGAGCGAGATAGGCTGTGACATGCCGATGGTCTTCATCTCAAAAGCCACCTCATCGGATTTCACCAGTGTATTATCTGCACACACGGTTTCCACCTGATAGGTATGCTGTCCTTCCTTCACACCCTTGTCGTAGAATGAAGTGGCAGTAACCAAGGCTTCGTTCATTTTCTCACCGTCACGATATACATTATAGCCCTGTATGCCTTCAACGCCCACAGGAGCTGCCCACAACACTTTGGCGATATCACGCTTATCCACATTGTTCACAGTCACTTCAGCGGGAGCACCATGCTCGCTGTCAATATCAAACTTGACAACCACGGATTTGAGTTCTGCCAATCCGTCATCTGTCGTAGCATAGTACAGCAGACCCACCGTATTGTCGTCCTCGGAAATTGTCTGGGTACGGAACATGTAGGGTATTGAATCGCCCTCAAGAGTATAGATACCGAGACTGGAGAAGTCAACCCCCTTTTCCTGCAGGTACAAGTAAGCGGAATGCGGGGTGCCATCCACGCACATGTAGGCAATGGAAGAGTTATTGGATTCTCCCACAATGGTACCCTTACCGCTGATCTGGAAGAAGTCGAAGTCGGCATTCTTGTTATACATGGGCACTGCTGTGCTGTCACCGGTGGCTATGTCATATACGCCCCAGCACTGTGTCAGGTCGTCACCGCTCCAGTCGTAACCACCCCAGTACAGTATTTTACTTCCGTCATGAGAGAAGCCCTTGCCCACACTCCAGATAGACTGATAGGAAGAAAGGTCGATTACCGAGCCGTCTTTCTTGAAATAGCAGGCAGTACGGTTTTTACGCTCAATCCAACCCGTCGCCTCCTGTCCGTCAGGAGAGATGGCGTAGGGCATGGCTACACCCGAAGTGTTCAACTGGCGATAGATTTTCCCGTCTTTCCAGATATAACCCAGATAGCTATAACCGGAAGTAATCACGCCACAGGTATATTGTCCGTCGGGAGTGATGGAGAAGGCACGCCCTGTCTTGTAGCCCGAGGGCAGTTCAAGCAGTGTCCACTGATTGTCCTTCCAGATGCCCGGGCACTCGTAGGTGGAATTACCTTCCTTATGCTGGAACACACCTACCACGGTACCGTCGTTGCTCACATCCCATGCCTCAGACACATCGAGAGTACTCAGCATAGTAATGGTACCGCTCTGGAGATTCCACAAGAAGCCTCTCTCCTCGTAGTTATAATCCACATATACGCCACATGCCCATTTGCCGTTAGGCGACACTCTCATCAATTGGTATTCGGCAGGAGTGGTAAGCAGCACAGGCTTCTGCGCGCCAAAAGTACAGAGTGCCGTAAGGAGCACTGCCGCCAGACCTGCAATTCTTTTCAGTCTCATAATAAGTTGTTTTTTTTGGTTATTGTACAGTTAGTTTATATACAGATGTAATACCGTTACGCTCCACTGTCACCACATACACACCAGCAGAAAGGGTGCTCATATCCACTTGGGTGGCATTGCGTTGGCGGGTAGCAAGCATTCCGCTGCCGTTATATATACACACGTTGGCACCAGACTGAAGCTGGAGGTTCTTGCCGTCAAAAGAGATGGTTTTGCCGTTGGCATCTACTGTTTCTATGCCAGAGATGATTGCCTTCAGGTTGGTACGTGTCACGGTAATAGTGTCAGAGCATACCTTGCCATACTTATAGCGTGTGAGGATATACGCCTGATGAGAAGTGCTATAGAAATTGCCCTCTAATGCGGTTACCTGGTCACTTTCCGTTGAAGCCTCTGAAAGCTGGTTGCGATCCATGTAAAGGGCATTGCAGATAAATCCATAGTCATGCATGTCTGAGGGATTCTCCCATGCCACAGTGCCATAATAGTCGGTATTCGACTTGCGTGCACTTATCAATCTGACATCGGTCACCTTGGGAAGATCCAGACTGAAGGTGATGTCGGCACCGCTGCTTACATAGTAGCCCACGGGAGTGGCATTTGATTTCTCGTCGTAAGTTACGCCACATACCTGTACCATGTAGAGATAATCTCCGTTGACAAGTGCACTGTCGGTATATTGCAAAAGCGGCAGACCGAAACCTCCCTCCTGGTCCTGAGGAAGCAGGTCAACGGCATTTTTCACAGCCACCTCTTTGCCATTGCGGAGCACACGTATCATGCAATCGTCCGCGTATGCCAAATCAGGCACCGAGAATTTCAGCACAGCAGTATTCAAGGCATCCTGAGCAGACATTACCACAAACTCCGCAATTTGGCAAGCCGCTTTCTTGTCAGAGAAATCCTGGTATTCACACACACATTTAGTGCCCGATTCCATATACCATTTGCCACTGGAATAGGTAGAATCCACCTGTTGCACCATATCGGGATTATCGTCCACCATCGCATACGTTGTCTTGAACGCAGCCACCATCTTGCCGGAGGCGTCAAAGGCATAGGCTCTGATGTATTCCTTGAGGAAACCGTCTTCGTAGTTCCAGGTCTCCTCCTGCTGCAAGCTGTTCAGAGCATCCTTACGCTGTGCCAGTACCAGTACGCCGTTTTCATCATAAGTACGGGTCTCGGTATAGATGTAACTGGTCCAATCAGAGTGATTGGGTGATGAGGAAACCACCTTACGGGGCTGGTTGTTCTCTGTAAAGTCGCTGTAAACCAATTGCTGAATCAAATCATCGGTAGAGGAATAGACCGACTGTTTGGTCATGTTGCCATCCTTATATTCATATACGGTACGGTAGCCGGATTCTACCTGCTCCACCATATTGCCGTTGAGGTCATAGGAATAAGTGTTGTGATAATTGAACTTACGTCCCATTTCTCCAAAATCATACAAACCGTATTGATACTTGGTTGCTGTGATGATATTGCCATTTTCGTCAAAGCCGTTGACCGTATAGGCGGTTTCCTCATAATCACCGTAACCAATGATATTTCCATTCTCATTGGTCTTATAGGTACGGCTTCGCTCCACCATCATCTGCAGCTTGCCATTCGTGTTGTAATAATAGTCCTTGCGGGTCATGTCTTGTGTCAGAGGTGACAGTCCCATTGCATCACCGTAATAGGTTTTGCGCACCAGCACCCGGTTGTCGGTCGCGGTAGTAGCTGCAGGTGTACCGTCCTCAGTAGAAGCCTCGAAAGAAAGTCCGGCAAAGCTTTTCGACAAACTGCCTTTCAAAGTACCTTTCTGGGCAGTGATATCAAAGGTGAGGCACTGACCGCCACTGAAAAAATAGAGGGCGCCACCATACATGAAACAGGTATGGGAAGAATTGCCATTGTAAGAGACGGTCTCATCCACAAACAATCGGGCAATGGCATGCTCCGCATCATTGGCGATACTGTAAATCACGGGCACATACTGGAAACTGGAAGAGATCTTCTCTGCCACCAAGTAGAAGCCGCCCTCTGGATTAAGAGCCAAGCCCAAAGGAGTCACTCCCTGATATTCAGCCAATGACGTCAGTTCGCCATTGGCAGGATTGATTTCCACCAGACGGGCAATCTTAATCATCTTGCCATCCTCGTCAAACTGCTTCACGAACATCACTCCATAGAGTTTTCCTGTTGCTGCATCATACTCCAAATCACGCATGGACCAATCCACACCACCATACGAGCAAACCTGTACCACCTTGCCCGTGGTAAAATTCATGGAAGAAAAAAGCATGTCACATGTTTTCTCATCCAGGTAATATGCAAAATACTTTTTTCCTACCGATGCGCCGCAAAGCACCTCAGCCTCAACATCGGGCATGGAAAAGAGCGTGGTGGGCTCTAACTTTGATTCTGTACTAAGGGCATCCAGATCAAAAGACACCATGTTCCAGTTGAGTGAACCGTAACCACAGCCATAGACAACGGTCTCTGCCATTGTATGGGAAGAAATGCCCAATGCTACAAGCAATGTGAGCATCATGCGATGTAATCCGTTTTTCATATCGTACTATTATTAGTTATTGTATTCTTATTTATTTGCCACATTGCATGCAACATTCCTTACATGCTTTATTGATAATCCGTAGTATCTGATATTCCGGCTTCCGCCAATGCCTCCTTACGCTCCACACAGGTGCCACATCTGCCGCAATGTTTCTCCCCGCCCTTGTAGCACGACCATGTCTCGGCATAGTCTATGCCCAGCTGTGCTCCTTTGCGGGCTATCTCGGTTTTACTGAGATTGGTATAAGGTGCCTCAATACGCACATGGTTGTAGGTGCCGCTCTGCGCCGTGGCATCAAAAGCCTGTATAAACTCAGGACGGCAGTCGGGATAGATGGTATGGTCACCGGCATGGTTGGCGATGAACACGCTTTGCAGCCCTCTGCTTTCTGCCAGTCCTACTGCCACCGACAGCATGATGGCATTACGGAACGGCACCACCGTGGATTTCATGTTCTCTGCAGCATAATGCCCCTCTGGAATGTCCTCTCCACCCTGCAGCAGGGAGCTTTGGAAGTACTGCTGCATAAATGCCAGGGGGATAACAATATGCTCGATGCCCAAACGCATGCAGTGCATTTGGGCAAAAGGTATCTCTCGGGCATTGTGCTTGCTGCCGTAATCAAAAGTCACCGCCAAAGCGATGCGGTCACGATAGTCGTAAAGCATGGTAACACTGTCCATACCGCCACTTACGACGATAACGGCATCTCTCATTTGGCTGCAATCATTTCGATTTCCACCATAGCCCCTTTGGGCAAATCACGTACGGCAAAGGCTGAGCGTGCAGGATAAGGCTTGCGGAAGAACTCTGCATATACTTCGTTCATCGCCGCGAAATCAGCAATGTCTGCCAACAGCACGGTAGTTTTCACCACATTGGCCATGCTCACCCCTGCCTCAGAAAGGATGGACTGGGCATTGAGAAGCGACCGACGGGTCTGCTCCTTGATACCTCCCTCGGCAAAAGCACCTGTGGCAGGATCAATGGGCAACTGTCCTGAAACAAAAATGAAGTTGTTAACCTGAATAGCCTGACTGTAAGGACCTATGGCTGCAGGTGCGCCTGTAGATTTGATTTCGTTCATCACTCGATTGTTTTTTTGTTACTTATTGTTCTTGTACCTACTCATGTATAGACGTGAAGACATGATGTAATGTTTAATATATATTCATATTATTTTCACTTCAGCATGTTATATATCCTTTGCAAAGGTACTCATTATTTCCGATAATGACAGGTGAAGATAGCAATATTTGCATTTTTTATCACTAAGATGGCACGTCTGAATTAAAAATGAATAAAAAACAAGAAAAAAAGGAGGCAGTCTGTCACAACATCGGCTTATTTTTTATACCTTTGCATCACAAAATCCAGGTGCGCACATCCAATGGTTGATGTGACGCCCATAACAAATGTACAATTATGACAATCAACGAATTCAATTTCTCTGGTAAAAAGGCTATTGTTCGTGTGGACTTCAATGTGCCACTCGATGAAAACGGTAACATCACTGACGACACCCGCATCCGTGGCGCTCTCCCCACTTTGAAGAAAGTGCTGGCTGACGGTGGCGCACTGATTATCATGTCACACATGGGCAAGCCCAAAGGCAAAGTGAATCCCAAGTTCTCGCTCGGACAGATTGTTGACGCAGTGAGTGCAGCACTGGGTACAAAGGTTCAATTCGCTCCCGACTGCGCCAAGGCACAGGAGGCTGCCGCCAATTTGAAAGCTGGTGAGGTATTGCTGTTAGAGAACCTTCGTTTCTATCCTGAAGAGGAAGGCAAGCCCGTGGGAATCGACAAGGAAGACCCTGCCTACGACGATGCCAAGAAAGCAATGAAGGCAAGCCAGAAAGAGTTTGCGAAGACTTTGGCTTCATACGCTGACTGCTACATCATGGACGCCTTTGGTACCGCACACCGCAAACATGCCTCTACAGCTGTCATTGCCGACTCTTTCGATGCTGACCACAAGATGCTGGGTTATCTGATGGAGAAAGAGGTGCAGGCTGTGGATAACATCCTGAGCAACATCAAACGTCCTTTCACTGCCATCATGGGAGGTTCTAAGGTTTCTACTAAGATTGGTATCATCGAGAACCTGCTGGGCAAGGTAGATAACCTGATTCTCTGCGGCGGTATGACCTATACCTTTGCCAAGGCTTTGGGCGGCAACGTAGGAAACTCCATCTGCGAGAACGACAAGCTGGACATTGCACTCGACGTTATCAAGAAGGCCAAGGAGAACGGCGTTAATCTGGTACTGGGTACTGACTGTGTGGCAGGTGATGCTTTTGACAACAACTGCAACACACAGATTTGCGATGCTAACAACATCCCCGAGGGATGGGAAGGACTGGATGCCGGTCCCAAGACCCGTAAGATGTTTGCCGCTGCCATTGAGAATGCCAAGACCATTCTATGGAACGGTCCTGCAGGTGTATTCGAGTTCGATAACTTCGTAGGCGGTTCCAAGGCTATTGCAGATGCCATTGCCAAAGCTACTGCCAACGGTGCCTTCTCACTCATCGGAGGCGGTGATTCTGTGGCTTGCATCAACAAGTTCGGAATGGCAGACCAAGTGAGCTACATCTCCACCGGAGGTGGTGCACTGCTGGAGGCTATCGAGGGAAAAGTTCTTCCCGGAGTAGCAGCCATCAAAGGAGAATAAACGACAGACAATCCATACACAAAGGCTCTGCTCCCACTCGTAAAGACGGGAGCGGAGCTTTTCTTATCTTTTTGAGCATTCGGTAGGGTGATTGTTCCACTCAAGAGCTGACACCGCTTCTTTGCATCAAAAAACACTTTAATCAAAACAACCATGAACAGATTACTGCTATCTTTTGTTTCCTGTGCATTTCTAATGATATCTTGCAGCTGGAACTTTTCCGAAAAACAAGATATAGCAACCGAATCCATCCTATACAGCAACAGCACGAAAGCATTTCAAATGGACATCAAAGCCGACTATCCCATCAAGGGGAACAAGGCACTGATGGATTCCATACTTCAATTCATCAACCAAGAATTAGGCGGCACCTACAAGGGAGACTTGCATCAGGGAGACTCGTTGCTGGCTTACTATGCCCATGGCTGGGAAAAGGAGATGAGACAAATGTTTGATGAAATAATAGAAGCACGGGGCACCGACCAAGATATGGCTCCGATGTTTCACAGTGTGCACATCAGACTGGAGCATAACACTCCGCTTTATATTACCTATACCATCCACGAAGAAACCTACTCTGGTGGAGCTCACGGTATGCATACCAGCAAAGGCGTGACCATCAGGAAAAGTGACGGGCACGTTTTCGACAAGGATATCCTGATCAAGAACCTCGACAAAGAGTTTAACAACCTGATAAAAGACGGAC
This sequence comes from uncultured Prevotella sp., assembly GCA_945830055.1. GTDB lineage: Bacteria > Bacteroidota > Bacteroidia > Bacteroidales > Bacteroidaceae > Prevotella. Next base: position 9,411 of record CALZXH010000005.1, read on the forward strand.
TGTTTCACTACTTCTCAGAACAAGATATGCCGCTTTCGACGGACATAGACCTTGCTGCTGCACTACAGATAGATGATATTCAGAATATACCGCTTCCTATTGCCCCACTCTATTTCACGCCCGAAGGCATCGTCATGGAGTATCAGCCTTATGAGATAGCCTGCTATGCTGCGGGCAGTCCCAGCTTTACCATTCCATACCACCGCATCACTCCCTACCTCACTGAAGAGGCAAAACAGATGATTGACAAAAAATGAGCATCAGAAAGTTACGCACAGTAGAGATGAAACGTTTGAGCCTGGAAGAGTTCAAACAAGCAGACAAGCAACCGCTCGTTGTGGTGCTTGATGATGTACGCTCGATGTATAACGTAGGCAGTGTGTTCCGCACTGCCGATGCCTTTCGCATCGAAGCCGTGTATCTGTGCGGCATCAGTGCCACCCCACCAGCCAATGAGATTCACAAAACGGCACTGGGGGCAGAGGATAGCGTGGAATGGAAATACTACCCCACCGCAGTTGATGCCATCCAAGATCTGAAACAAAGAGGATACGAGACCTATGCGGTGGAACAGGCGGAGGGAAGTACCAAACTGCACCATTTTATCCCAAAAGCAGAAAAGAAATATGCCGTGGTATTGGGTAATGAGGTAAAAGGTGTACATCAGGAAGTGATTGATGCCTGCGACGGTTGTCTGGAAATTGTACAATTCGGTACCAAGCATTCCATGAATGTATCAGTAACAGCGGGTATCATCATCCACCACATCTGCGGATGCAAGCCCTAAGTACGCTAAAAACGATAGCCCAGACCTACATAAGTGTACCAGTCTGTCAGACGGTTGTGGCTACCCGAACGGCGATAGCCAAAATTGTTGTATTCAGAATAGGCACATAGGTAATGGTGTTGCCAATTACGCACTACTGAGAAACGCGCAAAATAATTGAGCGCCACTTTATTCGCCACCTTTTCCTTGCCGGCATACTCTATGTGCATATCATTGAAGACCGACTCATCCTCAAGTCCTGAATCCAGATAGAGATCCATCAGTTCCTGTAGATTGGTGGTATAGCGATATACGGTGGTGCTATTATATAAGGAAACCATCGGCATAAGCATCGCATTGACCAGCCACCCTTTTGCCGGAACAAAATTATAGGCATAGCCCAATCCGAGACAGCCCATGGTAATACTCAGCTTGCCCACATTGCCCATCATACCAATAAAATCGGCGTTCTCGTTTGAAGCATAATCCACCACCGAACGATAATAGGCACCTCCCAACATCAAAGAACCGGCCGAACGAAGCTGGATGACTGACTGGTCATAGGCAGCAGCATAGGAAAACCGTTTTCCGTTGAAGAGATAATAGCCTGTAAGTATATAGGATTTCAGACTCATGGGGGAATTCATATCCAACACCTCATCTTCACTTGTCTTAATATCATCGACACTAAGGGTATATTTGAACTCAGGCGCATTAGTCTTATGCTTACGATACTTGAAATTCAGTCCATACCTGCCTCCTGTGGCACCGATAGTGAAATAAGTATCATCGTTATTACCAATGGTCTTGCTGTAACCATAGCCATAGCCACGATAGCCAATCCACAGACCAATGGTAGAGTATTTCTCCGACTCCAACCGTGGTTCCATGTCAATAGTGACGGGGACATCAAAATCGGAAAACAACTGCATAGAAGAATGTGAGTCAAAACTCAAATGTGACTGACTGGCTGTGCCTCTGAGCATCACCTGCCACGGCTTTTCCGGTGCTACGATATATCTACGGTCCACACCACTGACAGCGGCAGAGTCGATAAAAGTGCCCAAGGCTTTGACAACTCCCAACACTCCACCACGCCGCTTTCCTTCCTGTGCGTTAATCACACAAGGAACCAACCAAGCCATGGTAAGGAAGAGAAGCAGGGGCCTATACATATAATTCACTCGGACTCCAACAAATGGGCGGCAAGACCATCTGCAGCCTGCACCAAAGAAACAAGCGGAACATTGGAGGCTTCTGACAGATTGGATTTCTCCTCATAACTTTGAAAAGGCAAATCCCATGCCGCCATGTGCCAACGGATGGCAAGCAGCTCCTCATTGGTCAACTCCAGACCAAGCCTCAACAACATGACCACAGACTTTTCGCCATGCCCGAAGGGGAAACGGCTGTAATCTACATCATAACCGTCGTAGCTTTCCCATCTGCCCTCGGCATTTTTCTTGAATTTCTGCATCTTCTTGTAGATACTTGACTTGCACACATCATGCAAAAGAGCCGACAGAATAACGCTTTCCTTGGGAACCTTCGATTCAATGTCAGGCTTGAACGCTATCATCTGTTCCCGCAGCATCAATGCCACCTTACACACATTCAACGAATGTTCCAGCAATCCTCCGTCACGACTCAGATGCTTGCTAACTGATGCAGGAGCAGTAAAAAAGCCCGACTTCTCAAGATAGTCCACCACCTTGTCCACGCCTTGACGACGGGTTGAAAGCAACAATTCCAGAAACTCTTTTTTCATCTTTCTACAAACACATTTAGGCAAGATCAGCGTATAGCTTCCAACCTGAATAAAAAACGGGAAGAAAAGGGAACCCATGTTCCCCTCTCTTCCCTTTATACAAGAATGGTTACTCCTTATCGAGCAAAATATTCATCATTGTAACTGCGGACTTGGCCACGGATGTACCAGGACCAAAGATGGCAGCAACACCGGCCTGATACAGGAAGTCATAGTCCTGTGCAGGAATCACACCACCTGCAATCACCATGATATCCTCACGACCCAGTTTCTTGAGCTCTTCGAACAACTGGGGTATCAGGGTCTTGTGACCGGCGGCAAGCGACGATACACCGATAATGTGCACATCGTTCTCCACTGCCTCACGTGCAGCTTCTGCAGGAGTCTGGAACAAGGGTCCCATATCCACGTCAAAGCCGCAGTCGGCATATCCGGTAGCTACAACCTTGGCACCACGGTCATGCCCATCCTGTCCCATCTTGGCAATAAAGATACGTGGACGACGACCCTCTTGTTTTGCAAACTCTTCTGTCAACTGACAAGCCAGATCAAACTCCTTGTCATTCTTACTTTCTGATGAATACACGCCTGATATGGTTCTGATTACTGCTTTATATCTACCTACAATCTTTTCGCAAGCATCGCTTATCTCACCCAGAGTACAACGCAACTTGGCACACTCAATGGCATGTGCAAGCAAGTTGCCTTCACCGGTACGTACACATTCGGTAAGTGCCTCAAGAGCCTTGCGGCATGCCTCCTCATCACGGGAAGCACGAACCTGTGCCAGACTCTCCTCCTGTTGCTTGCGCACAGCGGTGTTGTCAACCTCCAGAATATCAATGGGATCCTCATGCTCCAGACGATACTTGTTGGTACCCACGATGGTCTGCACGCCAGAGTCGATACGAGCCTGAGTACGTGCAGCAGCCTCTTCAATACGCATCTTGGGCACACCCGTCTCGATAGCCTTAGCCATACCACCCAGTTTCTCAATCTCCTGGATATGTTCCCAGGCCTTGTGTACCAATTCGTTGGTAAGACTCTCCACATAATATGAACCTGCCCATGGGTCAATCTGCTTGCACACCTTGGTTTCGTTCTGGATATAAATCTGTGTATTACGTGCGATACGGGCAGAGAAATCGGTAGGCAATGCTATCGCCTCGTCAAGGGCATTGGTATGCAACGACTGGGTGTGTCCCAGCACGGCTGCCATCGCCTCGATACAGGTACGTCCCACATTGTTGAAGGGATCCTGCTCTGTGAGCGACCATCCTGAAGTCTGAGAGTGGGTACGCAATGCCAGCGACTTGGGATTCTTGGCACCGAAGCTCTTCACAATCTTAGCCCAAAGCAAACGTCCGGCACGCATCTTGGCAATCTCCATAAAGTGATTTACACCAATAGCCCAGAAGAACGACAGGCGGGGTGCAAAAGCATCAATGTCAATACCGGCATTAACACCGGCACGGATGTAATCCATACCGTCAGCCAAGGTATAAGCCAGCTCAATATCTGCAGTGGCACCTGCTTCCTGCATGTGGTAACCAGAGATAGAGATGGAGTTGAACTTAGGCATGTTCTGTGAGGTGAACTCAAAGATGTCAGCAATAATCTTCATGGAGAATGCAGGCGGATAGATATAGGTGTTACGCACCATAAACTCCTTCAGAATATCGTTCTGAATAGTACCAGCCATCTCTTCCATCTTGGCACCCTGCTCCAATCCTGCCACGATATAGAATGCCAGAATAGGAAGTACTGCACCGTTCATGGTCATGGACACAGACATCTTGTTCAAGGGAATACCGTCGAAGAGCACCTTCATGTTCTCTTCATTGCAGATAGATACACCTGCTTTTCCCACATCGCCTACCACACGCTCGTTATCAGGGTCATATCCACGGTGTGTGGGCAGGTCGAATGCCACAGACAGACCTTTCTGACCGGAAGCGAGGTTGCGACGATAGAAGGCATTTGACTCCTCTGCGGTAGAGAATCCGGCATACTGGCGGATAGTCCACGGGCGGAAAGGATACATCATGGAATACGGGCCGCGGAGGAAAGGAGGAATACCGGCAGTAAAGTCAAGGTGTTCCATACCCTCAAGGTCTTCTTTGGTATATACGGGCTTCACCTCAATGTGTTCGGGTGTTTTCCAATTTGCCACGATACCATTATCTTTTTGCCAGTCAGCGCCATTGGCACTCTTTATCCCGGCGAATATATCGATGTCGTTAAAATTCTTTCTCATCTTTTCAAAAATTATTGGAAACTTTGAACAATGATTATACTCATTATCGGGAAGTTCGTTATTTCAGAAGTTGTTTGTTATATGCTTTCAGTGTCTCCAGTACGTTGCACTTCACGTGTATGAAGTTTTCTATACCAGCAGCCTGCAGCTCTTCCATGCAAGCGGGGGCACCTGCAACAATAAACATGGCCCTATTGTCAAGGTACTTGTAGGCAGGAACAGCATAAGTGGCATACTCGTCATCACTTGAACAGAGCACCACGATATCGGCTCCGGCTTTCAGAGCAGCATCCACACCCTCTTCCACAGTCTCGAATCCAAGGTTATCAATAATCTTGTAGCCTGCACATGCCAGGAAATTGGAACTGAACTGTGCCCTTGCCTGACGCCATGCCAGATTACCGATAGTCAGCATGAAAGCGGTAGGCACCTTGGCGCTGTGTTCCGTTTCCAGACGGAGAGTTTCAAAGTCAGCAGCCAATCGGGTTGTCTGAATACTCTTGAAGGGCTTTTCCTCATCCTTGCCAGAACAGCCACAACCGCAGCCGCAAGCCAAAGGAGCCTTGCCCTCTGAGGTTTCCGTAAAGTTGGGGAACTGGTTGGTACCAAGGATAAACTCCTTGCGCTTGGCAGCATCGCCATGACGCTTAGCATCAGTGGCATTGATATCGTCCTGAATGGTGCCAGCCTTGACAGTAGCGAGGAAACCACCTTCGTTCTCGACTTTGAGGAACAATTTCCATGCCACATCAGCCAAAGAAGATGTCAACTGCTCGATGTAATAGGAGCCTGCAGACGGGTCAACTACCTTATCGAAATGGCTTTCCTCTTTCAGCAACAGCTGCTGGTTGCGTGCAATACGCTCAGAGAACTCGGTAGGCGTTTCATAGGTAATATCAAAAGGATTCACCACAATGGAATACACACCTGCCAGAGCGGCACTCATGGCCTCTGTCTGGGTGCGCAACAGATTCACATAGCTGTCAAACATCGTCATGTTGTAACGGGTAGTGGTGGCATTGACACACATCATGCAGGCACAGTCGCATTTGGGCTCATACTGCTTCACTATCTCCGCCCAGAGCATACGCGCAGCACGGAACTTGGCTATCTCCATAAAGTAGTTTTCTGATACACCCAAATTGAACTTGATTTTCGAAGCTGCCAAGGTAGGCTCCACACCTGCCTCCACCAACTGGTGCAGATATTCATTTCCCCATGCCAGGGCATATCCCAATTCCTGTACGATATAGGCACCTGCATTATTGAGTGCCAGGGCATTGACAGAGATGCAACGGAAGTGACGGTAGTCTTTCAGAGCCTCCACCAATTCTACAGCTACAGGCAGAAGTGCGGTCTGGTCACAACCTTTCATCACCATCTTCTCCATGGCATCCCACTCAATAGAGCCGTGGATATTCTCTGCCTTATAACCTTTCTTGCTGAAATAGTCTGTGAGCACATGTGCCAGTTCCACTGAATGACGCTTGCAGGTTTTGAAGTTCAGGTCAACAGCATCGCAGCAGATGCCCTCAAGCAGGGTTTCCACATACTCGCGGCTTACGCTCTTGCCGGGGATCTTGAATCCCAAAGAGTCAACGCCCTTCATCAGCAGTTCAAGAGCTTTAGCATTCGCCTCTTTTGCATCCTCCACAGCAATGTTCTGACGCACATACCATTCGTTGTTGTCTTTCTTGTTTCCGCGTACAAACGGGAATTCACCGGGCAGGGCATCGGGTGTCTTCAATTTCAGCACATCCTCTCTGCGATAGAAGGGTTGTACACTAAAACCCTCATTTGTTCTCCATACCAACTTCTTTTCAAAGTCGGCACCTTTCAGGTCCACCTGGATTTTATCCAGCCACTCTTGAGTGGTAGGAGCCGTAAACTCGGTAAAGAGTTTCTCTTTGTTGTTTGACATAAATAGTTGAAGTGTTTAAAAATAATTTTCAGTGTTTGTCAATAGGTTGATAATCATGCCAAAAGCAATGCTTATACTGTACACCTATATCGTTGCAAAATTAAAGTTTTTTTTCCAATCAGCAAAGGAAAAACAGTAGTTTCTAAGGGTTTGAATGAATAAAAAACGGATAACCGTGCAATTCTCCACACGATTATCCGTTTTCAAAGGTCAATAATCTTCTTGCGATGAATCTACAGACAGGTTCTGTTGATTCCCGTCAAAACAATTTCAGAAATGAATGTCCAAGGGATAGGACAAAGAATTGAGGTATGAATCAATGCGGCATTGCCATTCCTGTTGTGAACGACAGTCGTAATTGCTCCATGCAGAACCGAAGTAGTAGGTAAACTTAGTGCCGCTCTTGTAATCGTTGATAATGCCCAAGGCATGGCCAGCATTACCATTAAACGGTTTTTCAAAAGGCACATATCGGGTAGCATCTACGCCCTGCGGGAACAGGGCAGCCACGAAGATTCTGAAGTTTTGCTTGTCAGGATTATCTGTCGGGTCTGCATAGTTGACATGTTTCTTGCCAAGCTCAACGCTCTTGGTATCCTCCGAATGAATCACCACTCCGGATGCCACTTGTGCCGGTTGGGTCAAACCGTCATACCACACGGTCATCTTGTTGAAGTTGGAACCTTTGTCAAGACTAAGGATTCTATGCTCCACTACCTGGTTGTCTTGCTTGTAGGTGGTGGGATGATAGGTCAATGCCACAGTGAAGCGTAGAGGACCGTTGTCCAGCAGCTCATATTCCTTATAGCAATAGGGAAAAATCAGATTATCTCCATCCATCAGCGCCGGGGTACCGCAGCCCAGGGTAGGACCCACCTTGTAGCAGTCAAGACCGTCACCCTGGTCGAAATGATAGCTGGTAAGCCTGTTCAATGAGTCGGCAGCAGCAGGATTAGTTTTTTTCAATGCAGCGATTACCGGTTTGTTGATGTCCTCCACATAATAGCGTTTCTCCACTACCAATTCCGGTGTATTCTTGAGCCACACGTCATTGCCGAAAGCCTTTTCTCCTGAGCGCTGCAAAGCAGGGCCATAGCAGCGATAGGCTCCACGGTCGTTTTCCCATGCAATATCATCCACACGCTCCGGATACATCCTTCCATAGCAAGTATTTTTGAAATCTCCCGGCACCCCCTTCATAAAGGTAAGGACTGCTTTTCCTTGCGGGCGCACAGTGGCTTCCACGAGGACCTTTCCATCGTACGTAATCTGATAGGGTACTTGCTGACCTGCAGCGTTCACCACTACGAACTGACGGCCGCCACTGATGCCCAACTTAGCATATACCTGTGCAGCATTGAGTTCCACCACCTGACTCAACACCTCTTTTTGCTGGTTGGCCAGGGTTAAGGGAAAGGCCTTGTTGACGGCAGGCTGTACGGAATTATCATCGTATCTCACTTTTTCACAGGCAGCCAACAGAAATGCACCTACACCAAAAGCGGAAGTATTGGAAGCTGTCAACGTCTGGCCTTTCACAGCTTTTTCGCCGATGGGTTGCACATAGCCCACACTACCATCAGCCTGCAAGGCCACTGTGGAAAGGTAGTTCCAAGCCTTGTCGATGACTGTGCCATAGGTTGCTTTGTCGAGCAAGCCATGGTTCACTCCCCACATCAGTCCGTAGGCAAAGAATGCGGTGCCGCTTGTCTCTCTGCCTTCTGCCTGTGAAGCATCCAGCATAGAGCGTGTCCAATAGCCTTCAGGCTGTTGGCATTTTGCCACAGCAGCAGCCAGCTGCTTGAAACGCTGTTCAAAGAAACCGCGATGCTTATAGGAAGCAGGAACATCATTGAGCACCTTAGCCAAGGCTGCTATCACCCAACCGTCGCCACGCGCCCAGAAGTCCTTTTTCCCGGCATCCGTCTTGTGTGCCGGATAAACATACTTACCGTCACGATAATACAAATGCTCCTCCTTGTCAAACATCAGGTTGTCGGCATAGAGGAAATTGGCATAAAGCTTGTCCAAATACTTCGTGTCACCGGTCACCTTGTACAGTTTTGTCAGCACAGGCATCGCCATATACAGTCCGTCTGCCCACCACCAAAAGTCGGTCTCAGCCATACAGCATTCTCTGTCCATCACTTCTTTGGCACGCTTTATCTTATAGTCGTCGGGATTCATCATATACATGTCCAGATAAGTCTGGAAACAGATCTGCCAATCTCCGAACAGCACATGCTGCTGACCTTCTCCATACGTCTTGTATTTCCACTTGGCGGCATCCGTTTCTGTTGCCCCACACCATTTGTTATGCCGTGCCCATTTGTCCGAATACTCCAGCCATTTTGCCTTTCCAGTAAGGCGATATGCTTCCATGTTACCCGTAAAATACGCAGCATTGTCCCAAAAGGCATTCACTTCTGGAGCATGGTTTGCCTGCCAGTGATTGTTTACCTTTTCCACCACCTCCAACGGAGTGAGTTGGGGTTGCACACTTGTAGTCTTTTTCTTGGCATCTGCCGGCAAGGAAATTGCCAACAGGAGTGCCATCATACTGAATGCGATTCTTTTCATCAATCTGTTTTATTTGTTTGGTTTTTCTTGTCTTGGTTGCCGGAGAGAGCCTGTCTTACCGCCAGTTGGCAATCCCCTCATTTCATCTGCGAATTGAAGAAACGGAGTATCTGGCGGAACAGATGGTTACGAGTATTACCACCGGCTATGCCATGATTGCGGTTCGCATACACCACTTCATAGAAGTCTTTGTCTGCCTGCACCAGCGCTTCGGCATATTCTACAGTATTACGGAAATGTACATTGTCATCTGCCAACCCGTGACAAATGAGCAAAGCACCGTTCAATTGGGAGGCACGGGCGATAGGATTCACCTCATCATAACCAGAAGGGTTCTCTTTAGGGGTACGCATATAGCGCTCGGTATAGACGGTGTCATAATAGCGCCAGTTGGTGGGAGGCGCTACGGCTACGCCCGCACGGAACACGGCTCTTCCCTCACTCATGCTCATCAGGGTATTCCATCCGCCATAACTCCAACCCCATATACCTATCCTTTCTTTATCTACATATGACTGCCTGCCCAGCCACAGGGCAGTTTCCACCTGGTCTTTTGACTCCAGCTCACCCAGTCGCAGATAGGTGCATTTCTCAAACTGCGCCCCTCTGCCGCCTGTTCCTCTATTGTCCACACACACCACCAGATAGCCTTCCTGTGCCAGCATCTGTTCCAGGATAGCTCCCTGTCCGCACATACCGATATTCCACTGGTTGAGCACCTGCTGACTGCCAGGACCACCATACTGGTACATGATAACCGGATAGCGTCGGGATGGGTCAAAATTCTTGGGCTTCACTATCCAGCCATTCAGTTCGATGCCTTCAGAAGTAGCGAACGAGAACATCTCGCGGCTCCCTAAGTCATACCCTGCCAGCTTATCTTTCAGTTCCTTATTGTCTATCAGGGTGGTCAGCACCTTGCCATTACTGCCGTTCAAGGTATATACGCTTGGATGTTCCAAATCGCTCCAGCAGTTCAGGAAATACTGGTAGTCACTGCTAAAGATGGCATTGTTGGTACCACGGGCACCTGCCAATGCAGTTGTCTTGCCGTTCGCCTCCGCGCAATACACCTGTTTCTCCTGTGCACCTAATGCATTGGAGGCAAAATAGGTTCTGCCTGTTGACTCGTCATAACCATAAACATCGGTCACTTCAAAGTTTCCCTTGGTGATCTGCTTTACCAATCGTCCGCCCAAAGTGTAAAGGTACAGATGGTTATAACCGTCCCTGTCGCTGGGAAGCAGAATATGCTTGTCGGTCAACTGAATACCGTCTATTGCCTCAAACCTGATGTACTTGTCTGCCTTTTCCTGAAGTACCATCTGGGCCACCGTAGAAAGAGGATTGACCATATATATAGCCAGCTCGTCCTGATGACGGTTAAGTGTAAACACCGCTACCTTGCTCGAATCGGAAATCATCTTAATACGTGGGATATACCCGTCAGCCTCCACGGGCACCTCCAGCTTGCGTGTCTGACGTGACTTTATATCAAAACTATAGACGGCAACCTGAGAGTTGGTTTCTCCGGCAATAGGATACTTGTAGGTATAGGCACCGGGATAACCGGCATATTCGTCCTCTGTAGGATGACTTCCCTTATACAGGGCAAAGGAATATTCTTTCACCTTGCTTTCATCGTAGCGTATCCAACATATCTGCCTGCTGTCTGCCGTGAACACGAAACTGCGGTTGGTGGCAAACTCTTCCTCATACACCCAATCAGGAAGGCCATTGATAACCTCGTTGCGCTTGCCGTCTTTGGTAATCTGGCTCTCGGCGTTGTCATACAGCAGTTTCACCAGAAACAGGTTATTGTCACGAACAAAAGCTATCAGCTGTCCGTCGGGCGAGAAAAGAGGCATCTGTTGCGCTCCGCCTTCCGAAAGAGGCACCATCTTGTTGTTCCTCACATTATATATGTAGTATTGCGCTGTGAACGAGCGACGGTAGATGGGCTTGGTATCTGTCTGTATCAATACGTTACTGCCGTCAGGTGAAAGCTGGTAACCCTCTACCCTTTCAATCTTTGCCCCCCTTACAGTTTCCGCATCAAAAAGGGTGGACACTTTCTTCCCATTCTTGAATGAATAGATCTCAATCCGTTTGCCATCTTCGCTGATGCACGAATAGGTTGCACCATCGCTCATGGGTTTCACAGCTGCCATGTATTTAGCGGCAAATTGGCGCGAGGTGATGGATTTCAAGTCGAGTTTCTTGCCTGCCATCAAGTCGGTTGCGATAGTCATTGCCATAGAGCATATCAGGATTATTGCCTTACAAAAGAAAGAATGTTGCTTCATCATAGTCTGTTAGTTATGATTGTATTATATCGTTGTTTTCTGTCATTCCACTATCACCTTCACAGAGTCTGTTTTAACACGGGCTGATACCCACTGAGAAAAACGAGCCTTGTCAAACGACTTGGCAGCAACGTTCTTCCGCAGCGCCACTATAGCCACCACACGCTGTATATTTAAAGCGGTATCCACTTTTGCTTCTGAAACCTTTGCCAGCGAAACGCTCTCTATGGCAGGGAACAGCACCTTCAATTCGCCGCGCACTTCATCCGAAAGGTTAAGGTATCGTTCAAAACCGTCGAGCTGTTGCTCCAGCTGATAGATGGTTTTGGACTGTTCAAGTATTCTGTCAGCATAGCCCTCGTCCGTCTGTACCTTGCTTGCTAACTGCTTGCTGAGCCTCAGCAGACTGTCTGACTGGCTTCCTTGGATAACATTCAGTTCATAAGCTTTCAGTCCGTACTGCGACATTCTGTTGCGCACCACATTCATGTCGTGTTCAGTAATCTCCTTGCCTACGGCTACCAAACGAATGGTTTTCGTGTTTTTGTCAGTAGCGGTAGATATAATCTGTGTACCGGGGAAATTCATCTCCTGCTTCACAAACCTGTTGAGCGAACTGTTGAAAAGACTCTCACGGATAATGTTGACGGTAAGAAATGTGGCAGGCAGCATGGTCACGAGCACAATACCCACGATTATTTTCTGTACTTTCTTGAAACTCTCCTGACGTTCGTATTTCACCTTGGAGAACTTCAGCATGCGCACACCCACAAACGTGGCAAGACAAATGAACACCGTGTTGATGAAGAACAGGTAAAAAGCGCCGAAGAAATAGTAGAGATTGCCCATTGCCAATCCATAGCCGGCTGTGCAAAGGGGCGGCATCAGGGCTGTAGCAATCGCCACGCCGGGAATCACATTCCCCTTGCCCTTGGTGCAGATGGCCACAATGCCAGCCATGCCGCCGAAGAAGGCTATTAGCACGTCATAAAGTGTGGGAGATGTCCTGGCGAGCAGTTCCGACTGTGCTTCATCCAAAGGGGTAATCAAGAAGTAGAATGTGGCTGTTATCACACTGATAACCGTAGCTACCAGATAATTCTTTATCGCCCTGCGCAGCAGTTCAATATCGTTGATGCCTATCGCCAGTCCCATACCGATAATAGGCCCCATCAGGGGAGAGATGAGCATGGCACCAATGATTACCGCCGTAGAATTGACGTTCAGCCCCAAAGATGCGATGAAAATGGCAAAGATGAGCACCCACAGATTGGCACCATAAAAACTCACGCCCTTGCTGATAGAGGCGATGATCTCACTTTCGTTTTCCTTATCAGGAAGCACATTGAAATACCCTTTAAGGATGGATTTGATGGTTTGCAAGTGCGATTCCATATACATTCCTTTGCATTTTTGAAGGGATGCAGACCAGACACAGAAAGAACAGTATTCCCGCATGACGGTGCGTCGTCATCCCTCTGCAAAGGTAGCACATTTAGATTAGATGGTGAAAAGTATGCAAAGATAAAAACGTAAAAATCTTAAAAAATGGTTAGCAAGCAGAAAATTTATTGCACATACCTTATTTTTTGCGCAATATTTTACATACCTTTGCACTGCTTTTCAAAATACTTGATTTAAATATGGAATGGCTCACAAATCTGTTTACTTCAACTGATTCAGTAGCTCACATTGCACTACTTTATGCAATGGTGATAGCCATTGGTGTGCTTTTGGGGAAAATCAAGTTCGGCGGCATCTCGCTGGGCGTCACTTTCGTGCTTTTTGCCGGTATTCTGGCTGGTCATATAGGACTGTCGGTACCGCTCAACATCCTCACGTTCATTCAGGATTTCGGACTCATTCTGTTCGTCTTCATGATTGGTATGCAAGTAGGTCCCGGATTCTTCGAGAGTTTCCGCAAGGGAGGCATCACGCTCAACCTTCTGGCAGCGGGTGCCATTCTACTGAACATTGTGGTCATGTTTGCTTGCTATTTCATATTCTTTGACACAAGCAATCCTTACAACCTGCCCATGATGGTAGGAACATTATATGGCGCCGTAACCAATACGCCTGGTCTGGGTGCTGCCAACGAGGCACTGAGCAATGTGTTCAGCGACGGCAACCTGCCACAGATTGCTTCCGGCTATGCCTGTGCCTATCCATTAGGTGTGGTAGGTATCATCGGAGCCACTATCCTTATCAGATATATCTGCCGGATCAAGCTCGATCATGAAGAGAAGGAACTGGAGATACAATCGGCAGAGAACGCACACATCAAGCCCCACCAGATGCACCTGAAGGTGACTAACTCTTATCTCTCGGGCAAGACATTACTACAGATACATAACTTCCTCAACCGTGATTTTGTATGCTCGCGCATCCTGCATGACGGGCATGTGAGCATCCCCAACAGAGATACGGTATTTGAGATGGGCGACCAGATTTTCGTGGTATGTGCCAAGGCGGATGCCGAAGCCATCATAGCCTTCATCGGTCCGGAAATCAAGGTTGACTGGGAAAAGCAGGACATGCCTCTGGTTTCTAAGCGCATTCTGGTAACCCGTTCATCCATCAATGGCAAGACCTTGGGACAGATGCACTTTTCTTCCGTATATGGTGTCAACGTGACCCGTATCACCCGTCAGGGCATGGATCTCTTTGCCAGCAGCAGTCTGGCCCTGCAGGTTGGTGACCGTATCATGGTGGTGGGTCCTGAAGACGCCGTGACCCGTGTGTCTGAAGTGCTGGGCAACTCCATCAAACGACTGGATGCCCCCAATATTGCCACTATCTTCCTCGGTATCATCATAGGTATTATCTTCGGAAGTCTGCCTTTCACCATTCCCGGAATGCCCGTTCCCATGAAACTGGGTATCGCCGGTGGTCCGCTGATTATAGCCATCCTTATCGGCCGTTATGGCTATAAGGTACATCTCGTGACCTATACCACCACCAGCGCCAACCTGATGTTGCGCGAAATAGGCTTGGTACTGTTCCTTGCGAGTGTAGGCATCAAGGCCGGAGCCGGATTCTGGGAAACGGTGGTACAGGGAGACGGACTGAAGTATGTGGGTACGGGTTTCCTCATCACCATTATCCCCATCCTCATCATCGGTACCGTAGCACGCCTCAAGTTCAAGTTCAACTACTTCACCATCATGGGTATGCTGGCAGGTACCTATACAGACCCTCCTGCACTGGCTTACGCCAACCAGTCATGCTCCAAAGAGGCACCTGCTGTGGGCTACTCCACCGTATATCCTCTCAGCATGTTCCTGCGCATTCTCACCGCCCAAATCATTATATTGTTGGGGTGCGGCGCAATTTAATTCAATAGTAATCAATCATCTTAATAATCATAATCAACTAAATCACAATGAAAAAACTCGGACTTCTGTTAGGGGCATTGCTGATTGTCTCGCCTTCCTTGATGTTCGGACAACTGGAAAAGAGCATCAAGTTGAACGAGATAATGACACGCAACACCGCCGGCATACAGGATGAATACGGGACGCATGGTGCATGGATTGAGATAGCCAACATCTCACACACCACCTACAACATCAGAGGGATGTATATCACTACAGACCGCTCAGTAACCAATAAGTCGCTGAGTGCGCCTGAGCGTATCAAGAAGATGAGTATCATCCCCAATGGAGAGCCACGCACATCATTGAACGGCAGACAACACCTGGTATTCTTCTGCAACAGCATCCCCGCACGCGGGTCGTTGCACCTTACCACCCCCGTTCAAGCCGATGAACCGGTATGGGTGGCGCTGTACAACGGAAACGGCGTTGACCTTATTGACTCTGTCACTGTGCCCGTATTGGCAGAAAACCAGTCGTATGGTCGTATAAGCGACGGTGACGCACGCTGGGAAGTGAAAAAAGAGAATGCTGTGACTCCCGGCATTTCCAACCAGGTTGTACAGAATGAGTCAAAGATTGAAAAGCTGAAGCGCGAAGATCCTCATGGTTTCGGTATTACTGTGCTGTCCATGGGCATCGTATTCTTCTGTCTGACACTTCTATTCCTGTTCTTCTATTTCTTCGGTCTGTTTATGAAACACCGTTCAAAGGTGAAGAAAGTGGCAGAAATACAGCCACTGAAGGTAGGAGTGAAGACTGTGGAGAAGACTGTAGAGATTGGTCACAAGACCAATGTGATATTACAAGACGGTTTGAAGTCGAAAGGTATCGACAAGGAGATTTATATCGCTGTCATCGCCATGGCACTCAAGGAGTATCAAGACGATGTGCATGATGTTGAGAGCGGTATCATTACCATCAAGCCCAAGAACACGGACTGGAGCAATGAATACAACCAGATGACACAGTTCCACGAATAAGCCTATCAAAACGAATCATTCATTAACAATAAAAAACAGAATATTATGAACAAATATCAATATACCGTTCAAGGAGTAGATTATGACGTTGAAATAGAGGAAGTTGAAGGCAATCTCGCCAAGGTGAAAGTCAATGGCATCCCCTTCGAAGTGGAACTGAAACAGCCTATCAACGCAGCACGCGCCATCTCCAAACCCAAGGTGGCTGTACCCCAACCTGCCGCACCCGCACCACGCCCTGCCGCCGCACCGGCAGCAGCAGCTCCCGCCCCCGCAGCCGGAGGCGCAGGTTCTCCGCTGAAAGCTCCTCTGCCCGGTACCATCACCTCCATTGCCGTCAAGGTGGGCGACAAGGTGAATGCCGGTGATACCGTACTCGTACTCGAAGCCATGAAGATGCAGAACAACATCGAGGCTGAGCACACGGGTACAATCACTTCCATAGCCGTTAATCCAGGTGACTCTGTGATGGAGGGCACCGTATTGCTTACCATTGAATAAAAAGGAATGCCATGGGATTTACAGATTTTATAACAGAAAATTTCAATGAGTTTCTTACCTACACAGGCTTTGCCAACGCCACCGAGGGCAACCTCGTGATGATTGTAGTAGGTATCATCCTCATTTACTTGGCTATCAAGAAAAATTTCGAGCCCTTGCTGCTTATCCCTATCGGATTGGGTATCATTCTGGGCAACATCCCTTTCCGTGCAGATGCCGGACTGGAGATAGGACTCTATGAAGACAATTCCGTGCTCAACATCTTCTACCAAGGTGTGCGCATGGGATGGTATCCGCCGCTGGTATTCCTTGGTATCGGAGCCATGACCGACTTCTCTGCGCTCATCGCCAATCCCAAACTGGTGCTCATCGGTGCAGCAGCTCAGTTCGGTATCTTCGGTGCCTACATGACCGCTCTGGCACTCGGTTTTGAACCGAACCAGGCTGCTGGTATCGCCATCATCGGCGGTGCCGACGGACCTACCGCCATATTCCTTTCATCCAAACTTTGCCCCAACCTGATGGGAGCCATCGCCGTATGCGCCTATTCCTATATGGCACTGGTACCGCTTATCCAGCCGGTAGTGATGCGCTTGCTCACCACCAAGAAGGAACGTCTCATCCGCATGAAGCCTGTTCGTGAGGTAAGCCAGACCGAGCGTATCCTCTTCCCCATCATCGGCTTGCTGCTCACCACCTTCATCGTGCCTTCAGGACTGCCTTTGCTGGGTATGCTGTTCTTCGGCAACCTGCTGAAAGAGTCGGGCAAGACTACCCGTCTTGCAAAAACGGCGGGTGCAGCTCTCAACGATATTGTGGTTATCCTGCTGGGCCTCACAGTGGGCTGTTCTACACAGGCAAGCGAGTTCCTCACCCAGAACACTTTGTTCATCTTCTTGGTAGGTGCCTGCGCGTTCGTATTAGCTACAGCCAGCGGCGTATGCTTTGTAAAGATAATGAACCTGTTCCTGTCTAAAGACAACAAGATCAACCCGCTTATCGGTAATGCTGGTGTGTCTGCTGTACCCATGAGCGCACGTATCAGCAATAATCTAGGACTGGAATACGACCGCCACAACTTCCTGTTGATGCATGCCATGGGTCCCAACGTGGCGGGTGTCATCGGTTCGGCAGTGGCAGCCGGTGCATTGCTCGGATTCTTGTCATAAACCATGATGCAGGCACCACGTATAGCTGTTATTGATACTAATACATTGGCCATGATGGGGATGAAGTCCATACTCCATCAGGTGATGCCTACCATTGAGATAGATTGCTTCGGGTCGTTTGGCGAACTCTCCGCCAACAGCCCGGAGCAATTTTTCCATTATTTTGTATCGATGGAGATATTATTGCGCCATCGTACATTCTTTGCCACCAACAGACACAAGACCATCGTGCTCACCCTTTCCACAGAGGCTCATGCCCAGGTGAGCGAATTCCACAGTCTGTGTGTCAATGTGCCCGAACAGCATCTTGTCAAGGCGTTACTTACACTGGTACAACAGGCACATGCCCACGGCAAGAACATTCCTCCGCAACACGTCAGACAAGCCATTCCCTCACCTACAGTACTGCTCACAAAGCGTGAGATAGATGTCATGGTACTGATTGTACAGGGGTTTATCAATAAGGAGATTGCCGACAAGCTGAATATCGGTCTGACTACCGTAGTGACCCATCGCAAAAACGTGATGGAAAAACTGGGCATCAAAAGCGTATCTGCCCTCACCATCTATGCTGTGACTCACGGCTACGTGGATATCAACAGCATCTGATTCATTCTCTGTTGTCTGCCTTCCAGACTTTATTTTCCCGAGTTTCTGACAAACTTGCGCACCTTGCGCAACGCCTTGTCACGTATCTGTCTCACTCTTTCTCGCTTCAATCCCATTTCTGAAGCGATTTCGGCAAGAGTGATTTTGGACGTGCCAATACCGTAGAAACGGGTCATCACCTCACGCTCTCGTTCGGGTAGCGTTTCCATGGCAGCCGCCAACTGGTCGTTAACCGCATTCTGGTAGAGCAGGAAGTCTGCATCGGGCACATTGGTATCTGCCATGAAACTCATCAGATTTACATTCTCGCGCCCTCCAAGTGGCGCATCCATGGACAGGGACTTGCCTTTTCTGCGAACACCTGCCACCGACGGCTGAATGGCAGCTGGTTTCACGACTCCCTGTTGCAGAAGAGCCTGTTCCATGAATTTCTCGATGATGGGAGTGGCAAATGCAGCAAATCCGCCCTTGGCGGCATCATAGTTGCCGGCAGCCTTCATCAGTCCCACATACCCCTCGCTCACCAGGTCGTCCATTTCCAAACCCTTGTCCCGGTAGCGCTTGGCGATAGCCACCACCAGTCCCATATTGTCGGTCACCAGTTTATCCAGCTTCTTTTTATTGTCGTCCATGTCAGTCGCTTTTCAGATAGAAGGCATGCGTTTCATCACAAGCCCCCTGAGTTAATAAAAAACATTGCCCAACGAGCGGTTAGGCAATGCAAATATAAGGTTAAATATCGTGATATCCAAAAGACGGCCTTGCTTTTTTCACTATACATCATTCAGTGTCACCAATCCGTTGACGATGGCATAGATGGTCAGTCCTGCGGCACTTCGTATCTGCAATTTGCGCGCGATATTCCTGCGGTGGGTCAGCACCGTGTTGGTGGAGATACACAAATGGTCGGCAATCTCCTTGTTGGACATGCCCTGTACCAGACTGACCACCACATCACGCTCCCTGTCAGACAGCGATTCTCCGCCGTCAGCACCTCCCTGCATCATCATCTTGGAGATGTTCTTCGACACATCATTCTTACGCAGATGCTGCTCCAGCCTACGAACCGCCGGCGCAAACACGTTTTCCTCTACCTGACAGTGCAGAGCCAGCCACTCCTCATTATTATATATATCGTGAAGCGCCGCCATCAGCTTGTTGTTTCTCTCTGCATCTCCGGGAAGATACTTGATAATCAGAGTCTTGATTTCCTTCAGATGGGCATTTGCCTCTGAGTGGTTCCTGATGAAGACATCCACGCTGTAGCCGTCAGCTATCTTTCCGCCAAGCAGCGCTTCTACATAAGGAAACAGCATCCGCTCCTCGTACATCATATGCTCGTGAATTTCATGGGCATAGTCATCGTAAAGTTTCAGTATCAGTTCGCCCAGTCTGCTGGCTTCGTCGATACTCTCCTGCAGTTCACGACGGATGAAAGGCAACTGGAAACCAAGGAAATACACATGACAGGCTTTCAGGTAGTGCAGCAGGGTAGGCACCGACAACTGCGCATCATCCTCAAAATTGCCATGCCTGTTGATGGTATAGTTCACCACCGCAAGAAAAGTGTAGGTATCTACGCCGTTGTCCTTGCAGGTTTCATCTACTGTTTTATCACCAAAACCGAGATTGATGCCAAAACTTCCCAACGACTGCAAAAGGTTATAGTTGTCCTTGATGAGCGATATCATCCGGTCGCCTGCCTCATAAATTTTCTGGGTCTTCATGCCTTATACATCATTATTCCATACCATCCGCGCATGCCTATAACACACGAAATCCGCAACAAAGTTAAACTTATTTTATGAAAACCGGCAAGAAATCAAGTCACTAAAATTAGGTAATTCCTTTCTTTTTGTTCTGTTTTCATCCTTTTTTATGGGTATTAATTGTACCTTTGCAGCGGTTCACGGCAAGTGCAACCGCCGTTATCAATTATCTTTTATCCCATGACATACCATCAACCCACCACCTGCACATCCCACAAGAGCAGCCTGCTGGCACTCAGTCCGCTAATGGTATTCCTGTGTCTTTATCTGGTCACATCGGTTATCATCAACGATTTTTATAAAGTACCCATCACGGTGGCATTCCTGGTATCTACAATATATGCCATCGCCATCACCCGAGGTGAAAGCATGGAAAGCCGCATCAATATCTTTTCCTCGGGTGCCGCCCACAAGAACATCATGATAATGATATGGATTTTCATCCTTGCCGGCGCCTTCGCACAGGCAGCCAAGTCGATGGGCGCCATCCATGCCACAGTCAACCTTACGCTACAGCTGCTGCCCGACAATCTGCTGCTTCCCGGCATTTTTCTGGCAGCCTGTTTCATTTCCCTGTCCATAGGCACCTCGGTAGGTACCATCGTGGCACTTACTCCTGTGGCTGTGGGTATAGCCGAACGCACCTCGGTGGGCATCCCCTTCATGGTGGCAGTAGTGGTGGGAGGCGCCTTTTTCGGCGATAACCTTTCGTTTATCTCCGACACAACCATCGCAGCTACCAAGACGATGGGCTGCAAGATGCGCGACAAGTTCAGGATAAACAGCGTCATCGCCATACCTGCGGCAATAGTAGTGTTGCTGATATATGTATTCATGGGTGCTGACATGCACGTCCGCTCCTTTTCCGGAGAGGAGCAGTGGTATGCCATTCTGCCCTACCTCGCCGTATTGGTACTGGCAGTACTCGGTGTCAACGTGATGATAGTGCTCACCATCGGCATCCTTCTTACAGGAGCCATAGGATTACCCTCAGGACAATTGACGCTGTGGCAGTGGTTCGAGGCGATGGGCGACGGCATCATGGGCATGGGCGAACTGATTATCGTGACCATGATGGCAGGAGGAATGATGGCGCTGATACGCCACAACGGAGGAATGGATTACCTTATCCGTCTGCTCACCAAACGTGTCAAGGGGAGGCGTGGTGCGGAATTGAGCATCGCCGCCCTGGTGGGACTGTCTAACGTATGTACCGCCAACAACACCATAGCCATCATCACCGCAGGCCCCATTGCCAACGAGATAGCCGGCAAATACCATCTTGACAAGCGCAAGTGCGCCTGCATACTGGACACTTTCTCGTGCCTGGTGCAGGGCATTATTCCCTATGGTGCCCAACTGCTTATGGCGGCAGGTCTGTCACAGGTATCTCCGGCAGCCATCATCGGTTATCTTTACTATCCTGTAACCTTAGGTATATTCGCCCTGCTCAGCATCCTGCTGAACTACCCCCGCAGCAAGGCATAACCCGCCTACAGCATCTTCAGGAACTCATCCTCGCTCACGATGGCGATGCCCAGTTTCTCTGCCTTCTGCAGTTTGGCAGGTCCCATATTGTCTCCGGCAAGGATAAATGAGGTCTTGGCGCTGATACTGCCTACATTCTTGCCGCCGTTCTGCTCTATCATCTGCTTGTACTCGTCACGGCTGTGACGGGCAAACACGCCGCTTATCACGATGCTTTTCCCGGCAAGTTTGTCTGTCTGTCCCTGCAGTTGCTCTTCGCTCAACTGCATCTGCAGTCCGTAGCCTCTGAGACGCTCCACTATGCTGCGGTTTTCTGGAGAGGCGAAATAGGCAACCACACTCTTGGCAATCACCTCCCCCACTCCATCTACCTGCATCAGGTCTTGCAGCCCGGCAGCCATCAGGGCATCCATATTTCTAAAACGACGTGCCAGCAGTTTTGCGGTCGTTTCCCCCACAAAGCGTATGCCCAGGGCGAAGACCACCCTTTCGAAGGGCACCTCCCTGCTGGCGGCTATCCCTTGCACTATCTTGCGGGCAGACTTCTCCCTGCTGCCGTCTCCGTTGATCTGCTGCACGGTGATGTCGTAGAGGTCGGCAATATTGCGAACCAGCCGCATGGAATAATAGTCGTCCACCGTCTCAGGACCAAGGCTCTCTATGTTCATCGCCTTGCGTGAGATAAAATGCTCAATCCTGCCTTTTATCTGGGGTGCGCAGCCACTCTCGTTAGGACAGTAGTGTGCCGCCTCTCCCTCGTAGCGTACCAAGGGGGCACCACATTCGGGACAATGGGTAATGAACTCCACGGGCTGGGCATCTTCCGCCCTGCTGCTCTCATCCACACCCACAATCTTAGGAATGATTTCTCCGCCTTTCTCCACGAAAACGTCATCGCCGATATGCAGGTTGAACGAGCGGATGAAGTCTTCGTTGTTCAGCGTCGCCCTGCGCACAGTAGTTCCAGCCAACTGCACAGGCTCCATATTTGCCACGGGGGTGATGGCTCCGGTCCTGCCCACCTGATAGGAGACGCTCAACAATTTTGTGCGCTCCCGCTCCGCCTTGAACTTATAGGCAATCGCCCAGCGCGGACTCTTGGCAGTATAGCCCAGCGAGCGTTGCTGGCGCAGGGAGTTTACCTTCAGCACGATACCGTCGGTAGCCACGGGCAGGAACTTGCGTTCCGTGTCCCATCGGTTGATAAAGGCGGTTATCTCGTCCAGTCCTTTCGCCTTCATCATATTGTCGCCCACCTGGAATCCCCATGACCGGGCTGCCATCATATTGTCGTAATGGCTGTCGGTGGGCACCTCGTCACCCAACAGATAGTAGAGATAGGCATCCAGTCTGCGGGCAGCGACCACAGCAGAGTTCTGACTCTTCAACGTGCCGCTGGCTGCATTCCTGGGATTGGCAAAGAGAGGTTCCTCTGCCGCGCGGCGTTCCTCGTTGAGCCGTTCAAACACCTTCCAAGGCATCAATATCTCTCCTCTTATTTCAAACTCATGGGGAAAATCCGTCCCACTCTCTCCCTGTAGTACCAAAGGGATGGTACGTATGGTCTTCACGTTGGCAGTCACATCATCGCCACGCACGCCGTCACCTCGGGTCACCGCCTGCTGCAGTTTCCCGTCACGATAGGTAAGACTGATGGACAGTCCGTCGTACTTCATCTCGCAACACACCTCAAAGGGTTCGCCATGCAATCCCTTTTCCACGCTGTGGTACCAATCTGCCACCTCCTGCGGGCTGTAGGTATTCGCCAAAGAGAGCATCGGATAGCGGTGCTCCACCTGTCTGAACTCCTGGTTCAGGTCGCTTCCCACCCGTCTTGTGGGCGAGTTCTCATCATCGTATTCAGGATATGCTTTCTCCAAGTCCTGCAACTCACGCATCATCAGGTCGAACTCATAGTCGCTGATAACGGGACTGTTCAACACATAATAGTTGTAGTTGTGGGCGTGCAGGGCTTGCCTCAACTGCATGATTCGTTCCTTCGGTTCCATAGCGGATAGGATGATGGTTCGGAAATCGTAACTGACGAGTGTTCTCTTATACTATTGCCAGCGTGATGAAGTAACCTCCTACAACCAACCACACGTATAGTGCTCCTGCCAACAGGAACGGTTTGGCTCCTGCCTGCTTGAACTTGTCTATACCCGTGTCGGCACCCAGGGCGGTCATCGCCATGGTGAGCATAAAGGTATCGATGTATTCTATGGCTCCATTCAGGGGGATATCCTTCACCGTCAGTGCATCACACCACATCTGCAGCAACGTATTGATTCCTATTACGATGATGAAATAAAAGGCAAACCAGGGGATGGTAATCTTGCTCTTCTTCTCCACGGTTCTTTCGGCTGTGGTGGATTTGCCACTCCTGAGACTGGAAAGCGCCAGTCCCATCACCACAAGTACGGGTGCCAGCATCATCACACGGATCATCTTGGTAATGGTGGCGGTACCTGCTATCCCGAGGGCATCCGTGGGGTCCATGGCGTTTCCCGCTCCAGCCACATGGGCCACCTCGTGCAGGGTACTTCCTGTATATATCGCCACAGCGGTATCGCTCATGGCAGAGAGCATTCCCGAACGGTACATGATGGGATAAAGGAACATGGAGATGGTACCGAAAATCACCACCGTTGATACGGCGATGGCGGTCTTGTGCCCCTCACATTTCACCACAGGTTCCGCACCCAGTACGGCTGCCGCTCCGCAGATGGCACTTCCTGTAGAGGTCATCAGCGCCGTATCGCGGTCGATATTCAGCAACTTTCCCACAATGATTCCCAGCAGAATGGTTCCAGTCACGATGATGGTGTCTATCAGGATGGCGGTATAGCCCACCTCTGCCACCTGCGACAGGGTGAGACGGAAGCCGTAGAGCACAATACCCGTGCGCAGTATCTGCTTGGTGCAGAATTTGATGCCCGGCACCCACGTCTCCGGCAGTCTATTTCTCAGACTGTTGGCATAAAGCATACCCAGAACGATACCGATAATCAGCGGACTCAGCGACAGTTCGCGCATAATCTGCAATTCAGAGAGATAGAAGGCTGCAAACGAGAACAGTGCCATCAGCAGTATGCCATGAAGGGCATTTGCCCTGTTTCCTTTTTCAAATACCATAGTATTATAAAATATATTATTTTTGTTATTATTGAGATACAAATTTACCACATCTTTCTAAAACATAGGCAACTTTCGCCAAAAATCTTTCTAAAACATAGGCATACTCTGTTATTTCGGCTTGTGTAGAAAAAAGGGGTGCGGCATCCAAAGATGTCGCACCCCGCTTGGTTGTTAGGTTATTTAAAGTTTGTGTGTGTCCAATCACTCACACCTTTATGCCAATCATGCGGCATAAGGGGATTATTTAGCGTATGCCACGCTACGTGTCTCGCGGATAACCGTAATCTTCACCTGTCCGGGATAGGTCATCTCGTTCTGGATCTTGTTGGCTATCTCTCCCGACAGAGCCTCGGTAGAAGCGTCGTCCATCTTGTCGGCACCCACAATCACACGAAGCTCGCGACCAGCCTGGATGGCGTAGGTCTTGGTCACTCCGGGATAGCTCATGGCGATGGCCTCCAAATCGTTCAGACGCTTGATGTATGCCTCTACAATTTCACGACGGGCACCGGGACGGGCACCGCTGATGGCATCACAAATCTGTACGATGGGAGCCAGGAGTGTATTCATCTCACACTCGTCGTGGTGGGCGGCAATGGCGTTGCAGATATCAGGTTTCTCCTTGTATTTCTCAGCCAGTTTGGCACCATAGAGGGCGTGCGGCAGTTCGCTCTCCTCATCGGGCACCTTACCGATATCATGCAGCAGTCCGGCACGCTTTGCCTTCTTGGGGTTGAGTCCGAGTTCAGATGCCATGACAGCACAGAGATTGGCTGTTTCGCGTGCATGCTGCAACAGGTTCTGACCGTATGAACTGCGGTACTTCATCTTGCCTACGATACGCACCAGTTCCGGGTGCAGTCCGTGGATGCCCAAGTCGATAGTAGTACGTTTTCCTATCTCTATCACCTCGTTTTCCAGCTGCTTCTTCACCTTCTGCACCACCTCTTCGATACGTGCGGGGTGAATGCGTCCGTCGGTCACCAGCTGATGGAGAGCCAGTCGGCAAACCTCCCTGCGGATAGGGTCGAAAGCGCTGATAACGATAGCCTCGGGAGTATCGTCAACCACAATCTCCACACCGGTAGCAGCCTCCAGGGCACGGATGTTACGTCCCTCACGACCGATGATTCTTCCCTTCACCTCGTCGTTGTCGATGTGGAACACGCTCACACTGTTCTCGATGGCAGTTTCCGTTGCCACGCGCTGTATAGTCTGTATCACAATCTTGCGTGCCTGAGCGTTGGCGTTGAGTTTTGCCTCGTCCATGATCTCGTTGATATAGCTCTGTGCATCCGTTTTCGCCTCATCCTTCATGGCTTCCACCAGTCGGTGTTTGGCCTCCTCGGCGCTCAGTCCTGAGAGTTCTTCCAGTTTGGCACGCTCCTGAAGCTGCATTTTCTCCAGCTCCTCCTGTTTGATTTGCAGCAGTTTTTTCTCGTTGTCAATACGAGTCTGCTGGCTATCCAGTTCACTCTTTCGCCTGTTCTGCTCCTCCTGCTTTTGGTTGAGAGAGAGTTCGCGTTGCTTCAATTTGTTCTCAGTCTGTTGGAAGTGCTGGTTACGAGTCTGTGCCTCTTTTTCCAGTTCGCTCTTCTTGTTCAGGAATTTCTCCTTGACCTCAAGCATTTTTTTCTCTTTGATGACTTCAGCCTCTTTTTCTGCAGAGCGCATCATCTGTTTGTATTTTCCTTTAAGCACATAGCGGAAAATGACATATCCAGCCACACCGCCTACAACGAGGGCAGCTATGACGGAGATAATAATTTCTATAGGCATAATATATATTGATGTTTGAAATAAATAAATGTTCTCACTCTCTTTAGGCGCTATTTCTTCTTTTCTCCGAGAGCGTTTTCAATTTCGTCGGTCAGACTTGTAAGAACATTCATAAAAGGAGCTACATCGTTTTTGGAACGCTCCTTCTGATACCTGAATGCGATATCAATCATCGCCATTAATGCGATTGTATGGTCGCTTTTGCGCCCTTTATACAACTTGGCATAGGTGTTGTACCTGTCAGTTATCAGTTTTTCGGCAGCGCGATAATACTCTTCTTCGGAGCGGTTGACCACCACTTCTATCTCTTCATCATATACATTCAGTCTGATGTGTAGTTTATCGCTATTCTGATCTGCCATCCGTTATTACTTCTGTTCCGTCAAGACCGCTATACATCTATTAACGTCTCGAATCAGCTTTGACAATCGGGCACGGGCACTTTCCAGGTCGCCATCCGTTATCTCGATCATCTTCGCCATTTTCAAGGAGTCGTACGCTTTTTGCTTTTGAGCCACCTCTTCGCGCAGTTCGTCCATGGTTTTCTCAGCCTTGTCGAGCATGACATAGAGTTCTTCGTTTTCCTTACTCAATTGTTCGAAGCGAAGAATCATCTGCCTCACTCTGGTCTGGAAGAGCGCTATCTGTTGTTCTTGTGCATTCACTCCAACTCCAATTATTTTACAAAGTTATGCTTTTTGTTTGAAAGGCAGGGATTGCACTATAAAAATTAAGCATTTTTAAGCTTTACCCCACCCTCTGTCTCGTTACTTTCCAGTAGCAGAGGCATCCTGTGCCTTGGGCTCCTTCTTGGCAAGCATCACCACGGTATAAACGAAGCGTGTAATCCATGCCTGACTGAATTCCAGCCTTCGGGCATATTCCCGCACCTGCAACACGGTCTTGATGACGCCCGGATCGGTATAGTCGTTCTTGGTAAAGATCTGTCCTACTGTCTTTTCGGTCATGGCATACATCGCCTTCTTCATGAATCCCGGCAGACGCAGTTTGTATTTCATCAGGTTGCCCATCAGCATCATCAGGTCTTGCGAGAAGCCCTGAAACTGTATCATGTAGGGCTGCACATCCTGCAGTTTGCGGCAACGCTTGCGAAGGCTCTTGTCAATCTCCTTAAAGAACTCATCATCAAGATTATAGATGTCTTTCAGCATCTTCTTGCATCTGGAACGCTCGCCCACTCCCAGCTTGTTGTTGACGGTAGGCACATGAAGTGTGGTCTTGAACACGCGCAGATCGGGCAGCGCCGCCAGGTTAGAGATACCCAGGTCGGCAGCCAGGGCAGCCTGGAAATACACCCGTATCAAGGTCATAAAATCCTCTATGCCGCCTGCTTTGGGAGTGTCTTCGCCGTGTTTCTTGAACAGTTTTGAAAATATGCTCATCTGTACAAATATCTAATTTATTTCAACTTGTCCGCAAAGGTACACTTTTTTCTTTACATAGAAGAACGAAAACCCATTTAAAAAGCAAGGGCGGCAGGATTTTTTGCAAAACGCTGCGGCAGGAGCCGTTCATTACTTAAAATATTGTAAAGTTTCGACAGTCTGTTCTGTTTTCATCAGATTGTTTTATAATTTTGCAAAGATTTATAACTATACAGAATAATTATCCGTAAAAACGATGAAAGCACTATTGGTTCTATCCTTGGCCTTGCTGTGCATGACGCAGATGAAGGCGCAGAACACGTGGGA
Source organism: uncultured Prevotella sp. (assembly GCA_945830055.1). GTDB lineage: Bacteria > Bacteroidota > Bacteroidia > Bacteroidales > Bacteroidaceae > Prevotella. The sequence continues at coordinate 37,531 of CALZXH010000005.1, forward strand.
AGAAGTAGAAGACCCCCAATCAACCGCCGTCAACCCCGATGCCAAATATCTAGCGGGGGCTGTACCTGTGGTTGAGGGCAAGGTAGTATTCTCTCAGGTGATTACCGCTTCAAAGCATACCGCTTCCGAGATATACGATATCCTGCACAAGGAAATGCAGCGGATGACCAAGGAGAAGAACCAGTTCGAGCAAAGCCAGATGATCCGTGAAGACAAGAAGAGCGGCGAACTCGGCGCCTACTATCAGGAGTGGCTGGTATTCAAGAACAAGCCCCTTGTACTTGACAGGACACGCTTCATGTTCAATCTCCTTGTAAAATGTTCCGACGGCAAGGCGGAAGTGACCATGACCCGACTATACTACCTGTATGACGAGGAACGCCAGCCCATGACCTACAAGGCAGAAGAGTGGATTACCGACGAATACGGTCTGAAGAAGGACAAGCAGAAGCTGTCGCGCGTTTCGGGCAAGTTCAGGAGGAAGACCATAGACAGGAAAGACTATATTTTCAACAGGTTTGAAAAACTTTTGAATCAATGACATCACCCTACGAATATCCGAACGACCATTTCCGGCACCAGTCCGACAGAGATATGCGCAAGGAAAAGCTCAGGCACACCATTGCGGTCATCAGGAACATACTGAACTTGGTATTCATGCTTGTTGCCATCGCGGGTATGGTAAGTTTTTTCTATAACAAGGAGCTGAGCACCATGCTGATATGTGTTGCCATCGTGCTGAAGTTTGCAGAATCGGCGATGAGGATTCTGCGCATATAAATGTAACTAACAGGAATGAAATTTCTCTATCTGTCTGTCATCTTTTGTTTCTCTGTTCTCTGTTCCCTTGCGCAAGACTTCGACGATACCGACGGTTTTGGCAACGTGAGCGGACAGACTGACAACAAGAATTTCAACAAGCTCAGAAACGACTCCACACCACATAAGGAAATCCCGAGAGGGATCAGGGCATGGACCGTTGACAGGAAATTCGGCGACATCAGGCCTGCCGAGGTCGATACCCTGCCCCACCTGTATATGAACAGCATCTTCAATACAGGACTCTACGGGCAATACAACACCACGGGCAACAACTACACAGCCCGCCAGAACAGGCTGTTCATGGACCGCCCGCTCACTGGGCAGTTCCTTTTCACAGAGCCCTACAGCTTCATCTGCAAGTCGCCCGACGAGATTCATTTCACCAACACACTCTCGCCCCACACCAACGTGTCGTACGACAACTGCGGAGACAAGCTCAACGGCGAAGACCACTTGGGCGTGTGGTTTGCCGTGAACGCCGGCAAGCGGCTGGGCCTGGGCTTCGACATCGACTATTCGTATGCCCGCGGATACTACAGCAACCAGAGCACCTCGCACTTCAGAGGCACGCTGATGGCCTCGTATATCGGCGACAGGTACCAGATGCACACCGTCTTTTCCAGCTATCACCAAAAGGTGGCAGAGAACGGAGGCATCACCAACGACGAGTATATCCTTCATCCCGAGATATTTACCGACAAATTCGCCACCAACGAGATACCCACCGTTCTGGAAAGCAACTGGAACCGCAACAACAACACCCACTTCTTTCTGACCCACCGCTACAGCGTAGGCTTCTACCGCCTGGAAAGGCTGAGCGACGAGGAAATCAAAGCCAAACAGTTTGCCAAGGAGTCGAGACAGGAGCATAAGGAGCGCGAGGCACAGGAAGCCGAGGAAAAGGAAGAAGAGGCAGGCGAACTGACCCTGACCCCTGACAAGGAGGATGCCCTGGCAGCCGTGAGCGACAGTCTGCTTGCCGACACCATGAAGCGGGTATATGTGCCTGTCACCAGTTTCATCCACACCCTGGAGCTCGACAGTTACGACAGGATATACCAGGCCTACGACTCGCCCGCCAACTACTATCAGAACACCTATTTCAACTCCATAGACGACAACGCCTATGCCGGCGATTCCATCTACGACCAGACCAAGTTCTTCAGCATCAAGAACAGTCTGGGCATCGCCCTTTTGGAGGGATTCAACAAGTATGCCAAAGCCGGCATCAAGGTGTTTGCAAGCCATGAACTGAGGCGGTTCAAGATGCCCGAGATTACCCAGCTATACGGCTTTCCCACCGCCGTGCTTGCCAACTACAACGAAAACTCGGTAAGCATAGGCGGACAGATCAACAAGACGCAAGGCAATACGCTACACTACAATCTGCTGGCAGAGACCTGGGTGGCAGGAGAAGATTTCGGACAGCTGAAACTGAATTTCGAGACCGACATCAATTTCCGTCTGTGGGGCGATACGGTCACCCTGAAGGCCAAGGCGCATTTCTACCGCCTGCATCCCACCTTCTACCAGCGCCACTACCACTCCAAGCATTTCTGGTGGGACAACGACCTGTCGAAAGAGACACGCACGCGGATTGAAGGTCTGTTCAGTTACCGGAAGACCAACACCAGGCTGCGCGTGGCAATCGAGGAGATACAGAACTACACCTACTTCAGCACCTGTTACGACGCGCAGGACGAAAAGCGCACGGGTGTGTCTGCCGCCATCAACCAGTATGGCGACAACCTCAATATCCTCACGGCACAGCTCATGCAAGACTTCAAGCTGGGCCCCCTCCACTGGGAGAATGTGGTGACCTATCAGAACAGTAGCAACAAGAACATACTGCCCCTACCTGCGCTGAACGTGTTTACCAACCTGTACCTGAAATTCAAGATAGTCAACGAACTGGCGGTAGAGCTGGGTGCCGACGCCTTCTATTTCACAGAATACGAGGCATCTGACTTCTGTCCGCAGCTCAACCAGTTTGCCGTACAGGAGAACCCCGCCAGCAGGGTAAAGCTCGGAGGCTACCCCTTTGTCGATGTATATGCCAACATGCACCTGAAGCACGCCCGCTTCTTCGTGATGTACAGCCACGTCAACGCCGGACAGGGCAACAAGAACTACTTCCTTGTGCCCCACTACCCGCAGAATGGCAGCATCCTGCGCATGGGAGTCTCCTGGAACTTCTTCAACTGACGTCACCCCTCCTTGCGGCAGAGGCAACAACCGATTAGTAATTCAGAACAAGCAAGAACAAGATGGAAATCAAGAACGTAGAGTTTAGTATCAGTTCGCCGAACATATCCAAGTGTCCCAACGACACCAAACCCGAATACGCCTTTATCGGGCGCTCCAATGTAGGCAAGTCAAGCCTCATCAACATGCTGTGCAACAACAAGAAGCTGGCCAAGACCTCTGCCACCCCCGGCAAGACCCTGCTGATCAACTTCTTTATCGTCAACAAAGAGTGGTACCTGGTTGACCTGCCCGGCTACGGCTACGCCAAGCGTTCCAAATCAGAGATAGCACGCCTTGACCAGATGATACGCAGCTACATCCTGCAACGCGAACAGCTGGTCAACCTGTTTGTACTGGTTGACATACGACTGGAGGCGCAGAAGATAGATCTGGAGTTCATCCAGTGGCTGGGACAAAGCGGCATTCCCTTCTCCCTGGTATTCACCAAGGCAGACAAGCTGACCAAGAACAAGATACAGGCCAACATCGCCGCCTACAAGAAAGTGCTCGAACAGGAATGGGACGAGCTCCCGCCCATCTTCGTGTCTTCATCGGCAAACAGATTGGGGCGCGAGGAAATCCTTGACTATATCGGCGACATCAACAAGTCTTTCGAATCGTGACCATCCCGTAGTGTCCCTGCAACAAAAGATATGATAAGAACCGTATTCCCGTCACAGCTGTTGGAACAGGCAGTCAACGAGTTCAACAAGCTCCCCGGCATAGGCAGGAAGACCGCCCTGAAGCTGGTGCTGAGCCTGCTGAAGAGAGAGGCAGCCGAGGTCAACCGCTTTGCAGACGCCATCAAGACCGTGAGGAACGACATCAAGTACTGCAAGGTGTGCCACAATATCTGCGATGACGACGTATGCGAAATATGCAACGACCCCAACCGAGACCACCACACCATCTGCGTGGTGGAAAACATTCAGGACGTGATGGCGATAGAGAACACCCAGCAATACAACGGCATCTACCATGTGCTTGGAGGACTCATCTCCCCCATGGACGGCGTCCGCCCTGCCGACCTGTCCATCGGTTCGCTGATCGATAGGGTGTCTCACTCCCAAGTCAAGGAAATCATCTTTGCCCTTAGCTCCACCATGGAGGGCGACACCACCATTTTCTATATCGGCAGACAGCTGGAGCCCTACCACATACGCACCAGCGTCATCGCCCGCGGCATCTCGGTAGGCGACGAACTGGAATATACGGATGAGGTGACCCTGGGAAGATCTATCATCAACAGAACCGAATATAAATAACCACACATCAACAGACGGAGATTATGGAAAATCGCATCAGAATACTCAGAATTATATATTATGCCTTCTTTGCCCAAGTGGTATTATTCCTCTGCATTTTCAGTTATCTGAAAGGCTCATTCCAGGGACTTGACCCCTACGCAGGTGCAGGCTATTTCATCCTGGAGACAGCCGCCATTCTGATTACCTTGGCAGCCATCTATTTTGCCGCCAAGGCGCTCACCCTGCCTTCCGTGCGCAAGTACATCGCCCGGAATCCCCTGCAAAACTTCTCTACCGTGCAGACCGCCAGATACGCCGTAACGGAAGGCGCATGTCTGGCAAATGCCGTTCTCTATTTCCTGTTCGGTACCGTGTCCAACTTCTACCTCGCCCTCATCTGCGTCCTCGCGTTCATCTTCCTGTACCCCAGCCGCGACCTCTGCAAGAAGTTCATGGAAGAGGATGAAAACAACCGTGAGGAGGCATGAAACTATCCATCATCATAGTCAGCTATAATGTCAAGTTCTACTTGATGCAATGCCTGCAGAGCATCCGGCAGAGCCAAGGTAGCCATGAGTACGAAATCATCGTGGTGGACAACCACTCGCGCGACGACTCCGTGAAATACGTCAAGCGCCACTTCCCCGAAGTGGTACTCATCGACAACATGCACAACGTGGGCTTCGCGCGCGCCAACAACCAAGGCATCGCCTGTGCCCACGGAGACTATATCCTGCTGCTCAACCCCGACACCCTCTTGGGCGAGGATGTACTCGCCAGCTGCCTTGACTTCATGGAAAGCCATCCTGCGGCAGGCGGCATCGGGGTGAAGATGCTCACAGCCAATGGCAGAAAGGCGATGGAATCGCGCAGGGGCATCCCCACCCCGCTCACCTCGTTCTTCAAGATGAGCGGACTGTGCGCCAGATTTCCCCGCAGCAAGGTATTCGCCAAGTACTACATGAGCTATCTGCCCTGGGACACCCCGCAGCAGATCGAGATCATCAGCGGCGCCTTCTGCATGATGCGCAGGGAGGTATTAGACCGCGCCGGCTGGCTGGATGAAGACTTCTTCATGTACGGCGAGGATATCGACCTGTCGTACCGTCTGCTGAAGAGTGGCGCCGAAAACTGGTACCTGCCGCTGTCCATCCTCCACTACAAGGGAGAGAGTACCAAGAAAAGCTCGTTCAGGTATGTGCATGTGTTCTATCAGGCCATGCTGATATTCCTGCGCAAGCACTACGGTCACAGCAACCTGTTTCTTACCGTGCCCATCAAGATAGCCATCTACTCCAAGGCCTCCCTGGAACTGATGGCGATACTCACGAAAAAGATCAGCAAGTCGTTGGGCTTCTTCAAGACCAGCAGGCACAAGCCGGTACGCTACCTTTTCGTGGGCGAGCGCGGTATGCTCGACAGTTGCCGGCAACTGGCCAAGCACAAGGGGCTTCAGGCAGACTTCATGGAGGTGTCCGGCGATTTGACGGAGGTAGCTGTTCCCGCCATTCCCACAGCCTCATCCTCCGGTCCGCAACGGTGTGTCGTGTTCGACAGCAATACGGTCGCCTACGGCAACATGCTGCAGTTCATCGAAAGCCACGAAGACAAGAACATCATCCTCGGCATCTATCACAGCCAAGAGAACATGATCATCACACCCGATGAAATCATCAGATACGAGAACCGCCTGTAACCCCCACACTATCAGCATATCAGAAGATGGAGACCACACGCATAAGAATCAGGGCGATGGAACCGGAAGATCTGGAAGACCTGTACGCCATAGAGAACGATTTTTCCGTCTGGGAACTGGGCATCACCAACGTGCCCTATTCCAAATACCTGATACACGACTACATCGCCAACGCCAACGGAGACATCTACCACGACGGACAGGCGAGGATGATCATAGAGAACGGGCAGCACGAGGTGGTGGGCATCATCGACCTCACCGACTTCTCGCCCGCCCATAAAAGGGCGGAAATAGGCATCGTCATCAAAAAGGAGCACCGGCAGAAAGGGTACGCCACAGAAGCGCTGCATCTTGTCAGCCATTACGCGCGGCGCATCCTGCATCTTCACCAGCTGTATGCCGTCATCGGCTGCCACAACGAAGAAGCCCTCAGATTGTTCTCCAGCAACGGCTATAAAGTCCAAAATCGGTTGAAGGAATGGCTTTATGACGGAGAAAAATACCATGATGCCCAGATAATGCAACTGTTTTTGTAATTTTTCGGCATTTTATTTGGCGGTATCAAAAAAAAGCCATAACTTTGCAGCCGTAAATCAAGAGAGGTGCGTTAGTTCAGTTGGTTAGAATGCCTGCCTGTCACGCAGGAGGTCACGGGTTCGAGTCCCGTACGCACCGCAGAAAAATCCTTGGGTAACACATCGTTTACCCAAGGATTTTTTTAAAAGAGAGAATCCGTAATTGTCAGATCACTATGCGTCACAGACTCATATTGGCATTAGGCAGCAACGATGCTGATGCGCCTCATCTGTTGAACGAGGCGGCAGCCATGATGAGTGATGTGCTCTCCATCGAAAAGACCACCCGGCAGTTGCGCTCCCAAGCCATCAATCACGGTAGCGGCATGTTCACGAATATGATGATTGAGGCGTCCACCACCTTGGATTACCAGCCTCTTCTTGGCGCCCTCAAGCAGATAGAGCGGCGCATAGGACGTGTGCACGATACCGGCGGAGCGGTGAAGATGGATATCGACATCCTGCAATACGACGGCACCAAGTGCCATATCGGAGACTGGGAAAGCCCCTATATACAGACCTTGTTAGAAGAATTGAAGTCATGAAAAGCTATTGTATATTCCACAAGAACGACATTCTCCTCAGAAAGGAGAGCGAGGGCACTTACTGTCTGCCTTGCGACAGTCGGATAGAAAAGGTGCTGCCGCCCTCTGCAGATGCCATGACCGTAGAACAGCCCGAGCCCGGCAGGCAATACATCACCTACCCCACCATCGTTCACGACCTGCCCGGGGAAGACTACACGTGGTGCGACCTGCGGGAATCGTATTACAAACTGTCAGCGGCAGAATACAAGACGGCAGGCAAATGCAAGGAACTGACCTACTGGAACGACAACAACCGCTATTGCAGCAGATGCGGCAGCAAGATGGAGTTCTCATCCGACATCAGCAAGAAATGCACCTGCTGCGGCCGTGAGATATGGCCCCTGCTTGCCACCGCCATCATCGTCCTTGTGCACAAGGAGGACGAGGTGTTGCTGGTTCATGCCCGGAATTTCAGGAGAGATTTCTACGGTTGCGTGGCAGGTTTCGTAGAGACTGGCGAAACCCTCGAAGAGGCGGTAAGGCGCGAAGTGATGGAAGAGACTGGCATCGCCATCAAGAACATCCGCTATTTCTCGAGCCAGCCGTGGCCATACCCCTGCGGACTGATGATAGGCTTCCATGCCGACTACGACGGCGGAGAAATCAAGCTTCAATACGAAGAGCTGGAATTCGGCAACTGGTTCGGCAAGGACAACCTGCCCAACCTGCCCGAAAAGCTGTCCATCGCCCGTCAGCTCATCGACCACTGGCTCTGCGAACGCTGAGTAAGCCACAAACCGGCAACCGGCAGGAACAGGAACCTTTTACAAAAGAAAATAACAGCAATTGTCATGAACATCAGAAATATTGTCATCATCACAGCATCCTTGGTGTGCGCCGCGTTTGTCGCTTCATGCCAGGAATCCATCGAGGAAAGATGCCGCAGGGAGTGTATGGAATATACCAAGACCAAATGTCCCTTCCCCTACGACAAATACACCACCATCGACAGTCTGGCTTTCGACGTCGCTTCGCATACCCTCATCCATTATTACACGCTGAAGGGCGAGGCAGACAACGCCGGCAATCTCCAGACAGACAAGGCCCGCAACGCGCTGTTGCAGGAGCTAAAGAATTCTACACGGACACGACTGTACAAGGAAAACGGCTACTCATTCCGTTATATCTACCACTCCCAGCAGAACCCTGAGACCGTACTGCTGGACATACTTCTCAAAAAAGAGGATTACCAATAATACAAAATAAGGCTGGAGCCAAGCTCCAGCCTTATTTTGTATCTTATCCGTTCATCGACATCAGGAACTCCTCGTTGTCGTTGGTGTGCACCAGTCGGCCCAGTACCGTGTTCATCGCCTCTATCGGGTTCATCTCGCTGATAATCTTACGGATGATCCACATTCTGTTGAGCGTGGTCTCATCCTGCAGCAGGTCGTCCCTACGTGTGCTCGACTGTACCAGGTTGACAGCCGGGTAGATACGCTTGTTGCTCAATACCCTCTCCAGCTGCAGCTCCATGTTGCCGGTACCCTTGAATTCCTCGAAGATCACCTCATCCATCTTGGAGCCCGTATCAATCAGGGCGGTGGCGATGATAGTCAGCGAACCGCCGTTCTCGATGTTACGCGCCGCACCAAAGAAGCGCTTGGGCTTCTGCAGGGCGTTGGCATCTACACCACCCGTCAGCACCTTTCCGCTCGCCGGACTCACCGTATTGTAAGCACGGGCAAGACGTGTGATAGAATCGAGGAAAATCACCACATCGTGACCGCACTCCACCATTCTCTTCGCCTTTTCCAGCACGATGCCCGCAATCTTGACATGCCTCTCCGCCGGTTCGTCGAAGGTAGAGGCGATGACCTCGGCATTCACCGTGCGGCTCATGTCGGTCACCTCTTCAGGTCGCTCGTCGATGAGCAGCATCATCAGATAGGCCTCCGGGTGGTTGGCAGCTATGGCGTTGGCGATATCCTTCATCAGGATGGTCTTACCCGTCTTGGGCTGCGCCACGATCAGCGCGCGCTGCCCCTTTCCGATGGGTGCAAACAGATCCACCAGTCTTACGCTGGGGTTGGCAAACGCCTTCGTGCCGCAGATATTGAACTTCTCTTCCGGGAAGAGCGGCGTCAGGTGTTCGAAATTCACCCTGTCTCTCACCTCCTCGGGATTGCGTCCGTTGATGAGCAGCACCTCGTTCAGGGTAAAATACTTTTCGTTGTCGAGCGGGGGCATCACCGTACACTCCACCACATCACCCGTCTTCAGACCATATTTCTTGATTTGCATGGGCGATACGTAGATGTCGTCGGGCGATGACAGGTAATTATAGTCACTTGAGCGCAGGAATCCGTATCCGTCGGTAAGCAGCTCAAGCACACCGTTTCCGTTGATCAGGTCGGCGAATTCATAGCGCTCCTCCTGGTTGTCCATTTCCATCATGGGATAATAGTCGTCCTGCACGGCGGCGTTCATCGGTCTGTCAAACATGTCGAGTTCCGGATAGGCAGCCCTGTCTTCGATGGGCAGGTCCTCCACCACGATAAAGTCGGTACCGTCGCCCGGGTCGCCCGCCCATACCCGCTGTGAGTCAGCTTGCGTTTCTGCGGTTTCGTTGCGCTTCGCCATCTTCTCTTGCAGCTGTTCTATCGCCTCTTCATTCACGGCATCCTCGGCATTCTGTTCCGTCTCCTTATATACAGCCTCCGGCACGGGTGCCATCGCCTGTTCCTCCGTCACATTACCGGCAGTTTCGGGTGCAGGCTCTGTAATCACGTTTTCTGCAGCCGGCTCAGTCTTCTTCTTTGCCGTAGCGCGTGTAGCCCTGGTCTTCCCTGTGGCAGGTGCAAGCGCCGGAGCCTCCTCCTTCTCGCCCGTCTTTTTCTTGTAGTCCAAATTATCCCCCTCATTGCCCGTTACGGTATATACCTTGTCGGTATCCTTTTTGACAATACGTGTTCTTTTTCGTTTCGGGGTTTCGGTGGCGGTAATGCCGGCAGCCTCCTCTTCGGCGGCCTTGTCCAGGATGGCGTAGATGATGCCCTCCTTCTGGTCACCGTCTTTCAATACGATGCCATAATTACCCGCAAGTTCCATTAACTTGGATATATCCAAAGACAATAATTCCTCTTTTGTAAGCATAATGTGAGAATGATTTTTGATATTGACACAAGGATTGTGCAAATAAGCGAGAGTGTTTCACTTATGTGAAACTATCTTCAATAAGCCGATGCAAAGTTAAGCAAAACTATCTGAATAAACAAATATCTTGCGACAAATAAATCATCTATGCGTTGTAATCCTTGTACCATTCGGCAAATTTCCGCAGTCCGTCCCTCAGCGAGGTCGAAGGCTTGAATCCGAAATCCTGTTCCAGCTGTGTGGTATCGGCATAGGTCACAGGCACATCTCCCGGCTGCATGGGCACGAGCTGCTTGTGCGCCTCGAAGTCATAATCCTCGGGCAGCACCCCTGCCCTGACCAGCTCTTCCTGCAGGATGCTGACGAAGTCGAGCAGGTTCTCGGGCGAGTTATTGCCTATGTTGTACACCTTATAGGGCGGTACGGGCAATCCGTCTTCTCCGTTGCTTTTCTCGGGTGCATGCTGCATGATGCGTACCACCCCCTCCACGATATCATCGACATAGGTGAAGTCGCGCTTGCAGTTGCCGTAGTTGAATATCTTGATGGTCTCGCCCCTGACCAGCTTGTCGGTAAAGCCGAAATAAGCCATGTCGGGACGCCCCGCAGGTCCGTAAACGGTAAAGAAGCGGAGCCCCGTAGAAGGTATGTTGTAGAGTTTGCTGTAGGCATGCGCCATGAGTTCGTTGCTCTTTTTCGTGGCGGCATAGAGGCTGACGGGATTGTCCACCTTGTCCTCCGTCGAATAGGGCACCTTCTTGTTCGAGCCGTACACCGACGACGAGGAGGCATACACCAGATGCTCCAGTCCGCCCGGTTTTCCCTGTTCGGGCTGGTGGTTTCTGCAAGCCTCCAGGATATTGTAGAAGCCTATCAGGTTGCTCTCGATATAGGCGTCAGGATTGGTGATGCTGTACCTCACGCCCGCCTGTGCAGCCAGGTTGACCACAACGGCAGGTCTGTAGGCCGTGAAAATCCTTTCCACCTCGTCGCGGTCAGCGATGCTTCCCTCCACAAAGGTCCAGTCTCTATGGAGCGCAGCAATCTCAGCCAGGCGTTCCCGCTTGATGCTCACGTCATAATAGTCGGTGATGGAGTCGATGCCCACCACCTTGATATCCTTCACATCGTGAAACAGGCGCTTCACCAGGTTAGCCCCTATAAACCCCGCTGCACCTGTCACGAGTACAGTCTTTCCTTCCAAATTGATATTATATTCCAACATCGCCAATGTACTTTTTGATTCTTGTATATTCTACTTCGCTTGTATTTTCTGATACCGGCAGCCCCGTATTATCTGAAGCGCTCGCACGCCTCCCTGTACGTATCTATACTGCCTATGTCAAAGCGCAGGTTCTCTCCCGTCCCCGCCATGGGCCATGCGTGCATCGTGGTACGCTCGCAGAGGTAGTGCGCCAGGTTGCCCGGAGCGTCCTTGCCGCATCCGTCAGCCACGGCGTTGCGTACCAGCTCCAGGTCTTTCTCCTTATATATATAGAAGGGCGGCACAGCCCAGTGGCTCTTGGGCGCCTCGGGTTTCTCCTCCATATCCAGCACGCGGTGGTTTTCGTCGAGCACCACCACGCCGGTGCGTTGCAGTTTGGCAAGCTCGTTCTGCTCATGGCACATGATGCACGAGGTGCCCTTCTGCTTGGCAAACTCCACAAAACCCTTGAACGAGAAGAACAGCAGGTTGTCGGCAGCCACCACCAGCAGGTCAGAAGCCCCTTCCGGGTCACGCCCGTCGAGCATCCTGATGGCGAGCAGCAGGTCGCACACCGCCCCCCGTCGTGTCTCGTTGGTCGATGTGCCGTCGTCTATCACGGTGATGGGTTTCCGGTAGTTCACCGTATTCTTCCACTCCTCGAAAATCCGGGCGAATTTATGGTTGGTCACAATCACGTGTTCCGTGATGTCGTCTATCCCGTCGATATCATCCAGCATACGCTCCAGTATCGACTTCTCACCTATCTTCAGCAGCGGTTTGGGGAAATCCTTTGTCAACTCCCCCAACCTGGTGGCATATCCTGCCGCAATCACAATATTCTTCATACAAACCTTGCTCCATCGTCCGGCTTCACCCAGAACACCTTGAAGGTCTCGGTATATTCGGGATATTCCGCCAGATATTTTTCAGTCAGTTCCTTTTCTATCTCCTCCTTGTATTTCGGGTCCACCAGGGCGATCACCGCCCCTTTGAATCCCGCTCCCGAGAACCTGCCTCCATACACACCCTGCAGCGGCCGCATGATATTGTAGATGCTTATCAGCTCGCGGCTGCCACATTCGTAGTTATGGATAGAGCTTTCGCAGGAGTCGAACGACAGTTTGCCGAACAGCTGCAGGTTGCCGCTCTCCCACGCCGTCACGCCCTGTCTCACTCGGCGGTATTCCGAGTAGAAATGCTCTGCACGCCGGGCGAAGCGCAGGGGCATCATGTCGCGTGTCTTGTCGTAGGTCTCTTTGGGGATGTCGCGCAGGAAAGTCTTGTCGAATGTCTTCAGCGGCTGGTTCTGGTAGGCCAGCATGTTCCATGCCGCCGTCTTGCATTCATATACGCGCAGGTTGTAGTCGGAGTTCACCAGCGAGCGTGTCAGTCCGCTGAAGAAGATGCCGATTTCGAACAGATCCTCCAGCCCTTCCCCCTGCGATACGGAGGCTGCTTGCGGTTTTCTGCCGAAGGGGATGATGCGCCACTCGTTGCTGTCACAGTCCAGGAACAGCAATCCATTTTTCTTGCCGAGGGCGATACACGCCTGATCGAGCAGACCGTTGTTCAGTCCTATATATTCGCGCTCCGCCTCCGAGGCTATCTGCACCACCTCAAACGGTCTCAGGGTGATGCCGTTGGCCTTGGCAAAAGCCATCACATACGCGATGAGCACCGCCGCCGACGAAGACAGTCCGCCCACGGGCAGGGAGCCTTGGATCACTCCGTCGATGCCCCTTTGCAGGTCAAACCGTTTTTTCAGGGCATATTTGGCACCCCGGGCATAGTCACCCCAGTGTTTCTCTCTCACCTCGGAACGCCTGCCGAGGTCAAATTCCACCTCCCCTTCAAAGGAGAGAGAGGTAAGATGCACCTTCGAATCATCTCTGACGTTGAACCAAAGGTCAACGCCTTTGTTGATGGCGAAGCCCGTCACGATGCCATGCTGGTGGTCCACATGGGCTCCCAGCGGACACACGCGGTAGGGCGAGAAAATATGATACTGCCAGTTCATTGCATTACGTATTATTGTTTCTTGGTGCCGCGGTTCAGTACAGCTCCACGTCGATGCTGAAGGGGCTGTCAAAGTCTTTCAGACACTGGTGCTTCAGGTCTTTCTCGCTGAGCAGGGCCTTATCGGTAGGGATATGCCAGTCGATGCCCAGCGATTCGTCCTTGATGCTGATGCCGCCGTCGGCCTGTGGCGCATAGAAGTTGTCGCACTTATATTGGAACACGGCTGTCTCGCTGAGCACGGCAAAGCCATGGGCGAATCCCCGGGGAACGAAGAACTGTAAGCCCACCAGGGTAGAGAGCTGCCCGCCATAGGCAGCAGAATGCTTTTTCTCCCACTCTTCGGCTATCCTCACCCCCTCTTCGTCGCGCCCTGTCAGGAGACAGGACACATGCTGTCCGTAGGTAGGCGACCCCTTGCGTATGTCCACCGCCACATCGAGCACGGCACCGCGCACGCATCTTACAAGCTTGCTTTGGGTAAATGGCGGGCGCTGGAAGTGCAGTCCCCTCATCACGCCGTAGCTGGACATGCTCTCGTTGTCCTGCACAAAGTTCACGCTATGCCCCAGCAGAGGCGTTACCTTCTCGTCAAACTCCCGCTGGGAGAAACTCTCAAAGAAATAGCCTCGGGCATCGTTAAACACTCTTGGCTCTATGACAACTACGCCTTTGATGGCTGTCTGGATGATGTTCATGTATTTTGGTTATTATGAATGGTCAGAATTGAATATTTACCATGGCTTTTCACTTCCCCATCTTTCATATAGGGGGGAAAAGGCGGCTAATCCAGTTGCAAAAGTATGAAAACTTTTGCAAACCACCTAACGATTTCCTTATAATAGTCTTTGACAAATCAAAAATCAGCAGGATGATGTGGCTGTGTGTGTGGTTTTTAGGCACGGATTTTTTTGGCACGGAAGATTTTTTTTGGCACGGATTACACGGATTACACGGATTACACGGATTTTTAAGGCTTCGCCTCTTACTGTTTAAGGCGCAGCCTTTTACTGTTTAAGGTTCGTAGAACCTATTCCTTTTTAAAGGCGCTGATTACTTGCTGGCGGTTCTTCCCGGCATCTGCCTTGCAGCTCACGTGGAGCCAGTGGATGCCGTTGCGGTCGTGCTCCAGGATGAGCTGGTCGAAGCGGGTGTTGTCCATCAGCCAGCGCATCCATTCGCGCGCTTTTGCCACGGAGGGGATGCTGAGGTCGGCAGCCTCGCCCACCAGATGCTGACTGTTTGCCACGCCGCCTATCGCGTTGTTGAGCGCCTTGCAGCGGTAGCCGCTGGTCACCACGATGGGTCTGCCGACATGCTCGCGCAGGGGTTCCAGCACTTCGGCGCAAAGATTAGCGAGGTTACGGGTTACGGTTACGCCCTGGGCTGTTGTGGGGTCCACGGAGTTGTCGAGGCCCAGGCTCTCGGCGGTGGATGAGCGGGTAAACTCCCGCAGACTGAAATGTTCTGATAGTTTCATATTGTTTTAAGATTTTAAGACTTTAAGGTTTCTCAATAGAATGGCGAGTAGTAGGAGCAAGGCTGTCCAGTTAAGGACCTGGCTCCACCAGGGGATGCGCTCCACCTCCTTCGTCACCTCCACCGTCTGTATGACGGGTACGGAGTCCGTGCGCGATTTGTAGATGGTGTCGCGCAGCAGACGGTAGCGGTATTCCACCAAGCGGTCGTGGACAAAAACGGTGTCCTTAGAACGGTCGAGCAGGCGGTCATGGCTCACAAAGACGCTGTCGTATGCCAGCCTGTTCAGATAGATGGTGTCGCGGGTCTGGTGCTCCGCCACTTGGACTGCCTGCCGGGTGGCGCACCCTTGAAGCAGGGTGAACGCCACGGCGAGCAAAATGAGCAAGAGGATAAATTTTGTTTTCATGATGGTTTGGGGCTTCTATTTTTAGGCACGGATTACACGGATTACACGGTTTTTTTGGGCTCAGATAGACCTTTCGGGGCGAAACAAGTTTCGCACACGGCTATTTTGTTCGATAATACTGGAGGGTACGGCTTTTTAAGGCTTGCCTATTACTCTTTAAGGTTCGCAGAACCTGTTACTATTCATCCCCCCCCCAATGCCTGATGGGCTTGCCCTTTTTCATGCCTCTTTCGCTGATGAAGAGCGTGATAGGCTCATGGCGCTTCTCAGCTTTTTCGAGGCGGTCGAAGAGGCGCGTATATACCTCCACGCCCTTTTTCAAGGCGCCGGGGATGAGCAGCTCACCTAAGCAGATGGCTTGTAGTTTGCGTGCCGTGCGGTACGAGCCATCGGGGTGGAAACGGGCAAGTATCGGCGGGCGACCTGTCTTGGGGGGCGAGGTGGCATTCTCTGGCAGGGTGATGACGATACGGCGGCTGTGGTCGCTGGCCGATGACAGGTGTACGCCGTAGGCACCTGGGGGCAGCATGGTCAGGGTGTTTTCTACGGTCTGCACACACCTTTTCTCTTGGTTGATACGGAGCATGCCCATGGTATATAGGCTGGTGCTGTGATTGCGATGGATAGTCAGTTTCATAAGTGTGATAGTTTTTGGGGTTAGACGGTGGTTTGCCTTTCCGCCCAGTATTGGGCATAGTCCTTGCAGCCCGGGGGCAGCCTGTGGCGCAGGATGCTCGATCGGAGTTCGTTGGCAAGTCCTACCAGTTGCAGGTAGAGTTGCTCTCCGGGGATGTCGGCATCGGGATAGATATGCAGGTTCAGCGGTCCGTGACTTGCCACATATTGATGCAGTATTCGCCGGTCCTCCCTGCCAAGCAGTGTGGCACTGGGTATGGCAATAGCCTTGTGCCCGCTGGAGAGCATGGCCCAGCAGTCGCTTGCCCCCTCGGTAATGAACAGAGGCTCGCCCTGTGTCAGGCGCTGCAGCACGGGCAGGTTGTAGATGCCGCAGTGGCTGCCCTTGGGAAAGCGGAACCGGGGCTTTCCGCTCCTGCCCCCGTCCAGATTGCGGCTCTGCACGCCCACCAGTCTGCCTGCGGTGTCGAAGTAGGGTATCTGCAGCCACTGGGTGCCCTCCCTGTCGCGCCAGCTGCTCAGCCGGCACCAGCTTACCACACCGGGGTTCAGCCGGCGCTCGTCGAAGAGGAAGCGGCGTGCCGCCTCCGAGAGCCAGGGACGGTCGAAGCAGCGCTCGTATTTACGCGCGTCGAAGACGGCATTCTTGTCCTGCACCGGTTGCCGTTGGCAGCAAGCAATGTGGTGTGCCACGCTGTATTCACCGGCAAGCCACCGGCAGGCTTCGCCGAAGCTCATGTGCAGCTGGTTCATCACCAGGTCGATGGTGTTTCCGTGCGCACCGCAGGCATAGCAGCGGTAGGTGTTGCGAGTCTGGCTGAAGGTGAGCGAGGGGTGGCTGTCTTCGTGAAACGGACAGAGGCTTTTGTGGCGCCTTGGAGCGAGACCGAGCCTCTCGGCTACGGTCTCTATGGGCAGTTGGCGCAACTTTTCGATGTCATGTTTTTCAATCATGGTTCGTCAGTTTTCCGGTTCATTGCTTGGGGTAGTTTTTCTCGTAAATCTCCTCTGCCTCATCGGGCTGGTAGATGAGCCTTGCCTTGCGCCACTTGCCCAGGAACACGCGGCCGGGACTGAGTCCCTGTTTGGCGCATATCTCGTTGAGCTGGTCGCGCGAGAAGCGTTGCGGCATCTGGTCATACAGGCTCACCTTGGGCGCAGAGGCATCGTCGTCGTGCTTGTGCAGCTGGTCGTACTCCTTGCCCCACTGTGCCAGCAGTCCGTCCAGGATATACTGTGCCATGAAGCGGTAGAAGCTGATCACCTTTTTGCGGGCCTCCTCCTGTTCGCCCCAGAGGTGGTAGAGCAGGGTGGCCATGCGCCATGCCGATACGCTGGAGCGCTTGTAGAAGCAGTTGTGTGCCCTCGAACCGGTCTTGATTACCAGCTGGCGCTGCTCGTTGCACCATTTGCGCACAACGGGGTCTATCCATTCCATATCCACCATCTGTTCGGGCTGCAGCCGCTGGTCGTCGGTGTAGGTCTCCCTCATCAGCAGATTTACGGCTTCTTCCACCTCCTTGCGCTCCTCCGGGGTCTGCGAGCGGAATACGGGGGCATCCTCGCCCAGGGCATCCTCGTCGATGCGCGTCAGTATCTTGCGGGTGCAGTTGCCACCCTCGATGGCTCGCTTGTTGATGTATTCTGCCAGGGCGTTGTCGGTGCCGCAGAACAGCGAGCAGTAGATGATGTCCACATCGGCGTTGTAACTGGCGTCAGAGAGGGTATCAGAACCATACTCTGCGCCCAGGTCATATGCCAGTCGGTCGAGCGTATTGAGGTCGGCAAAGGCTCTTTTGTTGCTCTCGGTCATGGTGGCGAGTTCTTCGTTGAAGAAGAAGAAGGTGAGCGGTTCCCCATAGCGCCTGATGAACATGTCGGCACGCTTCACCAGTTTGGCGCGGGTGATGGTCTGCAGCATCCGGCAGCAGGTGACGGGCTCCTCGGGCAGTGTCTTGTTCTTGCTGGCGGTGCGCTTCATGTCGGCATACGCCTGTTCTTTGCGCTTCTCCTCGCGGTCCATCTGCTTGAGCAGTCTCATTAGCTGACTGACGATGGGTCGGGTAAACGACTTGCCGCTGCCGGGTTCGCCCAGCACCAGCAGTTGCAGCAGCAGGGCATGGGGCTGCAGGGGGTCGTACACATACTTGGCGCGCAGCCTTGTAGCGAGGGCGCAGAGGCATACGATGGCGGTGAGCACTGCTGCCTCCTTGAAGTTGTCGGGGGCGGTGTTCCAATAAACTCTTACCGCCGGCGGAAACACCGACGCACGTAGCCGTGCCGGTGTTCTGCCTTTCTTGTCGGCTGCTTGTTTCATGGGTGGGTGTTTATAAGTGCCTGAAGCAGTTCACGATACACAGCCGCAGCCAGTCGCGTGGGGTCGGCAAGCTCGTCGCGGTCAATACTTTTCATGTTCACGTAGTAGCGCCCGTCCTTGCGCTTGGTCAGCGAGAGGTACAAGCCCTCGAAGAGCTTGGGATTGAGGGCGGGACGGCTCCGGCGCACCGATTCCTCAAACAGATACCAGTCATCGTCTATGAGCGACAGCACTCCGTTATAACTCTGTCCCTCTCTCAGGAGGGTCTCGTGTTGCATCACCGTTTTGAGGTTGGTGCACAATAAAAGGTTGGATTTCATATTGTTCTTTTTTTGAGTTTCTGTCCGCTGCATCCAGACTCGGTCTTGGGCGCCATCTCGCCGTAGTCCTTCGTGCAGAGGGCTTCTATAAGAATACTGCAAAAAACTTCTGCATATATAAGTTTTTGTGCAGAAAATTTCTTACTTTTGTAATACCGTCTGCCAGCACGGTGGCACAAACACACGACAAACACAGGCGAAGCGAGAGAAAGTATTTTTTTAAAAAAAAATAAGTAAAGCAGAAGAGTATGCCGATATACGTTGATGAAGTGAGGGACTCTGTAATTCGGATTCAAGATGCAGAGAATCCCTTTAAAGAGATTGATGAGATCGTAAGTTATTGGGCGAAGAGACTTACGCCCACAGAGTTAAGCGATCATATCAGTACGTTGCAGTCAATGCTTAGAACAAAAGGTTTGCCTAAAGAGGCTATTTACGTGTGTTATACTTATTACAGTAAGGAAACCGGCTGGGGAATCCACAAATTGCCTGACACTGAGCCGGGCCAACCATGTAGCGCGCAAGCTGATCATCATGAAATCATCAGCCTAAAGTTTAAAACTCACGCGCAGGCGTTCAGACTGAGATTATACCAAGACACAAAGAACAACGAGTTGAATTGCAGTGTATTAGCCATGTTCTTGATGCGTTATCTGCAAAGCAAGGAGAAAAAGTCGTTGGCGCAGAGGGAGGCCGCCAAGAATAGCGTCATCGACATTATCAGTGAATTGCGTACACAGCCCTACCTGCCCAATGGACTGTTGGATTACATCAGCGACTTCGACGATGAGACAGTGCCCCAATACCATGCCAACACCATCGTCATGAACCAGCACAACGACCACTATGTGGGCTATGTGGAACAGGGAGGAACGGGAGTCAATATCAACCAAAACGATTTGTCATTATGGAAGCAGAAGAGAAAATGAAGATGCTGCAGGCGCTGGTAGCACAGAACCCCGGCATGACCGTGATACTGGAGCAGCACAACGAGCACAACATCGGCAACGTGGAGGCCGGCGGCATAGGCATACAGATAAACCACGGAGCACCCGCCGCCCCTGACAAGCCTGCCACTGCCCGCAGAAGGAAGCGGGCAGGCACCAAAGCCACCGACGGAGTATTCATCTACCGCTACTGTGACGAGGAAGACGGCATGGGGCGGCTCGCCCTACTGTACCAGAAGCTGCTGAAGGCAGAGTGGATTCATGAGGACACGAAGCCCAACGACTTTGTCGGAATCTTCTGCGGAAAGCCCTCCGCGGTCAAGGTGAAGTGGACGGGCGCACAGTCGCTGCTCTTTGCCCTGATCAACGAACTGGAGAGCCGCCAGCTCATCAGCTGCACCGCAGGAGCGCGCAAATGGGAAGTGACGGGCAACCGCTTCCTCGACAAGAACAGCCGCCAGTTCGACCACTGGAACAGCCAGAAGACCCCGAAGAAGTATGGGCTGACGATACAGCATCTGGCAGACCTGCTGGACCCCGCGGCAGCATCCCAAGCGTAACCGTAACCCGTAACTCGCATGAAATCCAAGCCTCGAAAGGAAAGCACTGCGGGGAGGGAGCCCCCAGAATCCCTTTCCCCTCGAGGCAATCCAATAACCAATAGTTATATACTCTAATTATAATATATAATATATATAT
>CALZXH010000006.1 GCA_945830055.1 uncultured Prevotella sp.
AAACTGGATTCATAGTTCTATGGTTTTATAGATGATTGTCCTGTAAAATGGTATATATAATATGACAGGAAAGCAAAAGAACAAAACCTGTTTAATATGATTTAACAATACAAAATAATGTTATGTAATTATTTTTATTTAAATTTGTGAAATAATCTTTACTGCAACAGGAAGAATATAAGGCTTGATATGGATCGCTTGGTTTTCAAGTGATGGTGCCCCCATAGAGAGTAGAATACTTTAATAATTAAGCAGCGTGGGGTAGCTGCAAGGAAAATAAAATTACACTATGAAAAAGTTATTTGTTTTGCTCGCGGTGTGTGCAGGTGTAACCACTGCTACTGCACAGGAGTTGCCAAAAAAAGGTTCGATTATCACAGAAATTGGTTTTACTCCTTTCAAAAGTAGCGGAGAGACATTCAAACTGAATGATGCCATGTTGAAGTTTCGTTATTTTGTGACAGACAAGGATGTGGTACGTTTGAAACTTGGGGTAGGAATTGACAACAACACAACAGATAATGCAACTTTCACTCATCCGCAGGATTTGTCTGGAAACTATGTACAAGTAGAGGACTATTCAAAGAAAACCACAAACAAGAAATCAAACATACAGATTATGCTTGGTTATGAACGTCATTTTGCTCCGACGGGTCGTTTTGATGTTTATGCTGGTGCCGAAATCGGTTTTGAATGGAATAACAGAAGCGGAAGTATAGAAGAAAATGAACTTACTACAAGCTACAGTAATTCAAAACTGGATTATATAACACAAACAACAAAGAATACAGATTATACAGACATGACCCCAGACGGTGAACTTTCTTCTCATGCCTTTAAAGGAGGCGTCTTTGCAGGTCTTGACTTTTATATTTACAAGGGCTTGTATCTGGGAACCGAGTTGGGCATTTCGTTCACATCCGGAAAAAGTCCTAATGGTTATTCTTCCTACAACTCTTCTACAGTTACAACGAATTCAAGCGGTGTAGTCACTTATGCGCAAAACGAGTCGTATTCAGGAGACACTGGTTTGACCACTACCAATACGACGATAAACAACCATACGACCACTACGGTTTATGCACAGCAGGCCAGTACCACGGAAAGAAGTGCTACAAAATTGAAGCTTTATGTTGAACCTGCAATTCGTCTTGGTTGGAAGTTTTAAGAGCTTCATGTAACCTATACCTATACCTATTCTATACGGCGTGAGTTCAATGCAAGCACTGTATGACGGGTTTGCCCTTGTTGTACGTGACTTGCGTTGAACTCACTTCAATGAAAGGTGGACGGTGTGCCCCCTCCTTATTCTTTTTAGTTTTCAGTACATTGGAAAAACAGGATTCACTTGTCTTCGACTGCTCCAAACGCTTGTTCGTTTACGATAGTTGTAAATGATTACTGTATCTGCTTTTGGAACAGATATGCCGCGAGGGCATAAAGGGGAATGTTCTCCATCCATTCCTGATCTACGTAAGGACACAGGGAGAGTCTCAGTCCCTTTGTGCCGTCGTTGTCTTTCACAAACTGCGCCAATGACTTGGAACGGACATTGGTGGAGGCTTTTACCTCTACGGGAACAATCTTTCCCCCCTGCTGAAATATGAAATCAATCTCTGCGGGTGTGCGGTCGTTGCTCCAGTAATAGGGATTCACATTGGATGCCACAAGTTCCTGCAACACGAACTGCTCAGCAAAAGCTCCCTTGAATTCTACAAACACCTGATTGTCCACCAGCATTTGATCGGCTGGAGCATCTGTCATGCACGCCAACAGGCCACCGTCCAAAAAGAACAGTTTGAAGGCATCGAGCGACTCGTAGAACTTGAGTGGCATCTTGGCTTCGCAGATGCGAGGAACGCGATGCACCAGTCCGGCATCCACCAACCACTGGATGGCCAGTTCAAAGTCAGAGGCTCTTGCCCCTTTCCTTATTGCCCCATAGATAAATTTCTTGTTCTCGTGTGCCAACTGGGAGGGCAGCGATGCCAAGACTTGACCTATCCGCATGGACTCACGCGGGGATGTGTGTTTGGATATGTCGCGACGGTAAGCATTGAGAATGTCCGACTGCTCCTTTCTCACTTCCTTCAAGTCTCGGTTGGCAACATACCGTGACACCACCCTGGGCATACCGCCCACATAATAATATTGGCGTAGGAGATGTTCAAACTTGTCTCCCATCAAACTTATCGTTTGCCAGTCGCCCGACTCTAACAGTCTGTTCATCTCTGGCTTGCCTATGGCATCCACAAACTCTCCGAACGTCATGGGATGCATGTAGAGCATATCCACCTTGCCCACAGGAAAGGATTCTCCCCTGCCTAATGTGATGCCAAGTAGCGAACCTGCCACCATGATATGATGGCCTGGTGCCTTTTCACAGAAATACTTCAGACTGTGCAATCCTCTCGGCACCTCCTGTATTTCATCTAATATAATCAGCGTTTTGCCCTCAATGATTCTCACCCCCGTAATCACCTGCAGGGTGAGCAGGATGCGCTCCATGTCATAATCGGCTTCAAACAGTCCTTTCATCCGCGGCTCATCGTCGCAGTTGACGTATGCCACGGAGTCATATTCCTGGTCTCCGAAATGGCGCATTATCCATGTCTTGCCCACCTGTCGTGCTCCCAAAAGCATCAGGGGCTTACGGTTGGCATCAGTCTTCCATTTCAGTAACTCTCTGTATATTTTTCTTTTCATACTGATAATAAATAATTTATGATGCAAATATACACTTTTTCGATGATTCATCCAAGTAAAACACACACTTTTTCGATGATTCATCCAATTAAAATACACACTTTTTCGATGATTTATTCAAGCAAAATCAACACTTTTTCGATGATTCATCCAAGCCCATATATATTTTTCCAAGAAATGACGTGGCACTTTCGGAATATTTGTTTACATTTGCGAAGAGAATAGCTTGTAAACAAAAGAGAAGAGAGAATGAAAGGATGGGTGTGGCTGATGCTGGTACGGATGGGCATGGCAGGGGGTGTGAGGGCTGCTGACAGAACGATTGCCGTGGCAGGCACGCCGCTGGCCGACATGGCGAGTGCCATGCCCGTGCCGCCACCACCGTCTCCGAGGGCTACAAGATAGAGATGCCGCGCATCCTTACGCTTGAGGCCGTGCTGCGCATGTAGATGGTAGGGGGCCGAGGGGACTTTTTAACCCAAATCGGCCATTAAACTGTTATGCGCAAACATACTTTGGAATAAATCCGACCATTTCTCGCCATGGCATAGCTCAAGCACGCTTGGCTCTGCTCATTTGGCTTAACGAAATGGTTCTTTTTGTCATCTGTCTTTCCGTTTATCAGTTACAATGGAACCCCATTGCTCCCTCAAAACGTAAAGACATCTGTTCAAAAATATAAGCAGTTATCATCATAACGCTAATGGCCGATTTGGGTTTAATGGTTTGCATGATGGACTTCTGAACCTTGATTCACGGCAGTTGGAAAGACCGTTCCCAAGGAATCAGAGTACAGTGTAAAAACCATTGATTTGCAAAACTGCCACTTTTGGAGCGCAAAACTGGCACTTTTAGAAACTGCCATAAATTGTATTGGAATTCGATAAGCCGTTGGCGTCTTCTCAGAATGCCCATTATCCGCTCATCATCAGCCACTTATTTCACAAAACAATCGCTGCGTTCATGTTTTCTTCTCCTCCCCTTGGGGAGGTCGGGTGGGGCCTTCATTCTTCCATCTCCTCCCCCTTGGGGAAGCCGGGACGGAGGTTTTTAATTCTTTAATCTTTTAATTCTTTAATTTCTGTCTTCCCCAAAGGGGAGAAGACAGACTAAAGCAGTGCCTCTATCGCTTGGTTCAGGTCGTCTATCTGCTGGCTGCGGCTCACCAGATTGTTCTCCCTGTCGATGAGGAAGAACTCGGGCACCTGCTGTACGTTGTACAGGGCGAGGTTGCGCGATTGGATACCGCCGGCATCAAATACGCTTATCCAGGGCAGTTGTGCTGTCTGCTGCTTCCAGTAGTGCTCGTTGCCGTCCAGGTCTATCTGGTAAATCTCCAGTCCCTGTGCATGGTATTTGTTGTAGAGTTCGCGCAGCATCAGTATGCGCTGTGGCGATTTCTCCATAGAGAAGGCATGGAAGTCCAGCAGCACCACCTTGCCCTTGAGCTGGCTCAGCGAGCGTAGTTTCCCTTTGTTGTCAGGCAGCTCTATGTCTATGAGTCCTGCTGTCTTGATGATGCCTGGATTCAGCTTCTTTGCCTGCTGTGCTCTCAGGATGCGCTCGTTTTTCATGCCCTCTATCGCCACATTGTGCAGGTGTGCGCCACGCAGTGAGCCTGGGTGATAGGTGTCCCATGCAGTGGCTACCGCAGCAAATATCTTGATGTCGTCTGCATTGTTCTGCGGGTCGAATATCAGATACGGACCCAGCGTCTGGAACAGGGCGAAATAGGCCTCTGCACCCTTGGTATTTTGGATGATGAACTCCTTGATTACCTGTTGTTTGTAATCATTTATCAGGTTCATGATGCTGTCTGCTGCAGTGGCTCTGTCCAGCATCTGATTGCTGTCGATGGCAATCACCTTTTCGGTGAGTCCTATCTGCATTACCGCCAGTTGCTTGATGCGTTGGCAGGCTTCCGAACCGCTCACCTCATATTCGGTAGGCATGGTGGCATACTGTGCCTTGACACCGATGGTTTCGGTAGAATCTACGGCAATGTTGATGATGCTGTTGGCAATACGCAGGCGGTAGAAGTCGGTAGTTTCCGGTTTCTCTCCATTGAAGTCAAACGTGCCCTCTTCCGAAAGTCTGGTGGAGTCGATGGTCACCGGACCCTCCAATGTCACATGTTCCAGATAGAGGATGGAGTCAGGTGCTCCGCTGATGCTGCCTTCAATACGGAATCCGTCGGGCTTGCATGCTGTTGCCAGCAGTACTGCCAAAGCCCATAATATATTATATTTCATGCTTTTCATAACTTTGTCAGATAGATTCTTCGGTGTCATCATTAGTTTATCGTTTGATTAGATACTGCAAAATTATTAAAAAATGGCAGAATAACCTCATTCTCGTCCTTTTTATTTAACCCAAATCGGTCATTAGCGTTATGATGATAACATCTTGTATTTTTGAGCAGATTTCTTTTCGGTTTGAGGGAGCAATGGGGTTCCATTGTAACTGAAAAGCGGAAAGACAGATGACAAAAAGAACCATTTCGTTAAGCCAAATGAGCAGAGCCAAGCGTGCTTGAGCTATGCCATGGCGAGAAATGGTCGGATTTATTCCAAAGTATGTTTGCGCCGAACAGTCTAATGACCGATTTGGGTTTAATGACGGGCGGTTTGGGATGAACGGCTGTAATCAATTTATGGGACACCCCCTCTAATCCTTCCGGAGGCTCTTGATGTCGTAGCCTATCTTCTTGAAGGCAGTGGCATAGTCGCTAAACGAAGTTTTCCTGCCGTCATAAACGATGGTTACAGTTTGGTCGGGTACGGAGGTCTCAATCTTCTTCGTTCCTTTGACCGCACGTTGTTCGGTCAAGTGATTGACGGAGGTCGGTCAATTGATTGACCTCGGTCGGTCGATTGGCTGACGTCGTGCGGTCGATGATAGGAATGCGGAGATAACGGAATAAGAATGGCCTCTATGGCTTGATTATTATGGTTACTATGGCGATAACTGATTACTGGTTTTCTTGTCTTGTCGCTCTCCGTATTCTTATGGATATTGCTCCACCTGTTATGGCTTTTCTTCGGTGACTATAATTGACTGAAAAGCAATGATTTACAAATTGCTATTAAATTTCTTGGAAATAATTGCAAAAAATGTGTGGGGAAAAGTGGGGAAAAGTGGGGAATTTGTTGTAACTTTGAACCCGAATATATTTAAATCGGTGAAAATGCGGTTTTTAGGGAATATTGAGGCTAAAGCAGACAGCAAAGGACGCGTTTTTTTGCCCGCTGTGTTCCGCAAGGAGATACAGCAGGCAGAAGAGGTGCGCTTAGTAATGCGCAAAGACGTGTTCGAAGACTGTCTGGTGCTTTTTCCCGAAAGCGTGTGGAACCAAAGGCTGGATGCCCTGCGCCAGCGCCTTAGCGAGTGGAATGCAGTGCACCAGCGCATCTACCGGCAGTATGTGAGCGGCGTGGAAATCGTGGCTCTCGATGCCAACGGCAGATTTCTCATCCCCAAACGCTACATGCAGATGGCAGGAATCAACCAGGATGTGATGTTCATTGGCATGGGCGATACCATAGAGATATGGAGCAGGGAAAAGACGGCAGTTCCCTTTGTAGAGCCTGCCGATTTCAGGAGTCAGTTAGAGCAATTGATGGGATAAATACACCATGAAGCAGACAACCATAGCAGCCCCAGGTTACCATGTTCCCGTGTTGCTGCACGAGAGCGTGGATGCCCTTCAGCTTCGTCCTGGAGGCATCTATGTGGATGTGACCTTTGGCGGAGGCGGTCATAGCAGGGAGATACTGAGGCATTTGGATGCCGATGCCCGTCTGTACAGTTTCGATCAGGATGCCGATGCCGAGCGGAATATCGTGGAGGGTGACAGTCGTTTCACCTTTGTGCGTAGCAATTTCAGGTATCTGAAAAACTGGATGCGCTATTACCGCCATGAAGAGATACATGGGGTGCTTGCCGACTTGGGAGTGTCGAGCCATCATTTCGATAATGAGTCGCGTGGCTTCTCCTTCCGTTTCGATGCTCCGCTGGATATGCGCATGAACCGCAGCGCCACGATGACGGCAGCCGATGTGGTGAACGGATACAGTGAAGAGCAGCTGGCAGACATCTTCTACCTTTACGGCGAACTGAAGAATGCGCGCAGACTGGCTGCAGAGTTGGTGCGACAGAGAACTGCCGCCCCCATACAGACCACTGCCCAGTTGCAGGAGGTGGCATCCAGGGTGCTGGTCAGAGAGCGTGAGAAAAAAGAGATGGCAAAGGTGTTTCAGGCACTGCGCATTGAGGTGAACCATGAGATGGATGCCCTGAAGCAGATGCTGCACGCCGCCATCGGTCTGCTGGCTCCCGGAGGCCGACTGAGTGTCATCACCTATCATTCGCTGGAAGACCGCATCGTGAAGAACTTTATCAAGGCAGGCAATGCCGAGGGTAAGGTGCATCAGGATTTCTTCGGTCGCATAGAGGCTCCGCTCAAGTCGGTCAACGGCAAGGTGATAGTGCCCGGTGAGGAAGAGCAGACCACCAATCCCCGCAGTCGCAGCGCCAAGTTGCGTATTGCCGAGAAACAGTAAATCCGCCGTCTGTTAAGACCAATCATATACATTTCCGTTATGGCAGAGGAAAAAGAGAACACCAGTCAACAGTCAGAAGTCGTCAGTGCCGAGGAGCAGCTGAGCGAACGCATCAGGCAACTCAAGGAAAGCGTGAGTGATGAAGACGCCCCCATATCAGGGTCGCACACCTTGCGCAACATTTTGGGTGGTGATGTACTGTGGATGTTCATGCGCCAGCAGGTGTGGCTTTTTGTACTCATCGTGCTTTTCACCATCCTGTATGTGGCATTCCGCTATCAGGGACAGCGTGACTTCATTACCATCGACCGCCTGCAGAAGGAGCTGCTTGATGCCAAATACAAGGCACTCGACAGTTCGAGCAAGCTCACCGAGCAATGCAGGGAGAGCAAGGTGCTTGACCAACTGAAAAACAACAAGGACAGCGTGCTGCACGTGCCCGACCAACCTCCATACATTATTAATATAATAGAAAATGAGTAAATTCGATTCGAGAAATGTCATGATACGCTACTTCCTCATAGCAGTGGCGTTTACTGTGCTTGGCTTTATCATAGTGGGTAAGGCGGCATATATCATGGCAGTCGAGAAGGATTATTGGACCGATGTGGCAGCCCGTCTGAAGAAAGACAGTGTGAAGGTGAAGCCCACACGAGGCAACATATTGAGTTGCGACGGACAACTTATGGCAAGCAGCATTCCCGAATACAAGGTTTTCATGGACTTCGAGGCGGGAGGACTGAAGAAAGACACGTTGTGGAACGACAGCATCGACTATATCTGCGCCGGACTACATGAGATATTCCCCGAAAAGACGGCACAGCAGTTCAAGGAAGATCTGGAAAGAGGGCATAAACTGATGGCGCGCCACTGGCCTATCTGGCCCAAGCGCATTGACTACAACACCTTTTCAGAGGTGAAGAAACTGCCCATCTTCAATCTGTCTGCTGTCAAGGGAGGCTTCCATTTCGAGGAGTTCAACGCCCGTCGCCGCCCCTTCGGTTCGCTGGCACAGCGCACGGTGGGCGACATGTTCGGCGCCAAAGACACGGCACGCTGCGGACTGGAGTTGTGCTACGACTCTATCCTGCGAGGTACTATCGGTTTGAAGCATCGCCGCAAAGTGCAAAACCGGTACATGAACATCACCGTGAAGCCACCTGTGGACGGTGCCGACATAGTGACCACCATCGATGTGAGCATGCAAGACCTGGCAGAACGGGCAGTGATAGACGAACTGCGTGAGATCAACGGAGAACTGGGTGTCGCCATCCTCATGGAGGTGAAGACGGGCGATATCAAGGCGATAGTCAATATGACCCGTGTGGCTGACGGTGTGTACCGCGAAGTGAAAAACAATGCCGTGGCAGACCTGCGCGAGCCGGGATCGGTGTTCAAGGTGGCATCCATCCTGGTGGCACTCGACGATGGGGTGGTAGATACTACCTACCGGGTAGATACGGGTTGCGGTATATGGCAGATGCACGGCAGATACATGAAAGACCACAACTGGCAGCGTGGAGGCTATCAGGTGATTTCAGTACCGCGAATCCTGGAGGTGAGTTCCAACATAGGCGTGAGCCGTATCATCGACGAGCACTATGGCAGCAATCCCGAGAAGTTCGTGCAGGGCATCTACCGTACAGGTATCGCTTCCGACTTACAGCTGCCTTTAGTGGGAGCTGCCAAGCCCAGAATACGAATGCCCAAGAAAAACAGTCGTGGCCAGTATCTCAACTGGAGCAAGACAGCCCTGCCGTGGATGAGCATAGGCTATGAGACGCAGATACCCCCCATCAGTACCCTCACCTTCTACAATGCCATTGCCAACGATGGTATCATGATGCGCCCCCGCTTTGTAAAAGAAGTGGTGAAAGACGGTGAGGTGATACGCGAGTTTCCGCCTGAGAGGGTGATGGATCGACCTATTGCCAAAAAGGAGACGGTGAAGACCATGCAGACCATCCTGGAGCATGTGGTGAGCCAGGGACTGGGGCGCAAGGCTGGCTCCAAGCTGTTCAAGGTGGCAGGAAAGACAGGAACGGCACAGGTGGCTGAGGGAGGCTCGAGCTATAAAAGCGGCACCACGAAATACTGGTTGAGCTTTGCCGGCTTCTTCCCTGCCGACAATCCTAAATACAGCTGCATCGTGTGTATCAAGAAAACAGGATTGCCCGCCTCGGGCGGCGGTATGAGCGGTGTGGTGTTCCACCATATTGCCGAGGGCGTGATGGCGCGTCACCTGCGTTTCGACGTGAGCGATGCTAAAGACAGCAGTTCCTGCCATGTGCCCGATGTGAAAAACGGCAACATACTGGCTGCCGACTATGTGTTGAATCATCTGCAGATACCCACCCGGCGCGAGTGGACAGCGAACGGAACCTTCAACGAACAGGTATGGGGCACTGCAGACAGCGACCGCAGGCAGGTGAGTCTGAACAAGCAGAGCTTGGGCAAGGACAAGGTGCCCAATGTGGTGGGTATGGGTGCACGTGATGCTGTCTATCTGCTGGAGAACGCAGGACTGCGTGTCAGAATAGAAGGGCGTGGAAAGGTGGAAAGGCAGAGTATCACTCCTGGAGGCAAGGTGCCTCAGGGAGCCGTTTGTGTGCTGACCATGAAATGACATGTACAATATAATTAGAAGAAGATGAAACTGAACGAACTGCTCAACAACATCCCTCTGGTGGCATTGCAAGGCAACGACCTAACCAGCATCAACGGAGTGGACATCGATTCAAGGAAAATCAAACCCGGTTATCTCTTTGTGGCGATAAGAGGCACCCAGGCAGACGGTCACCTGTATATCCCCAAGGCCATAGAGCAGGGGGCTGTGGCTGTGATGTGCGAGGAAATGCCCGAAGCACAACAGGCAGGAGTGACCTATATACAGGTGGAGAATACCGAGGAGGTGGTAGGACAGCTTGCCACCAACTTTTACGGCAATCCTACCTCCAAGCTCAAGTTGGTGGGCGTGACGGGAACCAACGGAAAAACCACTATCGCCACATTATTATATAGTATGTTCCGTAAACTGGGCTACAAGTGCGGTCTGCTCTCCACCGTATGTAACTATATCGACGAGAAGCCGGTGCCTGCCGACCACACTACCCCCGGACCCATCGAACTCAATGCCCTGTTGGCACAGATGGTGGAAGCCGGTTGTCAGTATGCCTTTATGGAGTGTTCCAGTCATGCCATCGCACAGAAACGCATCGGCGGACTCACCTTTGCAGGAGGCATATTCACCAACCTGACACGCGACCACCTGGACTACCACAAGACCTTCGAGAACTACCGCGATGCAAAGAAGGCATTCTTTGACATGCTGCCCAAGACAGCCTTTGCCATTACCAATGCCGACGACAAGAACGGAATGGTGATGGTGCAGAACACCAAAGCTACGGTGAAGACCTACTCCACACGCACCCTTGCCGACTTCAAGGCTCGCATCATAGAGTGTCACTTCGAGGGAATGTATCTCGATATCTGTGGCAGTGAGGTGGGTGTGCAGTTTATCGGCAAGTTCAATGTGAGCAACCTGCTGGCAGTGTATGGAGCCGCCGTGATGCTGGGCCAGCAGCCGGAACAGGTGCTGCTGATTATGAGCACACTGAAGAGTGTGAGCGGCAGACTGGAACCCCTGCATGCTCCCGAGGGATATACCGCTATCGTGGACTACGCCCATACTCCCGATGCTTTGGAAAATGTGCTCAATGCCATCCATGAGGTACTGGGCAAGAGCGGGCATGTGATAACGGTGTGCGGTGCCGGCGGCAACCGTGACAAGGGCAAGCGTCCGCTCATGGCACAGGAGGCGGTGAAGCAGAGCGACAGGGTAATCATTACCAGCGACAACCCCCGCTTTGAGGAACCTCAGGACATCATCAATGACATGCTGGCAGGACTCAATGCCCGGCAGATGAAGAAGGTGCTGAGCATCGTAGATAGGAAAGAGGCTATCCGCACTGCCTGCATGATGGCGGAAAAGGGCGATGTGATACTCATCGCCGGCAAGGGACATGAAGACTATCAGGAGGTGAAGGGCGTAAAGCACCACTTTGATGACAAGGAGGTGGTGAGGGCATGCTTTGACACCGCCGAAGAAGCATAAACAGCGTATCAGATAACCAATAATCAAACGAAACTACCATGCTGTACTACATCTTCCGCTTCCTCGACCAGTATGACATACCGGGTGCACACATCTGGTCATACATATCGTTTAGGGCACTGCTCACGCTGATTCTCTCCCTGTTGCTCTCTGCATGGGTGGGTGAGCGCTTCATCAAGTTCATGAAACGAAAAAATATCTCAGAGGTGCAGCGAGACCCCAGTATCGACCCCTTTGGAGTAGAGAAGAAGGGTGTGCCTACCATGGGAGGCATCATCATCATCATCTCTATCCTGGTGCCTGTCATCCTGTTGGGACGTATGCGCAATATCTACCTCATCCTGATGATGATAACTACCGTGTGGCTCGGTTTCCTGGGCTTTATGGACGATTACATCAAGATCTTCAGGCGCAACAAGGAGGGACTGAAAGGCAAATACAAGATAGTGGGACAGGTGAGTATCGGACTGATTGTAGGGCTTGCCCTGTACTTGAGTCCTGATGCCGTGATGCGCGAGAATGTGGTACTGGAGAAGCAGAATCAGGTTACCGTGGTGAAGCACAAGAGCGAGGCGGAGAAATCCCTCAAGACCACCATCCCTTTCCTGAAAAACCATAACCTCGACTATTCAGAGGTGATGGCTTTTTGCGGCAAGTACAAGACAGCGGCAGGCTGGATACTCTTTGTGGTGATGACCATCATCGTAGTTACGGCAGTGTCTAACGGTGCCAATCTCAACGATGGAATGGACGGAATGTGTGCCGGCAACTCCGCCGTGGTGGGTGTGGCGTTGGGCATCCTTGCCTATGTGTCCAGTCATATTGAGTATGCCGCCTACCTCAATATCATGTATATTCCCGGCTCGGAGGAACTGGTGGTGTTCATCTGTGCCTTCATCGGTGCCATGATAGGTTTCATGTGGTACAATGCTTATCCTGCACAGGTGTTCATGGGCGATACGGGTTCGCTCACCATCGGCGGTATCATTGCCGTATGTGCCATCATTATCCACAAGGAACTGCTACTGCCCATCCTCTGCGGCATCTTCTTCGTGGAGAGTCTCAGTGTGATTATCCAGACGCAGTGGTTCAAGTTGCAGAAACGCAAGGGCAGAAGAGTGCGTGTGTTCAGGGCAACCCCCATCCATGACAACTTCAGGAAACTCGATTCGCAGCTCGACGCTACCAGCACGTACTTGCTGAAGAAGTGGCCCCACCGCCCCTTCCATGAGTCGAAGATTACCGTGAGGTTCTGGATTATTTCCATCATCCTTGCCGCCATGACCATCATCACCCTCAAGGTGAGATAAGGAGGCGGGAAAATACAAACATTATTCCTACAATAACCAAAGGAGAACAACGAAAATGGCAAAAAGAATCGTGATACTGGGAGCAGGAGAGAGTGGCGCAGGTGCCGCTGTGCTTGCCAAGAAAGAGGGCTTCGATGTGTTTGTGTCAGATATGTCTGCCATCCACGACAGATACAAGAAGATGCTCGACGACCGTGGCATAGAGTGGGAAGAGGGCACGCATACTGCAGAGAAGATACTCAATGCCGATGAAATCATCAAGAGTCCGGGTATTCCCGACACGGCTCCCATGGTGAAGCGTGCCATTGAAAAGGGCATCGGCATCATCAGCGAGATAGAGTTTGCAGGCAGATATACCCATTCCAAGATGATTTGTATCACGGGAAGTAACGGAAAGACCACCACTACCTCGCTCATCTACCATATTTTCAAGGAGGCAGGCTACGATGTGGGACTGGCGGGCAATATCGGTCACTCGCTGGCATTGCAGGTGGCTGAGGAACCGCATGAGTACTATATCATCGAACTCAGTTCGTTCCAACTGGACAATATGTACTGTTTCAGGGCGAACATCGCTATCCTGCTCAACATCACACCCGACCATCTGGACCGCTACGACAACTGTATGCAGAACTATGTGGACTCCAAGATGCGTATCATACAGAACCAGACCGCTGACGATGCCTTCATCTATTGGAACGACGACCCCATCATCAAGCGCGAACTGGAGAAATACGATATCCAGGCCGTGCAGTGCCCGTTCTCCCAAATCAAGGAAAAGGGTTCTATCGGATATATCGAGGAAGGGAAATATACCATTGAGGTGCCCACCCCCTTCAATATGGAACAGGAGCAACTGAGTCTCACAGGTGTGCATAATGTATATAACAGTCTGGCTGCCGGTATCGCTACCAACATCGCCGGTATCAGAAAAGAGGTGATACGCAAGAGTCTGAGCGACTTCCCCGGAGTGGAACACCGGTTGGAAAAGGTGGTCACTGTGCGTGGAGTGCAGTATGTCAACGACTCGAAAGCCACCAATGTGGATGCCTGTTGGTATGCCTTGGAGAGTATGAAGACCAAGGTGGTGCTTATCCTTGGAGGCAAGGACAAGGGCAACGACTACAATGCTATCAAGGAACTGGTGGCACAGAAGTGCTCGGCACTGGTATATCTTGGGGCAGACAATACCAAACTGCACGGTTTCTTCGATGGAATGGGCATTCCTGTGCGCGACACCCACTCCATGAAAGAGTGCATCGAGGCATGTTACGAACTGGCAAAACCTGGCGAAACGGTACTGCTTAGTCCCTGTTGCGCCAGCTTCGACCTGTTCAAGAATATGGAAGACCGTGGCGAACAGTTCAAGACTCTGGCAAGAAGTCTGTAGCGGCAAGGTTCCTGTAGCAGGCATCCGGTAATATATATAATAAGGTAATAACAGTATAGACATCTGATTAAAGCAAGAACAGACAACCGAATGAACAAGAAGATTTCAAATATTTTCAAGGGCGACAAGGTAGTATGGATAGTGTTCTTCTTCCTCTGCATGATCAGTCTGGTGGAAGTGTTCAGCGCATCCAGTCACCTCTCGTATGACAACAACTACGTGATGCCCATGTTGAGGCATGCCGTGATGCTTTTCATAGGCACTTTTGTGGCTGTGGTGGTGCTCAATGTCCCTTGCAGATATTTCAAATTGCTCACGGTGACGTTGCTGGCGGTCTCTGTCATCACCCTGTTGTGGGTACTGGTGGCAGGTCAGAATATCAATGGAGCGCAACGCATGATTCCCCTCTTCGGCATCACTTTCCAGCCCTCTGAGATAGCCAAGGGAGCTGTGGTGCTGGCGGTGGCACAAATTCTGGGTGTGATGCAACATGAGAAAGGAGCTGACAAGATGGCATTCAGGTATATCCTCATCATCACCATACCCATCACCTTCCTTATCCTGCTCGAAAACCTCTCCACTGCCGTGCTTTTGGCGTTTGTGGTGGTGCTTATGATGTTTGTGGGCAGAGTGCCTATGGTGCAGTTGGGCAAACTGTTTGGCATGGTGCTTGTCATCGCAGCCCTCGGACTGGCATTCATCTTCATGGCAGGCAGTGCTGACAGTGCAGCGAAAACCGCCGATGAAACGGGCGGAAAAGTGGTGGCAGAACAGGTGGATAATACCACAGAGAAGAAGAAAGAGGGAACTCTGGAGAAGATGTTCCACCGTGCCTCTACATGGAAGAACCGCATCGAGAAGTTCAGCGATGACAAGGAGGTGGCGCCCAAGGACTACGATTTGGACAAGGATGCACAGGTGGCGCATGCCAATATCGCCATCGTGTCGAGCAACTTTATCGGCAAGGGACCGGGCAACAGTGTGGAGCGCGACTTCCTGGCACAGGCGTTCTCTGACTTCATTTATGCCATCATCATCGAAGAAATGGGCATTTTAGGCGCCGCTTTCGTGGTGTTCCTCTATGTGATACTGCTGTTCAGGGCAGCCCGTATCGCCAGTCAGTGCGAGAACAATTTCCCCGCGTTTCTGGTGATGGGACTGGCAATGCTGCTGGTGGTACAGGCCACCTTCAACATGATGGTGGCAGTGGGCATTGTACCTGTCACGGGTCAACCGTTGCCTCTTATCAGCAGGGGCGGTACCTCTACCATTATCAATTGCGCCTACATAGGAGCCATCCTCAGTGTCAGCCGTTCTGCCAAGCAACGCAAGAGAGAATTGGAGAAACAAAATCAAACTGTCAATATAGCCAAATGAACGAAACGCGAATCATCATCAGTGGAGGCGGTACAGGGGGCCATATTTTTCCTGCCGTTTCTATCGCCAATGCCATCAGGCGCATGCGCCCCGATGCAGAGATACTCTTTGTGGGAGCATTGGGTAGAATGGAGATGCAGCGTGTACCTGCTGCGGGTTATAACATCAAAGGCTTGCCCGTGCGCGGACTGATACGTCCGCTGTGGTCGCCCAAAAATATCGGGGTGGCACTCGATTTCTTGAAGAGCAAGCGCATGGTGAGGTCTATACTGAAGGAATTCCGTCCGCAGGTGGCGGTGGGAGTGGGAGGCTATGCCAGTGCAGCCACCTTGGATGCCGCCGCAGCTATGGGTATTCCCTGTCTGATTCAGGAGCAGAACTCCTATGCCGGAGTCACCAACAAGCATCTGGCAGCCAAGGTGGAGAAGATTTGCGTGGCATACGACGGCATGGAGCGTTTCTTTCCCACAGAAAAAATCATCAAGACGGGCAATCCCGTGCGACAGAACCTGCTGGAAACCACCCTCACCCGGGAGGAAGCTTTGCAGCAATTCGGACTGAAACCCGACTGCAGAACCATCCTAATCGTGGGAGGCAGTCTGGGTGCCCGTACCCTGAACGAGAGTGTGATGAGCCATATCCACCAGATAAGGGAGAGCAAGGTGCAGTTTATCTGGCAGACGGGCAAGTACTACAGCGAACAGATAAGGCAGCAGATGCAGCAGATACCCCCGGTACCTAATCTGGTGGTCACCGACTTCATCGCAGATATGGGAGCTGCCTATAGGGCAGCCGACCTGGTGGTGAGCAGGGCAGGAGCCGGTAGCATCTCCGAGTTCTGTCTTATCGGAAAGCCTGTCATCCTGGTGCCTTCGCCCAACGTGGCAGAAGACCATCAGACCAAGAATGCCATGGCACTTGTCAATAAGGATGCAGCCCTCTTTGTGAAGGATGCCGATGCTCCCCAACAGCTTATCACCTTGGCGCTCAACACAGTGGATAACAAATCCTTGTTGCAGTCGCTGCACGACAATATCCTGAAACTGGCATTGCCCGATGCGGCAGAGACAATAGCCCGCGAGGTGCTGAATATGAGAAAACCGTAGAAACGACAGCGGGGAGACAAACAACCCGCATAAACGAAAGAACAATGGAACTGAAAGACATCAAAGCAGTATATTTCCTGGGTGCCGGCGGCATAGGCATGAGCGCCATTGCCCGCTATTTCATGCACAAGGGACTGGTGGTGGCAGGTTATGACAAGACAGCTACACCGCTGACCGGTCAGCTCACACAGGAGGGCATGAGCATCCACTATGCAGAAGACCTGACCTTGATTCCCGAACCCTGCAAGAATCCGGAGGAATGTCTGGTGATATATACCCCAGCCATTCCCGATGACAACAGGGAATTGCAATACTTCAGGGAGCATGGCTTCGATATACAGAAAAGGGCGCAAGTGCTGGGCACGCTGACCCGTACCCACCGCGGACTTTGTGTGGCAGGCACCCACGGCAAGACCACCACTTCTACCATGTGTGCCCACATCATGCACCAAAGCAGTGCCGACTGTAACGCCTTTCTCGGTGGCATCTCCAAGAACTACCACACCAACTATATATTGAGCCAAAGCGACTATGTGGTGATAGAAGCTGATGAGTTTGACCGCTCTTTTCATTGGTTGAGACCTTGGATGAGTGTGATTACTGCCACCGATGCCGACCATCTTGACATCTATGGCACCAAGGAGGCATACCTGGAGAGTTTCGCCCATTACTCTTCGCTCATACAGCCCGGTGGGGCACTCATCATCCATCGCGGACTGGAGATGCAGGAACGCCTGCAACCCGGAGTGAGAAGATACGACTACTCGTTGGATAAAGGTGACTT
Source organism: uncultured Prevotella sp. (assembly GCA_945830055.1). Taxonomy (GTDB): domain Bacteria; phylum Bacteroidota; class Bacteroidia; order Bacteroidales; family Bacteroidaceae; genus Prevotella. Next base: position 17,350 of record CALZXH010000006.1, read on the forward strand.
TCATGCCGAGAACATCGTGATTGAGAACGGAGAGATAACCTTCGACTTCGTGTCACCCATCGAGCGTGTCAACAATATCCGTTTGGGACAGCCCGTGCCCATCAACATCGAGAACGGTGTGGCAGCCATGGCGATGGCACAACTCAGCGGTTGCACCGCCGACGAACTGCGTCGCGGCATGAGCACATTCCAGGGAGTGGACCGCCGCTTCGACTTCAAGATAAAGACAGACAAGACGGTGTTGCTGAGCGATTATGCCCATCATCCGCAAGAGATATTCCAGAGTGCTTCCAGCATTCGCCAGCTCTATCGCAACCGGAAGATTACGGCGATTTTCCAGCCTCATCTCTATACCCGTACACGCGATTTCTACAAGGAGTTTGCCAATAGTCTGAGCCAGCTCGACCGGGTGGTGCTGTGCGATATCTATCCTGCCCGCGAGGAGCCCATTCCGGGTGTCACCTCGCAGTTGATTTACGACCAGCTGAAATCTGGCGTGGAGAAAGAGATGATACGCAAGGAAGAGGTGCTCGACTACGTGCGCACCCATTCCTTCGACGTGCTTGTGATTCTCGGTGCTGGAGATCTGGACAACATGGTGCCCGAGATACAGCAGATACTGGAGGATAAAATGAAATAAACCAACCGTGATATGAATGTCAGAGTGAAAACCGTCATCATCGCCATTATCGACGTGACACTGGTAGCATACCTGTTTTTCGCCATCACCGTGTTCAACCGCACGGATGATGACAGTCAGTTGTGCTCGGAGGTGGACATACAGATTCAGGATGACGTGGTGGATGGCTTTCTCGACAACAGCGAGATAGTGCGCCTGATGAAACAGTACAATATCTATCCCATGTCGCAACCCATGGGCGGGGTGGATGTGCGCAGGATAGAGAACGTGCTGGAGAAAAGTCCTTTCATCGACTCCGTGGAGTGTTACAAGACCATCGATGCGGGTGTGGTGGTGAAACTGACCCAGCGTATGCCGCTGATAAGGGTGAAAAGCAACAACGGTGACGATTACTATATAGACAACCGCGGGGGTGTCATGCCCAATAACAAGTATGCGGGCGACCTGGTGATTGCCACAGGGGATATCACAAAACCCTATGCTTCCAAGGTGCTCAGACAGGTGGGTAACTACATTGTCAACAGCGCCTTCTGGCACAACCAGGTGGAGCAGTTGCATGTGTTGTCCGATGGCTCTATCGAGATGGTACCGCGTGTGGGAAACCATATCGTGTATCTGGGAGCACCCGTCAACATCCCTGAAAAACTGGATCGCCTTGACAAGTTCTACAGATACGGACTGAAAGAGGCGGGATGGAACAAGTACGAGATGATCAACGTGGAGTTCTCCAACCAGATTATCTGCAAGAAGAGACCGAAGAAACCTCATGCTGCCGTTCCTGTGGCGGCACCTCAGCCTGTACCTCAACAGGTACATCCGCAACAACCTACGGGAGAACAGCAGGGCGCCCCAGACGGACAGAAATCCAATAAGGTATCGGAATCCAAGAAAGAAAACAATAAGATAACAAGATAATACAGACGAAGAAAATGGCAGCAAAGGAATTTATCGTGGCAATAGAACTTGGCTCATCCAAGATGACCGGTATTGCAGGAACAAAAAATCTCGACGGTAGCATCAATGTGCTCGCCGTGGTGAAGGAAAACTCCTCGTCGTTCATTCACAAGGGAGTGGTATATAATATCGACAGAACGGCGCAGTGCCTCTCGAATATCGTGAAGAAACTTACCATGCAGCTCAAGACGGAAATCACGCAGGTATATGTCGGTGTGGGCGGACAATCCATCCGTAGTCTGCGCAACGTCATCACCAAGAACCTGGCTATGGAGACCAAGGTGACCCAAGACATGGTGATAGAGCTGATGGATGCCAACCGCAATATGTCTTATCCCGACCAGGAGATTCTGGATGCTGCCGTGCAGGAATACAAGGTGGACAACCAGTATCAGATGGATCCTGTGGGCATCCAGTGCAAGAGGTTGGAAGGGAATTTCCTCAATATCCTGGGGCGCAAGACATTCTACAACAACCTCAACAGATGCTTTGAAACTGCCGGAGTGGCCATCGCCGAGATGTATCTGGCACCCCTTGCCCTTGCCGACAGTGTACTTACCGAGGCAGAGAAACGCTCGGGCTGCGCCTTGGTGGATATAGGTTCTGATACTGTCACCGTCTCTGTATATAGCAAGAATGTTCTGCGCCACCTGTCTGTATTGCCTTTGGGTAGCGGCAACATCACCAAGGATATTGCCTCACTGCAGATAGAGGAGAACGAGGCAGAGAAGATGAAACTCAAGTACGGCAGTGCCTATACCGAGAGTGCCGACATCGACAACACCATGATGCTGCCCATTGACCAGGAAAGGAAGATCGAGAGCCACAAGTTCATCGAGATAGTGGAGAGTCGTCTGGAAGAAATCATCGAGAACGTGCTCCATCAGATTCCTACCGAATATACCGACAAACTGCTGGGAGGCATCATCCTTACGGGTGGCGGTTCCAATATGAAGAACATTGAAAAGGCCTTCGCCAACCACGCGCATATCGACAAGATACGTATCGCCAAGTTCGTTACCCAAACGGTCACTTCCAACAATCCGGAAATTACTGCACGTAACGGTATGATGAACACCGTGCTGGGCTTGTTGGCGAAAGGCGATATGAACTGTGCAGGAGGTTCAGCCGCCGATGGCGACCTGTTTACTGCTGCCAAGCAACCTGCCGCTGCTGCTGAGCGTACCAAGGCAAGGCAGGCGATAGAAACACCTACGGGAGTGGTGCGCACCGAGGCTGAAAAACAGCAGGCAGAGGAAGAGGCTCGCCGCAAACGCGAAGAGGAGGAGCGGATAGCAAGGGAAAGAGCCGAAGAGGAAGAGCGCAAACGCCGTGAGGAACGCAAGAAGAAGAGCTTGTTCTATAAATGCGTCAACGGTCTGAAACGCCTGGGAGAAACCATGACCAAGGAGGAAACGGATAACTAATAAGAGGAAGGGAAAGAACTATGACAGAGATAGATAACAACATGGGAGCATTGGATTTCGGAGCTCCTGAAAAGGAAAACAGCATCATTAAGGTGATTGGTGTAGGTGGAGGAGGCGGTAACGCCGTGAACCACATGTATCGCGAAGGCATCCACGATGTGTCATTCGTGGTGTGCAATACCGACAAGCAGGCACTCAACGACAGTCCTGTGCCTGTGCATCTGCAGTTGGGCGTAGAGGGTCTTGGTGCCGGAAACAAGCCTGATGTGGCACGGACTGCTGCTGAAGAGAGCATCGAAGACATCAAGAACATGCTCAATGACGGCACACGCATGGCGTTCATCACTGCCGGTATGGGCGGTGGCACCGGTACGGGAGCAGCTCCTGTCATTGCCCGTGTGAGCAAGGAGATGGGAATCCTCACCGTAGGTATTGTTACTATTCCTTTCCGTTTTGAAGGCGACCGCAAGATTGACCAGGCACTGGATGGTGTAGAGCAGATGGCAAAACATGTGGATGCGCTGCTGGTCATCAACAACGAGCGCCTGCGTGCCATTTATCCCGAACTCACTGTCCTCGATGCTTTTGGTAAGGCTGACGACACGCTGAGTGTGGCAGCCAAGAGCATAGCGGAGATCATTACCGTACACGGACTTATCAACCTCGACTTCAACGATGTGAAGACGGTGCTCAAGGACGGTGGTGTTGCCATCATGTCCACAGGTTACGGTGAGGGAGAGGGACGTGTGAAGAAGGCCATCGAGGATGCCCTCAACTCACCCTTGCTCAATGAGAATGATGTGTATAACTCCAAGAAGATTCTGCTCAGCATCTCGTTCTCCGGTGGCAAAGACGGCAAGGAGTCGCTGATGATGGAAGAGATGAACGATGTGAATGACTTCATGGCAAAGTTCGGCGACTTTGAAATCAAGTGGGGTATAGCCACCGACCCCGAACTGGGCAAGAAGGTGAAGGTTACTATCCTTGCCACCGGCTTCGGCATACAGAATGTGGATGGTATGGACGGCCATCTGAAACGCCATACCCAGGAGGAGGCCAACCGTATCGCGGAGGTGCAGGAGAAGATTGCCCGCAACGAGGATAGGCGCAACCGCTATTATGGCGACGGAAACACCAATGCGCGCTATAAGCGTCGCCCACATATCTATCTGTTCCGTCAGGAGGACCTGGACAACGACGATATCATCTCTGCCGTGGAATCCACACCCACCTATAAGCGCACCCGGGAAACCTTGGACAGCATCCGGAGCCAGTCGTATGGCGATGGAGGGCACCAGCAGGAAACTCCTGCTGAGCAGGAATCGAGCGAGAGTGTTTCGGGTGTCATCTCGTTTGCATAAATAAGGAAACGGTCATTCAAGATAAAACTCTAATACAATCAAGCAATGGAACTATTTGAACAAGTGAGCAAAGACATCGTTCAGGCGATGAAAGCAAAGGATAAGGTGCGTTTGGAAGCACTGCGCAACATCAAGAAGGTATTTATTGAGGCAAAGACTGCCCCCGGTGCCAACGACACGCTGGAGGATGCAGCAGCTCTGAAGATACTGCAGAAACTGTCCAAGCAGGGCAGGGATGCCGCCGAACTGTACAACCAGCAAAACCGTGCCGACCTGGCAGAGGCCGAGATGGCGCAGGTCAATGTGATTGAGTCGTACCTGCCCAAGGCAATGACTGCCGAGGAGATTGAGGCAGCGGTGAAAGCCATCATAGCAGAAACGGGCGCACAGAGTATCAAGGAGATGGGAAAGGTGATGGGAGTGGCAAGCAAGCAGTTGGCAGGCAAGGCTTCCGGAAATGCCATCTCTGAAGTGGTAAAGCGCTTGCTGGCATAAACTCTTTTCGGTGCATGAGACTTTTCCTGTGCCGGCGTGATGCGCTCCTTTTGGTTGTCTTGCTGACAATCTTGTTGGGAGGCGTAGCGTGTGTAATATTGCTGAAACCGCAACCGAAGCGGCATGAATGGGCAGCGACCGAGGCCGATTCATGCCGCTTTGCCATGGCAGACAGTGCCCGCCGTAGCTATCCCCAAAGATATGACAGGAAAAAACGGGTTCAGTCTGAAAAGCGGTATAGGTACAACGCTTATCAGTCAACCCGACGGAAATCATGGAGCAGCCATGCCTCTCATCTATACCCTAAGAGTGTGAAGTTCCGTACCGATACGGTACTCAATCTCAATACAGCCGATACCGCACTGTTGCAACGTGTGCCGGGCATAGGTCCTTATTGGGCGCGCCGTATAGTGGATTACCGCAACAGGTTGGGCGGGTTTGTAAGTCCTGCCCAACTGGATGAAATCGACTCTTCCCTGATACATTGCCACAGATGGTTCCATGTCTCGGCACCATCGTGCCGACGCCTTGCCATCAACCGTGCAGCTTTCCGTACCTTGTACCACCATCCCTATCTCGACTATGAGCAGGTGTGTCAGGTGATGGACTACCGTCGCAGACACGGCTCTCTTTCTTCTCTTTCCACCCTGCTGATGCTTCCTGCCTTTTCTCCCGCCGACACCCTGCGCTTGAAACCCTACCTCTCGTTCGAATAAATCTCCCTCAAAGGTCAAACATTTTGAGATTTGTGTCGTTTTCCGCTAAAAGCCCGCTTCTAATGTCATATTGAATTGCCGCGATGGAAGGGGTGGAAAAGAAAAAGGCAACCGGAATAACCGATTGCCTTTTTTGGTCGGGATGAGGCGACTCGAACGCCCGACCCCTACGTCCCGAACGTAGTGCGCTACCAACTGCGCTACATCCCGTGCCTTAAGCGGTGCAAAGGTACATTAAAAAAATGAGAATGCAATGTTTTTTCCGTTTTTTATTCGTACTGTCCTTTCCCTGTCAGTCGTTCCTGCATTCTCAGCCTCCTTACAGCAGTTCTTTCAGTGGAGCCAGTTTCATGCTGTTGCTCCCCTTGATAAGAATGTATTTGTGGCGGGGCTGCTCCTGGCGGATGGCTTCTTTTACCTCCTCGGCATCCGCAAAGTGGCGGTAGGGTGACAGGGTGGCGGCAAACTCGCTTCCCACCAACCATACATCGGTGAAACCGTAGGATTTCAGCAGATCCACTATTTTCTGATGCTCCTCGTGGCTCACCTCACCCAATTCCTTCATATCGCCGAGAATCAGCATTTTCCCTTCCACCTCCATCAGATGGAAATTGGTGATGGCAGCTTCCATGCTGGTGGGGTTGGCGTTGTAGGCATCCATCACTAAATGGTTGTATGCTGTGGTGTCCAGTTGCGAACGGTTATTTCCCGGTATATAATGCTCTAACGCGTGGTTTATCTGTGAGGGTGTCACTCCGAAGTGCAGTCCTATAGCTGCAGCCGCAAGCATGTTAAGCAGGTTGTAACTTCCAATCAGGTGCGTCTGTACCGTGTAGGCATTGCCCACTGGGTCGTACCAGCGGAAGCATAGGGTGGGGGCACACTGCACCGTCTCGCCTTTCACTTGAGGAGGCGTTGTGCCGTCTGCAGTGCCATAGGTTATCTGCTTCAGTCCCCTTGCCAATGCTGTGAGGTGGGTATTGCCATTATCAATAAACACCATTCCATCGGGGCGGGTACGCAGGAAGTCATACAGTTCTCCCTTGGTTCTCACCACTCCCTCAAACGAACCGAAACCCTGCAGATGTGCCCTGCCCACGTTGGTGATGATGCCGTAGTCGGGTTCGGCTAATTCTACCAGGGTCTTGATGTCACCCGGGTGGCTCGCCCCCATCTCAATCACTGCTATCTCGTGCTCCCTGTCCAGTTGCAGCAATGTCTTGGGTACTCCGATGTCATTGTTCAGGTTGCCCTGGGTGAACAGCACCCTGTACTTCTCTTTCAGTACGGCAGCCACCAGTTCCTTGGTGGTAGTCTTCCCGTTGGTACCCGTGATGCCTATTACGGGGATGTGGCAGTGGCGGCGGTGCTCCCTTGCCAGCAGTTGCAGGGTGCGCAGGCAGTCGTCGGTCACGATGAAACGGTCGTTTTCCGCATATTCAGGTTCGTCGATGACGGCATAGGCACATCCCTTTTCGAGAGCACTTCTGGCAAACCGGTTGCCGTTGAAGTTGGCTCCTTTCAGTGCGAAGAAGATAGAACCCTCCGGACAGTCTCTGCTGTCGGTGGTCACCACAGGGTGCTCTGTGAAGATGGCGTATAGTTGTTCGATGCTCATAACGGTATAAGGGGAAACAGCTTCCCCACTCAATTTTATTGCTGCAAAAGTACAAAGTTTTCTGTGATTTAAAGTGTCTTTTCATATTTATATTGTAAATTTGCAAGCATAACGGGTGCCGTAACAAAGCGGTTCTGATAACCATGCACACCATGCAACAACCTCTTCCCTATACCCTCAATGTCGGTGGCAGACTCCTTTCGCTTGCCACGCCACAGGTGATGGGTATTCTCAACTGTACCCCCGACTCCTTCTATGCAGGCAGTCGTAAACAGGCGGAGGCAGAGATTGCCGGTCGCGTGAATCAGATTGTGGCTGAGGGAGGTACCATCATCGACGTGGGTGCCTTTTCTACCCGTCCGGGAGCCGAGCAGGTGAGCGAGGAAGAAGAGATGTGCCGCCTTCGCCATGCCTTGCAGATACTGCGTCGCGAGCAGCCAGGTGCTGTGGTCAGCGTGGATACCTTCCGTCCGGATGTGGCAAGGATGGCTGTGGAAGAGTATGGTGTGGCGATCATCAACGATGTGAGCGAGGGCAATGTCAACGGAGCCTTCGGAGGTACCGCCGGCTCTCATGCCGCTCCCGAGGTGCTTGCAGCCGACGGCTATCCAGCCATGTTCCGCATGGTAGCGCGTCTTAAGGTACCTTATATCCTGATGTCGGTGCAGCCCACCCTGCACGATATGCTCATGGCTTTCTCGCGTGAGGTGCAGCAGCTACACAGTCTTGGCGTGGCGGATATAATCCTCGATCCTGGCTTCGGTTTCGGAAAGACGCTGGAGCAGAACTACCGGCTGATGTCCCAGTTGCGCGAACTGCAGGTACTGCAATGCCCCCTGCTGGTGGGTGTGTCACGCAAGTCCATGGTGTTCCGTTTGCTGGGCGGTACCCCTGCCGAGGCCCTCAACGGCACCACCGTGCTCCACACCATCGCCCTGCAACAGGGTGCTCATATACTGAGGGTACATGATGTGCGCGAGGCGGTGGAAGCAGTAAAGATAGTGAGTCAAATCTACCCTGAAACAACCTGATAGTCCATGTTCTTTCCTTTCGGTCTCAAAGATTTCATCGATATATTCCTCGTTGCGGTGATGCTCTACTCCGTCTATCGTGTGATGAAGGAGTCGCGCTCTCTCAACGTGTTCATCGGTATTCTGGTCTTTGTGGTAGTGTGGCTTTTCGTGTCGCAGATAATGGAGATGCGACTCTTGGGCAGCATCATGGACAAGCTGGTCAGTGTGGGAGTGATAGGTCTGATTATTCTTTTTCAGGACGATGTGCGCAAGTTCCTTTACAATCTTGGAGCCCATCAGCACATCCGCCGTTTCACCCGCCTGTTCAGCAACGAGGGCAAGCAGCACGACGATACAGCCGACAAGGAAGCCATCATGGCGGTGGTGCTGGCATGTCTCAGCATGAGCAAGCGCAAGGAAGGGGCGCTGATAGTGATAGAGCGTGCCACTTCGCTGATGGAGGTGGCAGATACGGGCGACAAGATAGACGCCAATATCAACCAGCGGCTCATAGAGAACATCTTTTTCAAGAACTCTCCCCTGCACGACGGGGCCATGGTGATAGCCGACAAACGCATCCTGGCCGCCGGCTGTATCCTGCCCGTAAGCCACAGCTTCGATATACCCAAGGAACTGGGACTGCGCCACCGGGCAGCTCTGGGCATCTCCCAGGAGTGTGATGCCCTTGCCATTGTGGTGAGCGAGGAGACGGGAGGCATCACCGTGGCGATAGCGGGCAAGTTCTACCTGCGCCTCTCGGCAGAGAAACTGGAGAGCATCCTCACCGAGGAAAAGGCGTTCGGCTGAGCCTGAAACATAGGCTCGTTTTTACAGGAAAAGTATCCCGGTTATTAAGATGAAGAAGAATCCGTTAGGAGAAACAATACAACAAATATCCTTAAAACATAATTAAAAACAAACAACAATGGATTTAGTACAACAAATCATCGAGCGCGCCAAGAGCAACAAGCAGCGCATCGTGCTCCCCGAAGCTACCGAGGAGCGTACCTTGAGAGCAGCCGACCGCGTGTTGGCAGACGACGTGGCAGACCTTATCCTTATCGGCAATCCCGATGAGATACATGCGTTGGCAGCCCAGTGGGGACTCACTCATATCGACAAGGCTACCCTTATCGATCCTGAGAACAACCCCAAGAGCGAGGAATATGCTGCCTTGCTTACAGAGTTGCGCAAGAGCAAGGGCATGACCATCGAGAAAGCCCGCGAACTGGTGAAGAATCCTCTCTACCTCGGTTGCATGATTATCAAGACCGAAGGAGCCGACGGACAGATTTCGGGTGCCCTCAGCACCACAGGCGACACCCTGCGTCCTGCCTTGCAGATTATCAAGTGCGCTCCCGGTATCAGTTGTGTCAGCGGTGCCATGCTGATGATTACCCAGAAGCCTGAATACGGTGAGAATGGTGTGCTGGTAATTGGTGACGTGGCGGTTACTCCTATGCCCGATGCCTCCCAGTTGGCACAGATTGCCGTATGTACCGCCCAGACCGCCAAGAGTGTGGCTGGCTTTGCCGACCCCCGTGTGGCGATGCTCAGTTTCTCTACCAAGGGCAGTGCCAGCCATGAGGTGGTGGACAAGGTGGTGGAGGCTACCCGTATTGCCAAAGAGATGGCTCCCGACCTGCATATCGATGGTGAACTGCAGGCTGATGCCTCCCTCGTTCCCTCTGTAGGTGCTAAGAAGGCTCCGGGCAGCGAAATCGCCGGCAGGGCTAATGTGCTGGTTGTTCCTTGTCTTGAGGTGGGCAATATCTCCTACAAACTCGTGGAGCGTCTCGGAGGTGCTGTGGCTCTCGGTCCTATCCTCCAGGGTATCGCCCGTCCGGTCAACGACCTCAGCCGTGGCTGCTCGGTAGATGATATCTACAAGATGGTTGCCATCACCGCTTGTCAGGCTATGGATGCGAAGTGATTAAATAATAAATTATGAAGATATTAGTATTAAACTGTGGGTCGTCTTCGATAAAGTACGCACTTTATAATATGGACGACAAGAGCGTGATGACCTCGGGTGGGGCAGAGCGCGTGGGACTTGACAATGCCTTTGTGAAGGTGAAGTTGGCTAACGGGGAAAAGAAGCAGATCATGCACGATATTCCCGAACATACAGAGGGAGTGAAGTTTATCTTCTCGCTGCTTACAGACCCTGAGATCGGTGTTATCAAGGACCTGAGTGAGATAAACGCTGTGGGACACCGCATGGTGCACGGCGGAGAGAAGTTCAACAAGAGCGTGCTGCTCACCGATGAGGTGCTTCAGGTTTTCGAGGCTTGCAATGACCTGGCTCCTCTGCACAACCCCGCCAACCTCAAGGGTGTGAACGCCGTGAAGGAACTGATGCCCGGACTGCCCCAGGTGGGCGTGTTCGACACCGCCTTCCATCAGACGATGCCCGCCAAGGCATATATGTATGCCATTCCCTACGAGCTGTATCAGCAGTATGGCGTGCGCCGCTACGGTTTCCATGGCACCAGCCACCGCTATGTGTCGGCACGTGTGTGCGAGATCCTCGGCGTTAAGCCTGAAGAGCAGCGCATCATCACCTGCCACATCGGCAACGGAGGCTCCGTGGCTGCCGTGGATAAGGGCAAGTGTATCGACACCTCTATGGGACTCACGCCGCTGGAGGGTCTGATGATGGGTACCCGTTCGGGCGATATCGACGGCGGTGCCATCAGCTTTATCCAGAAGAAGCAGAACCTCGATGCCGACGGCATCTCCAACCTGCTCAACAAGAAGAGCGGACTCCTCGGCATCACGGGCATCTCCAGCGACATGCGCGAGATTGATGCCGCTGCCAAGAACAGCGACGAAAGAGCCGTACTTGCCCTCGATATGTACTTCTACCGCATCAAGAAATATGTGGGTGCCTATGCCGCTGCCATGGGAGGCGTTGACACCATCGTGTTCACCGCCGGTGTGGGAGAGAACCAGGCCAACATGCGCGAGGAGGTATGCCGCAATATGGAGTGGATGGGTGTGAAGCTCGATACCGCCAAGAACGCCGGCATCCACGGCGAGGAAGCCGTCATCTCCACTCCTGACTCCAAGGTGAAGGTGGTGGTGGTTCCCACTGACGAGGAACTGATGATAGCCACCGATACCATGGAACTGGTATGATCGATGTGCCTTGACCGCAAGCACGTCAGCAGGCGGCCAGGGCGCATGAAAAGATGAGATAATCCGCCCCAAAAAATGAAGGTACCTTCGATGGCTTCCGAAGGTACCTTCATTGGCTTGCGAAGATACCTTCGTTGCCCGATGAAGGTATCTGCATTTTTTTCTGTCATTTCAGCACACTCTCCCCCTCCGCATATTCCTCCATAAACAGGTGCGTGCCGTCGAATACCACGTAGGTAAATTGGGTGATCCAGTCGCCCAGAATCATCATGCGGGTCTTCTTGGACAGTTGCAGGTCGAGTTCTATGTGGCGGTGGCCATAGATAAAGTAATCCACATCGGGGTGGGTGGTCATGTATTTCTTGGTAAAGAGCACCAGATGCTCTTTGCTTTCTCCCATATAGGGCGGTTCCTCGTTGTTTTTCCTTTTCATCCTGCTGTGTTTCGCCCATGTCAGTCCGAACCACATGCCCCACCGGGGGTGCAGCGAGGAGAACAGCACCTGGCACACCTTGTTGCGGAACACCCTGCGCAGCAGTTTGAATTTCTTGTCGGGGTCGCCCAGTCCGTCACCATGATCCATCAGAAACACTTTGCCGTATATCTCAGTGGTCAGCGGCTGGCGGTGGAGTATCACTCCGCACTCCTTTTCTAAATAGTCGTATGCCCAGATGTCGTGGTTCCCTATAAAATAATGTACCTCCACGCCAAGGTCGGTCAGTTCCGACAGCTTACCGAGGAAACGTGTGTAACCCTTAGGTACCACATATTTGTATTCGTACCAGAAATCAAACATGTCGCCCAGCAGATACACGGCAGCCGCCTTGTTCTTGATGTCGTCCAGAAAGCGCACCAACCGTCGCTCGTGCATCCTGCCATGCTCTATCGCCCAAGAACCGAGGTGGGCATCCGAAAGGAAATATATAGGTTTCATAATCAAGTGATACTTCATTTATATGCTTATCGGTGGGAATATGTTAATCCCACCTAAAACCCTAACTCCACTCTTGCCTCTTCGCTCATCATGCTCTGGTCCCATACGGGTTCAAATACCAGGTTGATGTTGGCGCTGTTCACACCTGTCACGCTTTCTACCTTTTGTCTCACGTCTTCCATGATGAAGTCGGCAGCGGGGCAGGCGGGGGCGGTCAGTGTCATGTCCATGTCCAGGTCGCCGTCCTCTTTCAGGTCTATCTTGTAAATCAGCCCCAGGTCATATACATTCACGGGAATTTCGGGGTCATACACGGTCTTCAGCACCTCTACGATGCGTTCCTCTATTTGCGTCTTCTCTTCTTGTGTCATATTTAAATAATGTAATGTTCCGCTATATTTTTTTGCAATAGTACTAATTTTCTCCCGATTATACAAATTACAGAACAATTTTTGTGCTGTCCAACTGGCAGATGAAAATGAAATCCGTCGATGAAAAGCGATGAGGACGCATTGAGGACCCTTTAAGAATTTTTTGTCATCTTATTATACGTTAAATAATTCTAATTTAGAATCATGTATATGCGTAATTTATTTAAAAAAGTGTACCTTAGTGCCGAAATATGGTGTGTCTGAGGTGGATTTTCTGTCGAGGATGCACTGTTAGCTTTGAGGCAGATACGATGAAATGGGTGGAAATTGCACTCAATTGCTTAGATGACTACAACATATTTAAATAACTTATTAAATTCATTCATATATAAACTAAAATTTAAAAACAACATGAAAAATGGCAAGTGATGGTGCAATACAATGCTCCACAATTATGCCTAAAAAACTACTAAGAGAAAATCCAAAATGTATTACTTCACCGCTGTTCTTACCCCTAAGACGGGAAGAAAACCGCATCTGCAGCGATGAAATGGGCTGAAACCGACAATCAAATCAAAATTAACCAAGGCATTACCTCAGATGTGAAGTGCCGAAAACAAACAAAAGAATGAAAAAAACTTACGTAACATTTCTTTCTCTTTGCTTGATGATGGTGGCTCTCGCAGCCAATGCAGCGGTGCGCACTTGGGACTTCACCAAGTGGAGCGAGGCTACAATCGCTAATCTGAAAGCAGAGGCAGCCACTTACGGTCAGGGTGATCTGAGTGACTACGAATATCCCTCTACCACACTGTGGCGCAGTTACGAAAAATTGGCTGCAAATAAGACAACAGGTGTGATGGAAGGAACAGGTGAGCAGAATGGTAAATGCTATTGGTATGGCACAACCATCGCTGAAGGTGTAACTGCCAACATGACTGCCAATGGTGTTGAAATTGAAGAACTCAAAGGCTTGTACTTTAGTCCTTTCAATGGTGGTAACCTGGCACTTGCCGTTGATTATCCCAGCACATCGCTTGGCGAATATAATGGCGGTTCTTACCTGTGGCTTGGCGGTAGCACCAAGAATGGCAACACTATGATTATCCCCGCAGTGAAGCCCGGTTCTACCATCACCATGTATGTAGAGTCTCACAAGCCAGTTGATGGTCGTGGCGTTGGTCTCACCGTAAACGGCACTACTGTGGCTCCCACCGAGGGTTCAGAGAAGCCTACCGAGATGACCAAGTGCGTATGGGTGGTGCCCACAGAGGGTATTGAGACCGAGACTGTGGACGCTGTGTTCAAGAACAACAACGGCTGCCACATCTACTCCATCACCGTGGAAGAGCCTGCTGCACCCGCTGCTCCTATCTTCCCCATCAACGAGGCTTTGACCGAGAACACCGGCAAGTTCATCAATGGTGAGATCATGACCGGTACATACGTGAACGGTATGGTTGCAAAGGGCGCAAACGGCACTGCATCTCTCGTGTTCGATACCGATGAATCGACTGAGGCTGTGGAGGCATACGCTATTGCAGAGAACGAAGTGGTTACCTTCTCTTGGGTATCTTACCAGGGTTGGGTAGGCAATAAGAATGAAAAAGTGTCTATCCTCAATAGCGAGGGCAAGGAAGTGTTTAGCTACACATACAATCTTGACAAGTGCAGCATCACTGATGTTCAACTTGGTGGAGAAGCTGCTCCCATGTTCGAGACTTTCTACGATCAGGGTTATGTAGGTACTAAGAGTGCCAATGGTTGGGTTGCAAAGACAGGACAGGCATATTTGGCTGACAATGTAAACAACACCGTTGTAACAGTGAAGGTTTATGGCAAGGGTTATGTGGAAGTGAACTTCAAGAATGAGAAGCGTGCTATTGACAATACTTATGCAACAATGGTTCCCGCTGGCTTCAAGATGGACTTGTCTTCTTTGAACTTGAACAACGTTTGTGGCAATACAGACCGTGCGCTCGGTATCAACCAGCTCAGCATCGTTTCTGAGGAGTCAACAGCAACCTTCATTGACTACACCGTTTCAAGACAGTGCGAAGGCACAGAGATTGGCACCTTTACCGCCACAGGTATGGTAGGCAAGGACGTGCTGTTGCCTACTGCTCCTTTCTACACAGAGGATGGCCAAAAGTATCTTTATATGGATGCTATGGGTGGCGAGCTGGCAGAAGACAACAAAGAGTTTGTTATCTACTACGAGAAGGCTGCAGAATACACATGGGTGCTCAATGCAGTGGATGCAGAAGGCAATGTGCTGAAGCAGCTCAACGAAGGAAAGGCCTTCCAGGAAGACGCAGTAACAGTGTCTTATCCTCGCTATATGCTGCTTGAGGGCACTGCTGAAGCTCCCTCTGACAGCTTGCTGTATGAGGCTGGTGTGACCAACAAGGAGTACAACCAGTACATCACCATGGATGCTGACAACAAGCAGGTGAATGTGAAATATGCTGCTAAGGACGGTGTGAGCCGCGTGGTTTACTACTCTGAGGCCGAGGATATGAGCAACTACTACAAGAAGGAGTTGACCACAGGTAATGCTGCCATCCGCGCTTCTCAGGGCAAGGCGGTATATACCACCTATGACGCTTCTATCTGCACACTGCCCGCCGGTGTGTATAAGCTCACCGTAGGTCTGTTTGACGCTACAAAAGCTTATGGCAACACCTTCACCTTCAAGAACAACAGAAGCGAAGTTGTTTCCTTCACCACTGATGCTGTGAACCTCAGCGAGCAGAGCAAGGAGATTGTGCTGGCTTCTGAAAACAACTCACTCTCTTGGGCTGAAGGTGGTAACGAGAACTGGGGTCTTGACTATCTGTTCATCGAGAAGGTGAGCGATGACGTGCCCTACACTGCTGCTGCAAGCATCGCTGAAGCCAAGGCTCTGCCTAATGGCACTCCCGTGGCTCTGACAATGAACAACACCAAGGTGAACCTTTCTACACTGCACGAGGACTTCTATCCTGCCTATACCCTCATTGAGGACGAAACTGGCGCAATGGGTCTGGAGCGCAACTTCGCTTCCAAGCTGAAGGCTGCCGAGAACGGCATCGCTTTGGAAGAAGGCAAGCAGTACACTGGTACTCTCTACGGTGCATTTGGCGTGGACGACAAGGGACGTCCTCTGTTCTATCTCACCGGCAAATCTCTTGAGAGCTCTCTCACTGCTACCGACTGTGAGGTGAAGGCTGTGGAGATGGCCATCGCCGATATCAACACCGACGAGGGCATGGCTGCCAACTTTGGTAAGTATATCAATCTGAAGAACGTGAAGTTTGCCAAGGTGGTAGGCGAATGGGGCAACAGTGATCTCTACCTCGTCTCTACACGCACCGTGACCAACGAAGACGAGACCACCACTGAGGTGAACGATTCTATCATGCTCTACGACCAGTACTATATCTTCCCCGAGAACATTCCTAACTTCCTCTCGTTCGAGAGCATCAGCGGTTTCGTTGACAAGTTCTACGACGGTACCATTACCTTCTATCCCTTCGGCGAATACACTGCAGAGGTGAAGCCCGCTACCCGCGTGGCCAACATCGGCGAAGTGAAGAACATCGAGGATGGCGAGGACATTGTCCTTACTCTCGACAAGGCTGTGGTTACTCTCTACACCATGGGTCACAGTGGCAACCTCGTGCTGCTTGAAGACGCCAAGGGTGGTGTGCAGCTGCAGACAGGCGACGGCTGGTTCGTTCAGACTGGTTTGGCTGACGCTATCGGTGTAACCCGCGACAGCTTGCAGGTGGACGGTACTTTGTTCTGCCGTGTGGAGAATGGCGGTATGCTGGTTCTCAACGACAGCACGCTGGCAATGTCTCAGGTAACCGTAAGTGCAGAGACCGTTCCTGTGAAACCTACAGTGGTGGCTCTGAACAAGGTGCTTGACAACAACTATCTGAACCGCCTGATCAAGGTGCAGAAGCTCGACATGGTGACTGTAGAGAAAGCTGATCCTTACTATCCTGAATATGTGATGGTTGAGCCTTACTTCGTGCAGGGCACAGACTCTGTGGGCGTTTACGATATGTTCCAGACCATGGAGTACGACGACCAGTACAACATCGTGGCTCTTGGCTATCTGAAGAGCGTTACTGGTATCATCATCGAGGGTAGCGAGGCCACAAGTTGGTCTCCTGCAACTCCCAACACCTTGGCTCCTATCTCATACGAGGAGGTAACCTTCAAGGAGTTCACAGCCAACGAGAAGGTGGCTATGACCGAGGAGAACATCAATCAGCTGCTTGCTGAAGGCTGGTTCGAGGGTGCTCAGACCAAAGGTTCCAACAAGAAGGGTAACATCGACATCCAGACTGGCGAGGAAGTGGCTGCTGCCAACATGCCTTTCGCAACTCTGAAGAAGGGCAACTCTTCTAAGGACGTTACCGTATATGTAACTGGCTTGGAGAAGGTGAAGGGCTTTGGCGCTTCTACCGGCAGTTCTGCACGTATTCTGCAGATTACTGCTACCAACGTGGACACCAACGAAAGCATCGTTGGAAGAGCAGACGCTGTTGCAGGTGTAACTGGTGTTGCTGAGGTAGTGCTCGACAAGGAGGCTGACTACATCATCAACTTCACCGGAATTGAAGTGAAGGAAGGCGCAGAAGTTGGTGGCGACGTTGGTCTGTTCGGTATCTGGTTCATCGCTGACGAGGCTTCTCTCGGCATCACTGAGGTGACCAACAATAGCAATGCTGCTGCATTCGGCAATGGTGAACTCTACAACATCAGTGGTATCAAAGTACGCAATGCAGGCGAGAGCCGCAACGGCTTGAGCAAGGGTATCTACCTGATGAAGAATGGCAAGAAAGCCGTTATCAAATAAGGCTGAAAAGCTGATATGAATCCTAAAAGGAGGTTGCGCCTGTAGGTGCAACCTCCTTTTTTTAAGTCTTTTTGACTAAAAATTTATATTTATGCAGTTTTAGCTTTGCTAATTGCATAAATATGTGTATATTTGCCCCTTGTATTGCATAAATATACAAAAATGAAGGTTAAGAAGAACAGATTGGAAACCTTGAGAATGCTGATCTCGAGTCGGGAACTCGGCAGTCAGGAGGAGGTACTTGCCGCTTTGCAAGAGGAAGGCTTTGAGCTGACACAGGCCACATTGAGCCGTGACATGAAGCAACTCAAGGTGGCTAAGGCAGCCAGCATGAACGGCGACTATGTGTATGTGTTGCCCAATGTGACCATGTACAAGCGCGTGAAGACTCCCGGACAGGTCAAGGAGATGATGAAGGTACCTGGTTTCAAATCGATACAGTTTGCGGGCAATATGGCGGTCATCAAAACCCTGCCAGGCTATGCCAGCAGTATCGCCTATAACATTGATGTGAATCCGGTACCGGGAATCCTCGGTACCATCGCCGGAGATGACACCATCTTCATCGTGGTGGCTGAGGGAGCAGAGCAGCGGGATGTGATGAAAGCACTGAGCCATGTGGTACCAGAAATGATGTAGAACCGGAAGATAATAATATCATTGATAATGGACAATAATGATTTAATGACAGAACAATCTTCAATCCTCCCCAACGGGGGGGCAGGGGGTACCTCCATAGAAGTGATGGTGGCAGATGCCTCGCACGAGAAGTATGTTGACACCATTTTACAGACCATTGCCGATGCTGCCAAGGTGCGTGGCACCGGTATCGCCAAACGAACCCATGAATACCTTGCCACCAAGATGAAGGAGGCAAAGGCGGTGATAGCCCTCTGTGGAGACAGGCTTGCCGGTTTCAGTTACATAGAGACTTGGGGAAACAAACAGTATGTAACCACTTCGGGCCTGATAGTGCATCCCGATTTCCGTAACCACGGAGTGGCAAAGCGTATCAAGGACCTTACGTTCTCCTTGGCACGAACGCGCTGGCCTCATGCCAAGATATTCAGTCTCACCAGTGGTGCCGCTGTGATGAGTATGAACACCCAGTTGGGCTATCAGCCAGTGACCTTTGCCGACCTTACTGATGACGAGGCTTTCTGGCGGGGTTGTGAGGGTTGCATCAATGTAGATGTGCTGCATCGCACCAACCGTAAATACTGCATCTGCACCGCCATGCTCTATGATCCCGAGGAGCATTTGCCCGCAAAGATTCCGCAGGAGGTGCTGCAACGCATCAGAGAGATAGACCATCCCGAGGAGACGGAAGCGAAGGACTGATTAAAGAATCCATCTTGACAACGAAACCAATAAATACACATTATATATAATATGAGCGAGAAAAAGAAAGTAGTAGTGGCCTTCTCTGGAGGGCTCGATACCTCTTATACAGTGATGAAACTGGCACAAGAGGGATATGAAGTGTATGCAGCCTGCGCCAATACCGGCGGCTTCAGCGAAGAGCAGTTGAAGAAGAACGAGGAGAATGCCTACAAACTGGGCGCCGTGAAGTATGTGACGCTCGACGTGACCCATGAGTATTACGAGAAATCGCTGAAGTACATGATCTTCGGCAATGTGCTGCGCAACAACTGCTATCCCATCTCGGTGAGCAGCGAGCGCATCTTCCAGGCCATTGCCATCGCCCGGTATGCCAACGAGATAGGAGCGTCTGCCATCGCCCACGGCAGTACTGGAGCCGGCAACGACCAGATTCGCTTTGACATGACCTTCCTGGTGATGGCACCCGGTGTGGAGATCATCACCCTGACACGTGACCAGAAGCTGACCCGCAAGGAAGAGGTGGACTATCTGAACGAGCATGGCTTCTTTGCCGACTTCACCAAACTGAAGTATTCATACAACGTGGGCATCTGGGGCACCAGCATCTGCGGCGGCGAACTGCTCGACCCTACGCAGGGACTGCCGGAGGATGCTTATCTGAAGCACGTGACCGCCAAAGAACCCGAAACCACACTGAAGATAACCTTCGACAAGGGAGAGATAGTGGCTGTAAACGACATGCACTTTGACGACAAGGTGGCTGCCATCCAGAAGATAGAAGAGATTGGCGCTTCATACGCCATAGGAAGAGATGCTAACGTGGGCGACACGATCATCGGCATCAAGGGACGTGTGGGCTTTGAGGCGGCTGCTCCCAAACTGATCATCGAGGCACACCGTCTGCTGGAGAAATCCACGCTGAGCAAGTGGCAGCAGTACTGGAAAGACCAGGTGGCAAACTGGTATGGCATGTTCCTCCACGAGAGTCAGTACCTGGAGCCTGTGATGCCCGATATCGAGGCAATGCTTACCTCTTCGCAGCGCCATGTGAGCGGTACCGCCATCCTGAAACTGCGTCCCTATTCGTTCGAGACAGTGGGTATCGACTCTGTCAATGACCTTACCAAGTCGAAACTGGGCGAGTATGGCGAGACACAGAACGGCTGGACTGCCGACGAGGCCAAGGGCTTCATCAAGGTATCGAGCACACCGCTGAGAGTGTATTACGGCATACATAAAGACGAAAATAGATAAAGGGGGTCCCCTAACCCTCCGGCGAGGGGGTATTGAAGTGCCCTTATCCTCTTGTCTAACCTCTATCAGGATCCAGGGTTATTATATACTATTAATATGTAATGAAATTGATGAACAACAATAATTATATGTCACAACATATTTCAACACCCCCCACCGGGGGGCAGGGGGGCGTACGAGTCGGAATATTAGGTGCGGCAGGCTATACCGGAGGCGAACTGATAAGGTTGCTGGTTAATCACCCCGAAGTGGAAATAGTGTTTGCCAACAGCGAGAGTAATGCGGGCAACCCGGTGGCTGAGGTACACGAAGGACTATATGGCGATTGCGATTTGAAGTTCACTTCCGAGATGCCCTTCGACGAGGTGGATGTGGTGTTCTTCTGCTTCGGTCACGGCAAGAGCGAGGAGTTTCTGCGCACTCATGCCATACCGGAACATGTGCGCATCATAGACCTGGCGCAGGACTACCGCATTGCGGCACCGGGAGCGTATGACGCCACGCAACCCATGACACCCGGCAACCACGATTTTGTGTACGGACTGCCCGAGCTGAACCGTGACAAGATAAGGGAGGTACGGCATATCGCCAATCCCGGATGCTTTGCCACCTGCATACAGCTGGCACTGCTGCCTGCCGCCAAGATGCAACTGTTGCAATATGATGTGGCGGTGAATGCCATCACTGGCAGTACGGGGGCGGGACAGAAGCCCTCTGCCACCACCCACTTCTCCTGGCGCAACGGCAATATGAGCATCTACAAGCCTTTTACACACCAGCATCTGGCGGAGATATGCCAGTCGCTCAATACGCTACAGCATACTCCCCGAGTGGGAGGATCAGGCTCAGAGCCGTCCATCGACTTTATCCCTTACCGAGGAGACTTCGCCCGTGGTATCTTTGCCACACAGGTGGTGAAGACAGAAGCCAGTATCGACACCGTCGTTCAAGCCTATAAGGACTTCTATGCCGATGCCGCTTTTACCCATTACAGCGACAGTTCCATAGACCTGAAGCAGGTGGTGAACACCAACAAGTGTCTGGTACATTGTGAGAAGTACGGCAACAAGCTGCTCATCACCTCGTGTATCGACAACCTGCTCAAGGGAGCCGTTGGACAGGCGGTACAGAATATGAACCTGATGTTCGGACTCGACGAGAAGGAAGGACTGAAGCTGAAGGCAGCGGCATTTTAGGGGCCCCCCTGCCCCCCGGTGGGGGGTATTGAAGTGCACCACATATACTCTTGTGTAACATCCATTGGGTTTAGGGCTATTATAAATATTAATATGTAATGAAATATGAACAGTAATAAAAATATGTCGCAACAAGTTTCAACACCCCCCTCCGGGGGGCAGGGGGGCCGTCCCCTCTTCGACGTCTATCCCCTCTTTGACGTGAATATCGTAAAAGGCAAGGGATGCAAGGTTTGGGACGAAGAGGGTACGGAGTACCTTGACCTCTACGGCGGACATGCCGTTATCAGCATAGGCCACTGTCATCCCCACTATGTGGAGGCCGTGAGCCGTCAGGTGGCGCAGTTGGGCTTCTATTCCAACTCTGTGGTGAACAAACTGCAGAGACAGCTGGCAGAACGTCTGGGTAAGGCTTCGGGCTATGAGGACTATAGCCTGTTTCTTATCAACAGCGGAGCCGAAGCCAATGAGAACGCTCTGAAACTCGCCTCGTTTGCCACCGGCAGAAAGCGTGTGCTCTCTGCCCAGAAAGCCTTCCATGGAAGGACATCCTTGGCGGTGGAAGCCACCGACAATCCCAAGATTATTGCCCCTATCAACGCCAACGGTCATGTGACCTATCTGCCCCTTAATGACATCAGCGCATGGGAAGCCGAGCTGGCGAAAGGTGATGTGTGTGCCTGCATCGTGGAGTGCATCCAGGGAGTGGGAGGCATCCGTCTGCTTACCCCAGAGTTTGCCCAGGCATTGCAACAGGCATGTCAGCGTTACGGAGCCAAGCTCATCTGCGATGAGATACAGTGTGGTTACGGGCGTAGCGGCAAGTTCTTCGCCCACCAATGGCTGGGCATCCGACCCGACCTGATTACCATGGCAAAAGGTATTGCCAACGGATTCCCCATGGGAGCACTGCTTATCTCCCCCGGTTTCACTCCGGTATATGGACAGTTGGGCACTACCTTCGGAGGCAACCATCTGGCGTGTGCCGCTGCCCTTGCCGTGCTCGATGTGATGGAGGAAGAGCATCTGGTGGAGAACGCCCGCATCACGGGTGACTATCTGATGGAGCAACTGAGGCAGTTGCAGCAGCGGCAGAGCCACATCACCGAGGTGAGGGGCAGAGGTCTGATGATAGGCATCGAACTCGATGTGCCCCATAAGGAGGTGCGCCATGCCCTGCTCTTTGAGGAAAAGGCGTTTACAGGCTGTTCGGGTACCAACACCTTGCGCCTGTTGCCGCCCCTCTGCTTCAGCAGGGAGATGGCAGACCTGTTCATCGCCAAACTGGAAAAGGTGCTGGAAAAAGTATCATAGCACAACACAATACCATCAATACCATGAAAATAGCAATTATAGGAGCCGGAGCAATGGGAGGTGCCATTGCCGAGGGAATACTCAAGACAGATAACTTCTGCGCCTCAGACCTTGTAGTGAGTGATCACCACGAACAGGTGTTGCAGCATTTTGCCCAAAAGGGCGCCGCTACCACCCCGTGCAACCAGAAGGCGGCACAGGCTGCTGATGTGGTGTGCATAGTAGTAAAACCCTGGCATGTGGAGAAAACATTGAAGGGCATCAAGGACGTGATGGACTACAGCCGCCAGACCCTGTTGGTGGTGGCGGCAGGAGTACCGTCAGCGAATATCCTGCAGTGGATGGACAAGGAGGGCAGCGTGCCTCCTCTCTTCCTTGTGATGCCCAATATCGCCATTGCCTATATGGCATCTGCCACTTACATTACTCCGGTGGGAGCTACGCCAGAGGAAGTAGAAGCTATCACCGGCTTGTTTGACAAGATGGGCCGCACGTTCTTGCTCGAAGAAGATCACTATCCCGCAGCCACTGCCCTTTCGTGTTCCATTGCCTATGCCATGCGCTATGCGCGTGCCAGTATGGAAGCGGCTGTGGAACTGGGCTTCAAGGTACCGCAGGCCAAAGACATCGTGCTGCAGACCATGCAGGGTGCCGTATCGCTGCTGCAAGCCACGGGTGAGCATCCCGAGGCGGTGATCGACAAAGTGACCACTCCCGGCGGACTCACCATCCGAGGACTCAACGAAATGGAAAATGCCGGATTCAGCAGTGCAGTGATTAGGGGAGTGAAGAAAGGGCTAAAATAAAAACTATTATGGAAGAAGCAATCAAGCAAATTGGCGAGAGACTCAAAGGATTGAGGGATGTCCTGGATATACCGGCAGAAGAAGTGGCAGAACTCTGCGGCTTCACAGTTGATAACTACCTGAAAATGGAAAGCGGAGAGGGAGAACTCTCGGTGAGCAGTCTGCAGAAAATATCGAAGCGCTATGGCATAGCACTTGACGTGCTATTGTTTGGTGAAGAACCACACATGAGCACCTACTTCCTGACACGCAAGGGGCAGGGCATGAGTGTGGAGCGTCGTAGCGCGTACAAATACCAGAGTCTTGCCAGCGGTTTCAGAGGACGACAGGCAGACCCTTTCATGGTGGAGGTAGAACCCAAGCCCGCCGATACACCATTGGAAAAGAACTCGCACCAAGGACAGGAGTTTGACATGGTGACCGAGGGCACACTGGAACTGACCATCGGCAAGAAGGTGCTGGTACTCGAAGCTGGTGACAGCATCTATTTTGACGCCACACAGCCCCATGCCATGCGTGCCCTTAATGGCAAGGCAGTGAAGTTCCTTGCCATCATCTTCTGAGAAGCGAGAATAACAATATAACAAAAAGCCCCAAGATGATAGAGAGATTTCTGAAACAAACCGTATTTACGTCGCAGGAAGACTTTGCCAAGAACCTGCAGTTCATCATACCCGACCATTTCAATTTCGCTTATGACGTGATGGATGTGTGGGCACAGCAGAAGCCCGAAAAGACCGGTCTGCTGTGGACCAACGACGAGGGAGCCTGCGAGCAGTTCTCGTTTGCCCGACTCAAGGAACTGAGTGACAAAACCGCAGCCTACTTCGCCCAACTGGGCATAGGCAAGGGCGATATGGTGATGCTGATACTGAAGCGCCGTTACGAGTTCTGGCTTGCCATGCTCGCCCTGCACAAGTTGGGCGCAGTGGCAATCCCTGCCACCCACATGCTCACCAAGCACGACATCGTATATCGTAATACACGTGCCGATGTGAAAGCCATCGTGTGCGTGGCAGAGGAGTATGTGATGGAGCAGGTCAAGGCTGCCATGCCCGAGAGTCCCAGTGTGAAGGTGCTGGTGGCAGTGGGCGACAGGCACGATGATGCCTTCCATAACTGGCATGAGGAATGGGACAAGGCACCTGCTTTTGTACGTCCCGACCATGTCAACGACAACAGCGACACCATGCTGATGTACTTTACCAGCGGAACCAGCGGTGAACCCAAGATGGTGGCACACGACTACCTTTATGCCTTGGGACATCTCACTACCGGAGTGTATTGGCACAACCTGAGCGAAGACAGCATACACCTCACCGTGGCAGATACGGGTTGGGGCAAGGCTGTATGGGGCAAGTTCTACGGACAGTGGTTTGCCGGTGCTGCCGTGTTTGTGTATGACCATGAGAAGTTCAGCGCTGACAGTATGCTGAGGCAGATAGAGAAGTATCGTATCACTTCGTTCTGCGCTCCACCTACCGTGTATCGCTTCATGATCCATGAGGATTTTTCCAATTACGACCTATCGTCATTGCGCTACTGCTGTACTGCAGGTGAAGCGCTCAACCCCGCCGTGTTCGACAAGTTCAAGGAACTGACGGGCATTTCGCTGATGGAGGGATTCGGACAGACGGAGACCACCATGACCCTGGGCACCATGCCCTGGATCAAACCGAAGCCCGGTTCGATGGGACTGCCCAACCCGCAGTATGACATCGACCTGGTGAAGCCCGACGGCACTCCCTGTGAGGATGGTGAAAAGGGCGAGATTGTTGTCAGGACAGACAAAGGCAAGCCTGTTGGATTGTTCAAGGAATACTATCGCGATGAGGAACTGTCGCACAACGTATGGCACGACAATATATATCATACAGGCGATGTGGCATGGCGCGACGAGGACGGCTACTACTGGTTTGAGGGACGTATCGATGACGTGATCAAGAGTAGTGGCTACCGCATTGGTCCGTTTGAGGTGGAGAGTGCCCTGATGACTCATCCTGCTGTGGTGGAATGTGCCATCACCGGTGTGCCCGACGAGATCCGAGGCATGGTGGTAAAAGCCACTGTGGTGCTGCACAAGGACTGGAAGAGCAAGGCAGGTGACGACCTGGTGAAGGAATTGCAGAACCACGTGAAACGCGAAACGGCACCCTACAAATATCCCCGTATCGTGGAGTTTGTGGACGAACTGCCCAAAACCATCAGCGGAAAGATAAGGCGTGTAGAGATAAGGGAGCGAGACAAGAAATGATTCTTCATTCCTCATTCTTCATTCTTCATTTATAAAAGGAATACCATGAACGAAACAAGACCGTTGCTGGTCATCAAGGTGGGCAGTAATGTGCTCACCCGCAAGGACGGACATCTGGACACCACCCGTGTGTCTGCCATCGTTGATCAAGTGGCATGGCTCAAGGAGCAGGGCTATGACGTGATCCTCGTCTCGTCGGGTGCCGTGGCATGCGGCAGACGGGAGATGAAGGTGGGTCACGACCTGGACACCGTGGAGCAGCGACAACTGTTCTCTGCACTGGGACAAGTGAAACTCATAGGGCTTTACTATGACCTGTTCAGAGAGTACGGACTGCATGTGGGACAGATACTCACTATGCGTGAGAACTTCGACCCCGGTGAACAGTATGACAACCAGAAAGCTTGTATGAAGGTAATGCTCGAAAACGGAGTGATTCCCATTGTCAACGAGAACGATACCGTGAGCGTTACCGAACTGATGTTTACCGACAACGACGAGTTGAGTGGACTGATCGCACGTATGATGGATGCCGACATGCTGATACTGCTGAGCAATATCAACGGCGTATATACGGGCAATCCCGAAGACAAGGATTCGAAACTCATTGCCATGGTGGCACCCGACTGCAACCTTGATAAATATGTTTCCGCAGTAAAGAGTAACCACGGCAGGGGTGGAATGCAGTCTAAGTATGCCACTGCCAAACAGCTGCAGCGTGAAGGTATCAAGGTGATGATTGCCAACGGTGAGCGGGAGAACATACTCGTGGACCTTATCAACCGACCGGCAGAGACACCGCATACCGACTTCCTGCCTGCCATGGTGGAGAAAGCAGATCCGGTCAGCCGACTGTCGTTCGACGCCGTGCGACTTGCAAGCAGACAGGTGGCGATGCTCACCGATGAACAGCGCAACCGTGTGCTCAACGACCTGGCTGATGCCATAGAGGAGCATACCGATGACCTGCTGGAGGCGAACGGCAAAGACCTGGAGATGATGGATGAGGACAACCCGCTGTATGACCGCCTGAAACTTACTCCGCAGCGCCTGCAAGCGATTGCTGCAGACATGCGGCATGTGACACAGTTGCCTTCGCCCTTGGGACGCGTATTGTGCGAGCGTACCCTGCCCAACGGATTGGAACTGCGGCGTGTGAGCGTACCCTTCGGAGTGATAGGCATCGTATATGAGGCGCGTCCCAACGTAACCTTTGATGTGTTCTCACTCTGTTTCAAGAGTGGCAATGCCTGTATGCTCAAGGGAGGAAAGGATGCCCATCACAGCAATACCGCTGCAGTGGCACTGATTCACAGGGTGCTGCAGAGCCACGCATTGGACTGTAATGCCGTGCTACTACTACCGCCCACCCACGAAGCTACCGCGCAGATGCTGAACGCAGTGGGTTATGTGGATCTGTGCATCCCTCGAGGTGGAAGGAAACTCATTGACTTTGTACGCCAGCATGCCAAGGTGCCCGTGATAGAGACGGGTGCAGGTGTGGTAAACACTTACTTTGACCAAGATGGCGATGTGGAGATGGGCACACGGATTGTCTGCAACGCCAAGACGCGCAGGGTGAGTGTATGCAATGCGCTTGACTGTTTGCTGATACATGCCGGAAGACTGAAAGACCTGCCTGTCCTGTGTGCACCACTGGCTGAGCGTGGCGTGACTCTCTATGCCGACCCGCAGGCGATGGAGGTGCTGAAGGTGGCCTATCCGTCGCATCTGCTCTGTGCTGCCACCGACCAGTCGTTCGGTACCGAGTTCATGGACTACAAGATGGCGGTCAAGACGGTGGCTTCTGTGGAGGATGCCATCACCCATATCGCACGCTATGGCTCCGGTCACAGCGAGTGCATCATTACTGCTAACGCCGATACAGCCCGGCTGTTCCAGCAGCGCATCGATGCCGCGTGTGTGTATTGGAATGCTCCCACCTCATTTACCGACGGTGCCCAGTTCGGACTCGGCGCGGAGATAGGCATCAGTACACAGAAACTGGGTGCACGAGGTCCTATGGGACTGGAAGAGATAACCAGTTACAAGTGGATGATAAAAGGCGATGGACAAGTGAGGTGAGGCCCCCCTGCCCCCCCGGAGGGGGGAAGACTTTTGGGGAAGTCAATGAATAATTAAGAATTAAGAGTTTGAATATGAAGACATTTATGAATGTACAAGACCTCGGCGACCTTCAGCAGGCTCTCCTTGAGGCAGAAGAAATAAAGAAAGACAGGTTCAAGTATCAGAACCTCGGTAAGAACAAGACCCTGATGATGGTGTTTTTCAACAACTCGTTGCGCACCCGACTCAGCACACAGAAGGCGGCACTCAATTTGGGCATGAACGTGATAGTGCTCGATGTGAATGCCGGGGCTTGGAAACTGGAAACGGAGCGCGGGGTAATCATGGACGGTGACAAAAGCGAACACTTGTTGGAGGCTATCCCTGTAATGGGAAGTTACTGTGATATTATCGGCATCCGTTCGTTTGCCGGACTCACCGACCGTGAATACGACTACGCCGAAACCATCATCAACCAGTTCATTAAGTACAGTGGTCGTCCCGTATTTGCCATGGAGTCAGCCACCGTACATCCTCTACAGGCGTTTGCCGACCTTATCACCATCGCTGAACATACCCCAAAATGGGGAGCAGGGGAGCGTCCCAAAGTGGTGCTCACCTGGGCACCTCATTGCCGTGCGCTGCCACAGGCAGTGCCCAACAGTTTTGCAGAGTGGATGAATGCTGCCGACGTGGATTTTGTGGTGACCCATCCCGAGGGCTACGAACTGGATCCTCGCTTTGTAGGTAATGCCCGTGTGGAGTATGACCAGATGAAAGCATTGGAAGGAGCCGATTTTGTGTATGCCAAGAACTGGAGTTGTCCTGGTGTGACCTGTCCCGCAGATTACGGAAAGATACTGAGCAAGGACATGAACTGGACCATCGATGAGGCACACATGGCGGTGACCAATAACGGCAAGTTCATGCACTGTCTGCCTGTGCGCCGTGGACTGATAGTGACCGATGAGGTGATAGAAAGTCCTAACTCCATTGTTATACCGGAGGCAGCCAATCGGGAAATCTCTGCTTCTGTGGTTCTCAAAAGGATGTTGCAGGCGCTGTAAGAGTGGCGCCGCTCATCTTTTCAGCGTGCGAATAATCTCCCCGTCGTAGGTATTGACCGTTAGGCGGATGGAGTCGCACGTAAGCTGGTCGCACAGCACCGAAAGGTAGTACTTGCTGGAATAATACTGCGGAATGTCCGCTTGGTCATGATAGAGGCGCAGATGGGCGGTCACCTTACCGTCGGGATGGGTGACGTTACCCTCATGGATGACTGAGATGGTCTGTTTCAGTTCTGATGAAGAGGTGTCGCTTGTCTTCAGATAGAAACCGATATTGAGGTATTTCCCCCCTTTTGACGACCATACACTTTCCAAGGTGATGGGATGGGTGAGCATGGGCTCGTCCTCTTTTAGTACCACAGGGCGCAGTGTTGGGATACTGCTTGCCGATACCGGTTGTGCGGTGCTCTCATCTACCTTATTATAATAGAGGGCGGCACGGTAGAAAGTGTCTGCCTTTGCTATCCATGAGGCATTGCCCTGATGTAGGGAGGAGGTGAGCTGTAAGGTATTGCCGTTGTCTGTTACTGCGGTGGTGGCAAAGCCCTCGCTGTTGGTAGGCAGTTCCACGAAATCAGCCTGCACCAGCGACAGTTCGCCGGTGCCCTGATTATAGCTGTCCTTGGTACAGGCAACGGTAAGCAATACCATACCGAGCAATGACAAAACGATCGGTGTGAGTCTCATCATCCCCGCAAGGCTTTCTCTTGGTTATACAGTGGGTTGGCATACATGCGCAACATCATTTCTGTGAGGTAAGCCTCGTCCTTGTCAGGAATATCAATCTTTTGCAGCTGTTGTTGCAGGTATTGTTCAAAGCGGCTGCGCTCTTCCGCCGTGTAATGGCTACTGTGGGCTGTACTTCCCTCTAACAGGTCGGCAGCCACGTAGTTGTTGGCATAGAGCCGGTAGCCGAGGAAGATGTCGTGATCAATCCTTGATGCCACGGTATTTAGCAGTTCTCCCTTGTCCAAAGTGTTGCCGCATTCCATAATGAAACTGCTGATGCAGGGGGCGCAGTGGTAATGCACCTTGCCTTTGAAGCCCATGATACCTGTCTTCATGCTGAGCACATCATCCTGCTTGGTCTTTTTCCATTCGGGGTTGTCGCGTTTCAGTTGGAACTCTGCAGCCTTGAGGTAGTCGCAGGGATCGTATTCGTAGGAAATGGCGGTGGGTACGATGCGCAGTTGTGCCAGTCGTTCTGCCAAAGAACCCTTGCCTCCCATGGCCATCATCTTGAGGATGGAAGGTTGGGTGCGGTCATCGCTGTCTTTGGCGCGTCCCTCGCGTTGAGCAATCCAGATATTGTCGTTTTTCTCCTCAATGACATAGTGCATGTATTCTGCCATACGCTTGCTGGAGGCCAGCATCTCGCGGATGCCTGCGCTCCGTTCCACGATGAACGACTTGTTGACCCTCACCAGATCCTTTATCCAGGGTGCCGCCAACAGATTGTCTCCGATGGCAATCTCGCAGGTGGTGTCACTGCCTGCATCGATGAGCAGTTTGTCGAGCAGTGCCGAATCGAGCACGATATCCCTATGGTTGCTCACAAACGTGTGGCGTCTGTTCAGGTCGATAGCAGCTGTATCAATGGTGTGGCCTGTGCTTGCCTTGCTCATCAGCGATTGCAGGAAGGGGTAGCAGAATGTCTTCTGGAACTCCAGATTGGTCGTACACTGTTGCATCTTTCCGCAAAGAGCCTCGTAAGGAATCTGCGGAAAGATGTATTTCATCACGGTCTTGAACTGTTCATCGGCTATAAGCCGTCCGAATACTTCAGCCAGTTCTTCCGGCTCAAAAGGTCTGATGGGGTCGAATACGGAGGGAGTCATATATCTACATTATTTGTTCTTCACTCAACATTCTTCACTCTTCATTTAAATCAGAACTGATTCTCGACAATCTCGGTAAGCACGTCTTTCATCTCCAGTCCGGCTGCTTTCACCTGTTGTGGGATGAAGCTGGTGGGGGTCATGCCGGGGGTGGTGTTCACCTCAAGCAGATGTATCTTATCCACCTGCTCGCCGTTTTTGCCTGTGCCCTTGCCGATGATATAGTCGATGCGGATGATGCCGTTGCAGCACAGGATGTCGTAGATGTGCGAGGTGAGTTTTGCCACGCGCTGTGCCGTCTCTTCGCTGAGGCGGGCAGGGGTTATCTCCTGTACCTGTCCGTTGTATTTGGCATCATAGTCAAAGAACTCGTTGTTGGTGACTACCTCAGTGGCTGGTAGTACCACGGATTTCTCTCTGGTCTTGTAGCAACCGATAGATATTTCGGTGCCCTCGAGATAGCTCTCCACCATCACGTCGCTACTCTCCAGGATGGCCTTGCGGATAGCGGGGGCCAACTGGTCTTTGTTCTTCACCTTGGACACTCCAAAACTGCTGCCGTCTGCCGCCGGTTTCACGAAGCAGGGCATGCCGATGCGCTCCTCTATCTCGTCGTCGCTCACCACCTCTTCATAGCCCTTGCGGATGAGCAGACTGTCGGCCACGCTGATGCCGTAGCTACGCAGGTATTGGTTGAGTACGAACTTGTTGAAGGTAAGGGCTTCTACCAATACGTTGCTGGTGGAGTAGGGCATGCCGATAAGGTCGAAGTAACCCTGCAGCAGTCCGTTCTCGCCAGGTGTGCCGTGGATAGTGATGTAGGCATAGTCGAAGTAATGCCTCTTGCCTTCTATGGTATAGGAAAAGTCGTTGCGGTCGATGGGGGTGGCGGTGCCGTCGGGCAGGTTTACCTGCCAGCGGGTACCCTTGATATCAACGATAAGCACGTTGTAGCGCTCTTTGTCAAAAAAGGAGTACAAGCCCTGTGCCGAGCGCAGAGACACATCGTGTTCTGAAGAATCTCCGCCACAAACGATGGCGATATTTCTCTTTGTTTCCATAAACGTATTTAGTGATTAAAATTGATTGGTGTCTGTTGTCATAAGTCGTCCGCGCCATTTCTCTATCAGCGCTTCCATGTCTGCCGGCAGGGGACTGGTGAAGTCCATCTGCTTGCGGGTTGTCGGATGAACAAAGCCCAGGGTGCGGGCATGGAGAGCCTGTCGGGGACAGAGTCTGAAGGCGTTGTGGATGTACTGGCGGTAGGAGGCGGTGCGCTCGCCGCGCAGTATCTCGGTGCCTCCATAGCGTTCGTCGGCAAAGAGGGGATGACCGATATGCTTCATGTGGGCACGTATCTGATGGGTGCGCCCTGTCTCCAGGATGCACTCCACCAAAGTGGTGTAGCCATAGCGTTCCATCACGCGGTAGTGGGTCACGGCTGCTTTGCCCTCGCTGCTGCCGGGCGGAAACACTGCCATGCGCAGGCGGTCTTTGGGGTCACGCCCTATGTTGCCTTCAATCGTTCCCTGGTCTTCCACGAAGTTGCCCCATACCAAGGCATTGTAGCTGCGGTGGGTGGTCTTGTTGAAGAACTGTACTCCCAGTGCGCTCTTTGCCTCGGGTGTCTTTGCCACCACAAGCAGTCCGCTGGTATCTTTGTCGATACGATGTACCAGTCCTACCTCCGGACTGTTGGGGTCGTAGTCGGTATTGTCTTTCAGATGCCATGCCACGGCGTTGACCAGGGTGCCGTGGAAGTTACCGCATCCGGGGTGTACCACCATACCTGCGGGCTTGTTGATGACCATCAGTTGCTCGTCCTCATATACCACCTCCAGTGGTATTTCTTCGGGTTCGATGGTGGTGTCGAAGTGCGGACGGTCGAGCATCAGTGTCACCGAGTCGCCCGGGCGCACCTTGTAGTTGCTCTTCACGGGCTTGTCGTTCACATGTACAAACCCTGCATCCGCCGCCTTCTGTATGCGGTTGCGGCTTGAATGCTGTAGCTTTTCGAAGAGGAACTTGTCCACGCGCACGGGCACCTGTCCGCGGTCCACCTCTATGCGGAAGTGCTCGTACAGTTGCTGTTGTTCGTCGTCATCCACCTCGTCGGTCAGTGGCAGTGGTTCTTCTGTCATCTTTTTCCTGTTAGAATATCGGTTTGTTGTCTTTGCTTATGATGGAGTGCCTTGTGCAGGGATTTTACTCGTAGGGACCGTGTACCTCCTCGAACTCGTCGATGTCGCTTTCGGTATGGTTGTAGTTTATATCTACCGTGTCCATCTCGTTCTCGTCGCTGTAAGTGCCGCTGCCCACTACAAGTGACAGCGGTATGTCGGTACTGACCCTTTCACCTGTCATCAGGCGTCTGCCCCGGCAGGTAACGCCATACACCCAGTCTTGTTCTCCCTCGACATACTGTGGTGACAGCATTACGAATCCCATGCTGCGCAGGCGTGCTTCTGCTTCGCGTGCACTGCTGTTGTCTATGATGTCGGGGATGGCGACGAGGGGAGAGGAGAGCGAGTTGACGGTGACATAGATGGTGCGCCCGCTCTTGATGCGTGCTCCTGCCTCTGGTGTCTGCAGCAGAATCACGTTGGCTGGCATGCGCTTGTTGCGTCCGGAATCGGTGACCATGATAGTGATGCCCTGCTCCTCCATCATCTGTCGCGCCTTGTCAATGTTCATGCCGTTGAAGTCGGGGATGGCTATCGACTCGCCGTGCTTGGTATATGCGTCGAGTCCGGCCTGCACCCCCAATATCATTGCTACCACCACAAGAGCCATGGCAGCCAGATTGATGACTACAAAGGGAGCGAAAAGCTTTTTGAAAAATTCTCTAACCTTCATGGATGGTTGCTACTGAGTTGGGTTTGTTTGTGATGAATTGAATCATATATTATATGGTATGCAAATTTATATATAATCCGCGAGATTATACAACGACAAAGTAAAAAAATCAAGGCCAACGCTCAGTTTTCTTCCATCTTTTGAGTGCTCTTGTGTCTGTTTTTTTGCAAATGCCGGCGGCTTGTCGCCAGAACAGGGCAATCAGTCTCCAACTGAATCGGGCAATCAGTCGCCAACTGGATAGGGCAAGCAGTTGCCAACTGAATCGGGCAAGCAGTTGACAGCTTGAATAGAGTCGTCATATTGTGTATGGTGAGGGCGTATTATAAGGCAAGGAAAGACTGGTGTTGCAAAAGGGTTTTACCGAGGTCGTGAGTGGGAGGGTACAGGGAACAGATAAGATCCCCTTTGATAATCTTTATTCTATTTTTAGAGGAAAGATGGAGAAATATTTGTAAGGAATGAATAATTATCATATCTTTGCACTCACAAAATTGATAACTTTAAATGACGTACTTTGAAGAAAGTTTTCCAAAATGGAAAACTTTTGCCAATTTAAATTTTAAATAGTTTCCCAAAATGGAGCCTAAGAAGTTTACTATTACCAAGCGCGACGGGTCGAGGGACGACTTCTCTCTCGACAAGATTATGAATGCTATCATGAAGGCGTTTAATGCAGTGGAAGAACCTGCTAATGTTTCTTGTATCTCTAAGATTATCAGTCATTTGGATATTACTGAGAATGTTACTGTCGAGGATATACAGAATCAGGTGGAGGTGGCTCTGATGAAAGAGGGATACTATAAGGTGGCGAAGTGCTTCATGCTGTATAGACAGAGTCACAGTGAGGACAGGGAAACCTTGGACAAGTTGAATTTTTTGACAGCCTATATGGAAGCTGCCAATGCTGCAACTGGTTCGAAGTTTGATGCCAATGCGAATGTGGAGCACAAAAACATTGCAACGCTGATAGGAGAGCTGCCGAAGTCGAACTTCATCCGTCTGAAC
This sequence comes from uncultured Prevotella sp., assembly GCA_945830055.1. Lineage (GTDB taxonomy): Bacteria > Bacteroidota > Bacteroidia > Bacteroidales > Bacteroidaceae > Prevotella. The sequence continues at coordinate 51,876 of CALZXH010000006.1, forward strand.
AGACGACTGCTGACCGACCGCATCAAGAAGATGTATGGAAAGGAACTTGCAGACAAATACATCCAATTGCTGACACATCATTTTATATATAAGAATGATGAGACCTCCATTGCACCCTATTGTGCATCTATCACTATGTATCCCTGGTTGCTTAACGGTACTACGGGCATAGGCGGAAACTCCAGTGCACCCACTAATCTGAAGTCGTTCTGTGGAGGTTTTGTCAATATGGTGTTCATCGTGAGCTCCATGCTCTCGGGTGCCTGTGCTACACCGGAGTTCCTGATGTACCTCAACTATTTCATAGGCAAGGAGTATGGCAGGGAATATTGGAAAGAGGCTGACAAGGTGGTGGACCTCTCGTTGCGCCAGCGCACGATTGACAAGGTGATTACCGATTGCTTTGAACAGATTGTGTATTCCATCAATCAGCCTACAGGAGCGCGCAACTTCCAGGCGGTATTTTGGAATATTGCCTATTACGACAGATTCTATTTCGAATCACTCTTCGGCGAGTTCTACTTCCCCGATGGCACGCAACCCGACTGGGAAGGACTGTCGTGGTTGCAGAAACGCTTTATGAAATGGTTCAACAAGGAGCGCACCAAGACCGTGCTTACCTTCCCTGTGGAAACCATGGCACTGCTGGCCGACAACGGAGAATGCCGTGACCCGGAGTGGGGTGACTTCGCTGCAGAGATGTATGCGGAGGGTCACTCGTTCTTTACCTATATGAGTGACAATGCCGACTCCCTGTCATCGTGCTGCCGCCTGCGCAACGAGATACAGGATAATGGTTTTTCCTATACTCTCGGTGCGGGAGGTGTGAGTACTGGTTCGAAATCAGTGCTCACTGTGAACATCAACCGTTGCGTGCAGTATGCCGTGAACAATGGGCGTGATTACAAGGAGTATCTGGAAGAGGTGATCGACCTGTGTCACAAGGTGCAACTGGCATACAATGAGAACCTAAAAGAACTGCAGGAGCATGGGATGCTGCCGCTGTTTGATGCGGGCTATATCAACATGAGTCGTCAGTATCTGACCATTGGCGTGAACGGACTGGTGGAGGCGGCGGAGTTCATGGGGCTGAAAATTACACCTAATGACAAGTACAAGGAGTTTGTACAGGGCATCCTGTCAATTGTGGAGAAACTGAACAAGGCATACAGAACCAAGGAGGTGTTGTTTAACTGTGAGATGATTCCTGCGGAGAACGTGGGCGTGAAGCATGCCAAATGGGATAGGGAAGACGCCTATTTCGTGCCGCGCGACTGTTACAACTCCTATTTCTATATTGTGGAAGACCAGTCGATGAATATCATGGACAAGTTCAAGCTGCACGGTACGCCTTACATAGAGCATCTCACGGGAGGTTCGGCACTACACATGAATCTGGAGGAACACCTGTCGAAGGAGCAGTACAAACAGCTGTTGAAGGTGGCGGCACAGGAGGGATGCAACTACTTCACCTTCAATATTCCCAATACCATCTGCAACGATTGCGGTCACATCGACAAACGCTATCTGCACGAGTGTCCCGTGTGCCATTCCAAGAATGTGGACTATATGACACGCATCATTGGCTATTTGAAACGCGTGAGCAACTTCTCGCAGGCAAGGCAGGAGGAAGCTGGCAGGCGCTTCTATGCAGGAACTAATAAAATGGCTGATTGAGATGGTGAAGTATGTCAACACTGGTGTGGTGTTTCAGGAGATTCCCGATGAGGTGACGCTCTCCATCAACATCTCCAACTGTCCCTGTCACTGTGCAGGATGTCATAGCAAGTACCTTTGGGAGGATATAGGAAATCCGTTGACGGCAATGGCGTTGAACTGCCTGTTACAGCAGTATGGTACCGATATTACCTGTATCTGTTTTATGGGAGGTGATGCGGATGCCGCTGTGGTAAACAGCCTGGCGCAATGGATGAAGACGGCGCATCCGAAGATGCACATCGGATGGTATTCGGGCAGGACGCGCCTGGCAAAGGAAATCAATGTCAACAACTTTGACTATATCAAACTGGGGCCGTATATAGAGACCAAGGGCGGACTGAACAAGAAATCTACCAACCAGCGCCTCTATAAGATAATGGACGGCGGCATGACCGATATCACCAGCCGGTTTTGGAAATGAGGGTGCTTGTGAAATGTATAACGGCAGAAAAAGAAAGTGGCTGTACCGTAAACTCTGATTACGATACAGCCACTTTGGCGTTATTCCATCTATCTGATGAGCTGAGGAAGATTATTTTCCGTGGTGCTCGTCTGATACTGTCAGTTTTTTACGTCCTTTAGCGCGACGTGAAGCCAATACCTTGCGGCCGTTCTTGGTGGCCATTCTCTCACGGAAGCCGTGCTTGTTTACTCTTCTCCTGTTGTGAGGCTGAAATGTTCTTTTCATTGCTTGTATATATTTATTGTTATTATTTCAAGGGGATGTTCCACACTTTTGGGCTGCAAAGTTAGATAATAATTTAGAAATAACCAAGAATTATGCTATTTTTAGTGTGTTGTTTTATGTTTTTTTCGGAAAAAACCTTAACTTTGCACCCATATTCAATGAATTTTCGTGAAAGACGGGAGGCGCAAGCAGTCCGTCACAGTAGTAAACTACCGGTGGCAATTCAGAACCACCTCAAACATCAATACAGTTATATATGATTAACTCACAAGACATTAAGAAAGGCACTGCCATTAGAATGGATGGCGGTATCTGGGTGTGCATCGACTTCCAGCACAGAAAGCCGGGTAAGGGTAATACCGTGATGAACACCAAACTGAAGAACGTGACCGATGGCAGAGTGCTTGACCGTACATTCCAGGTGGGCTTCAAACTGGAAGACGTGATTATCGAGCGCCGTCCCTACCAGTATCTCTATGAAGATCCTACCGGACGTATCTTCATGAACCAGGAGACATTTGAGCAGATTCCTATCGCCAACGACCTGGTGATAGGACACGAGTACATGAAGGAGGGCGATGTGGTGGAAGTAGTGACCGATACCACTGACGGAACTATCCTCTATGCTGAAATGCCTGTGAAGACCTATCTGAGAGTGACCCACTCGGAGCCCGGTATCAAAGGCGACACTGCCACCAACGCTACCAAGCCTGCTACTTTGGAAACTGGTGTGGAGATACGCGTGCCTCTGTTTATCAATGAGGGTGACCTGATTCAGGTGGATACCCGCGACGGAAGCTATCTGCAGAGAGCAAAGGAATAAAATGGGCAGCATGCCATGAGCCATCCCACTGCAAGGGGTGTATGCCGTGGTGTCATGACCTCATGAATAATCCTCAAATGAAGAAAACATGTATGGATTGTTTCTTCGTTTGAGGATTTTTTCATATCTTTACCCGCCCATTAGCAATGATAACAGGTGCGACGGCGGCGCATGGTACCGCAGTTGTACTGTAACATGAAAAGCGTATGTATTTCTCTTTTATCATACCCGTGTTCAACCGTCCCGATGAAGTGGATGAACTGCTGGAGAGCCTGACAAGACAGACCCTGAAGGCCTTTGAGGTAATCGTGGTCGAGGACGGGTCGCAGGTGCCCTGTGACAAGGTGTGCCAAAAATATAGCAAGATTCTGGAGCTGAAGTATTTTCAGAAACCTAATTCGGGGCCTGGACAGACTCGCAACTATGGTGCTGAAAGGGCGAAAGGCGATTATCTGATCATACTCGACTCGGATGTAGTGCTGCCCGAAACCTATCTGGAAGAGGTGGCAAAGGAACTGGAAAAAGAACCTGCAGATGCCTTTGGAGGTCCCGACCGTGCCCATGAGTCGTTTACCGACACGCAGAAAGCCATCAGCTATTCCATGACTTCTTTTTTCACTACAGGAGGCATTCGTGGCGGAAAGAAGAAACTGGACAAGTTTTATCCCCGCTCATTCAACATGGGTATACGTGCCGAGGTGTACAGGAAGCTGGGAGGCTTCTCGAAGATGCGCTTCGGCGAGGATATTGATTTCAGCATCCGTATATTCAAGGCAGGCTACCGCTGTAGGCTTTTCCCGGAGGCATGGGTGTGGCACAAGCGTCGTACCGACATGCGCAAGTTCTTCAGACAGGTCTATAACAGTGGCATTGCACGTATCAACCTGTACAAGAAATATCCTGAATCACTCAAATTGGTGCATCTGTTGCCAATGGTGTTCACAGTGGGAGTGATACTGCTGTTTCTCGCCGCCTGTGCGGGCAGAATAATGATGGTATATGGTAGTCAGGAGCATTTTTATTGCTGGTACGCCTTCGTGTTGGCATGTTTGTCGCCTATTCTTCTCTATGCTTTGTTGGTGATGGTCCACTCTGCCGTCTGCAACAAGAGTATCCATATCGGTTTTATCTCTGTAGGCGCCGCTTTCGTGCAGCTCATGGGCTATGGCTTCGGGCTTATTCAGGCATGGTGGAAGCGGTGCTTGTGGGGAAAGAAAGAATTCAGTGCTTTTGATAAGAGTTTTTATGACTAATCGGAACAACATACGCATTGCGTGTCTGGCTCCTGATGACCGGCCGAGAGAGAAGATGATGGCGCAAGGTGCGGCGGCTCTGAGCAATGCCGAGTTGCTGGCGATACTCATCGGGTCGGGCACCCCCAAGGAGAGTGCCGTGGCTTTGATGCAGAGGGTGATGACTGATTGTGCCAATAATCTTAATACGCTGGGAAAGATGTCGATAACCGACCTGATGGCATACAAGGGTATAGGAGAGGCAAAGGCTATCACCATACTGGCAGCCTGTGAACTGGGCAAGCGTCGGCAAGGGCAGGCGGTGGAAGACAGACCGTTGATGCGATCGGCGGAGGATATATACCGCTTTATGCACCCCAGAATGCAGGATCTTGATGTGGAGGAAGCGTGGGTGTTGCTGATAAACCAACGCTTTCAGCTTATCAAGGCAGAGAAAATTTCGCGTGGGGGATTTACTGAAACCGCAGTGGACGTGAGGGTGATGATCAAATCCGCGTTGCTGTGCAATGCTACAGTGATGGCACTCTGCCATAACCATCCCAGCGGAAATATCCTCCCCAGTAACGATGACAATACACTTACTATGCGTGTAAGGGATGCTGCCAAAATGATGCGCATACATTTTCTGGATCATCTTGTCATTACCGATGGCGGTTACTATTCCTATCGTGGAGAAGGAAAACTGTAGGGTGGATGACGGACAAATCAGATATTTGTAATAGAATGAGAGATGCTTATATTAAATATAATGTATAGACAATCTGGAATTGATATGAATCATTGATAATAAAAAATGAAGGAAAAATAGCGAATTTATTTTCGAAAAAGTTTGGTAGTTCAAAAAATAGTCGTACCTTTGCATCCGCTTTCGGCAATCAAGTATTGCTGGTGAGCGAACGAGAAAGAGTTCTTTGAAAGATTTACATAACAGAGTAGTAGTAC
>CALZXH010000007.1 GCA_945830055.1 uncultured Prevotella sp.
AAAGAACTCATTTTATTTACTGCCAGAGCCGCTTAGGATTGGCGAATTTTTAACGGACTATTGTTCAAACAGTTAGAGATACTAAATCTGTTTAGCAGTACTTTGCCTAAGCATACTGCAGTACTTTAGTAAGAGTACCAGAGTACTCACGCTGGAGTACTGCCGCAAGGATAGGGTATTGAGGAATAACTACGACAGGCATCTCTGACAAGGTCATGGTCCCAAAGACAATGGCAAATCACTAATCTGATGCAAAATTGGCAGAAATGCTTTTGATAATTTTGCAGGCTGTGGTTTTTTTGCTAATTTTGGCGAGAGTAATCATTGTTTTGCAAAAAAAGAGAATAGTTTTGAAATATATTGGCATTTTATTTACATTCCTTTGCTGTTCCTTGTTTCCTGCGGGTGCCCAGAAGATAGTGTTGGGCACATGCGTGACAAAGGATAAAGGAGAGTATAAAGGAGAGATGGCTGCCGGAAAGCCACACGGAAAAGGAAAGACCACATACAAGAACGGCGACCTGTATGAGGGAGAGTATGTGAAGGGTAACCGTCAGGGATATGGTATATACATATTCAGTGACGGCGAGAAATACGAAGGCCAGTGGTTTCAGGGACAGCAGCATGGCAAGGGTATCTTTTACTTTGCCAATAATAATAAGTATGACGGGCTTTGGTTCCGCGACTATCAGCATGGTCATGGAGTGATGTACTACTATAACGGCGACAAGTACGACGGCGAGTGGAAGCAGGACAAACGCAACGGCAAGGGCACCTATACCTTTGCCGGCGGCGCTTTCTATAAAGGCGAGTGGCAGGACGACAAGAAACACGGAAAAGGAGTGTTTGACTGGGGCGACGGTTCCAAATACGACGGACAGTGGGCGCAGAACCTGCGAAGCGGCACAGGCACCTTCTTTTATGCTGACGGCGACGTATATACCGGTCAGTGGAAGAATGACATCCAGAACGGCAAGGGTGTATATAAGTTCAAGAACGGTGATGTATATGAGGGCGCCTATGCACAGGGAGAACGTACCGGAAACGGTATCTTCCGCTTCGCCAACGGAGCTCGCTATACAGGTCAGTTCCTGAAAGGCGACAAACACGGCAACGGTACTTTTGTCTGGAAGAATGGCGATACCTATACAGGACAGTGGCTTGCCGACAAAATGGATGGCAGCGGAAAACTGGTGCTGAAGAACGGCGATGTATATGAGGGTACCTGGAAAAACGGCCAACTGAACGGACAGTGCATCATACACTATGCTGACGGCGCGAAATTCAAGGGTACGTACGTGAACGACAAACGTAACGGAGCCGCTATCGAAGAAGACAAAAACGGTCTGCGGTTTGAAGGTTCATACCTGGACAACCAGCGTGACGGAAATTATATCGAAAAAGACCGCAATGGCAGTATCATTGCCCAAGGGACTTACCGAAGAGGACGAAAAATCAAATAATTTATTAACTTCTAAAATGTAATATTATGGTAATTGACACATTAAACAATCTGGAAAAGTATATCAGTCTGAATCCCCTGTTCAAGGAGGTGAGTGAGTTTATCCAAAAGAACGATCTCAACACATTGGAACCCGGCAAGCATACGATAAACGGCAGTGACCTGTTTGTGAACATCACCACCGCCACTTCGCGTACTCCCGATGAAGCAGTAATGGAAACCCATGTCAAGATGGTGGACATACAGATTCCTCTGGATGTGGAAGAGACCTACGGCTACACTCCGTTGTGCCGCCTGCCCGATGTGGCATATAATGAAGAGAAGGACATCACCAAATATCCCGGTGTAGCAGCCGACAGTTATGTGACCTGCCAGCCCGGAATGTTTGCCATCTTCTTCCCGCAAGACGGTCATGCTCCCTGCATTTCCTCGGCTCCTGCCATCAAGAAGGCTATCTTCAAGATAAAGCATGTATAGTTTTTTCTTGAGACAAACCTTGTTTATCCAAAGTAGATAATCTATAAGAACCCGCTTTAAAACTGAAGTTATGAAAGCTCCCAAAATAAAGCATATAGGCTTGGTCAAGAACGACCCTTGGCTGGAACCTTTCGAGGATGCCATAAAGGGCAGACATGAACATGCCGTGTGGAAAATCAACCAGCTCACACGCAACGGCAAGAAGTCATTAACCGAATTTGCCAGCGGACATCTGTACTATGGCTTGCACAAGATGGCGCGCGGATGGGTGTTCAGAGAGTGGGCGCCTAATGCCACCGAAATCTATCTGATAGGTGACTTCAACGACTGGCAGGAGAACGAAAAATATAAACTGAAGCGCATTGAAGGCACCGGCAACTGGGAGATAAAGTTGAGTGAGAAGGCAGTGAAACACTTGGACCTTTACAAGATGAAGGTGAAGTGGAATGGGGGAGAGGGAGAGCGTATCCCCGCATGGTGCCGTAGAGTGGTGCAAGACGATGAAACCAAAATCTTCTCTGCACAGGTATGGAACCCCAAGACTCCCTATGAGTTCAAGAAGAACAAGTTCAAGGCCAGTAAGTCGCCGCTGCTGATATACGAGTGCCATGTAGGTATGGGACAGGATGCCGAAAGGGTAGGAACCTACAAGGAGTTCAAGGATGTGGTGCTGCCCCGTGTGGTGGCAGACGGTTATAACTGCATTCAGGTAATGGCCATACAGGAGCATCCCTATTATGGCTCGTTCGGCTACCATGTCAGTTCTTTCTTCGCTCCGTCCAGCCGTTTCGGTACTCCCGATGAACTCAAGGAGCTGATAGATGCGGCACACCAGAGCGGTATTGCCGTCATCATGGATATAGTGCACTCGCATGCAGTCAAGAACGAGATTGAAGGTCTGGGCAACCTGGCAGGAGATGTCAACCAGTTCTTCTATCCCGGCGACAGGCACGAACATCCCGCATGGGACAGCTTGTGCTTCGACTACGGAAAAGATGAGGTGATCCACTTCCTGCTGTCCAATTGCCGTTACTGGATGGAGGAATACCATTTCGACGGATTCCGCTTCGACGGTGTTACCTCGATGCTCTACTACAGTCACGGTCTGGGTGAGGCGTTCTGCAACTATAATGATTACTTCAACGGCCATCAGGACGACAATGCCATCTGCTACCTTACACTTGCCAACAAACTCATCCATGAGGTGAATCCCGATGCCATCACCATCGCCGAAGAGGTGAGCGGTATGCCGGGACTGGCTGCCAAGTTCGAGGACGGAGGATACGGCTTTGACTACAGGATGGCGATGAACATACCCGACTACTGGATAAAGACCATCAAGGAGAAGAGAGACGAGGACTGGAAACCCAGTTCCATCTTCTGGGAGGTGAAGAACAGGCGTCCCGATGAAAAGACCATCTCTTATTGCGAGAGCCACGACCAGGCATTGGTGGGCGACAAGACCATTATCTTCCGTCTCATTGATGCTGATATGTACTGGCATTTCAAGAAGGGTGACGAGAACGGCGTGGTGACACGAGGCATTGCACTGCACAAGATGATACGCCTGGTTACTGCCGCAGCCATCAACGGCGGTTACCTCAATTTCATGGGCAATGAGTTCGGTCATCCCGAATGGATTGATTTCCCGCGCGAGGGCAACGGCTGGAGCTACAAGTATGCACGCAGACAGTGGAACCTGGTGGACAACCAGGAGTTGGACTATCACTATCTGGGCGACTTTGACAAGGCGATGATCAAGACCCTGAAGTCAGAAAAGAACTTTGTCAAATCACCCGTAGAAGAGCGTTGGCACCATGACGGTGACCAGGTACTTGCCTTCAGCAGGGGCGACTTGCTCTTCGTGTTCAATTTCAATCCTTCACAGTCGTTCACCGACTATGGCTTCCTGGTGCCCAGCGGCTCTTATGACGTGATACTCAACACCGATGCCACCGCCTTTGGCGGAAACGGTTTTGCAGATGATTCCATCACGCACTTCACCAACTTTGACCCCTTGTATGTGCAAGACCAGAAAGAGTGGCTCAAGCTCTATCTGCCCGCACGTACAGCAATGGTACTGAAGAAGAATTGACACATGCGTAATAATACAAGCAATAATCATGGCACCACCATCGTTACTGTGGTGTGTGCCATGATTTTTTATTCACTCACATTCATATACCTCTATTTCTTTCAAGACGGTTCCCTGACCGCAGCACAGCATTGTCTGAGTGGCGGGGTAACGCACTATGACTCTTTGATTGGAGCCATCGTTATCACCTCGGTACTTCTTATAATGCAGCATTGGATTTGCAGAATCTGCATGTTGCCGCCCGTATGGAATGCCGTCGCTTATGTACCTTCGTTCCTGCTACTGTTCATTCTGACGGGGTATCATCCTAACGAAGGTTCCGGTTGGTATAGCTATTGTCTGTATTCCACACCCCTGATCTTCGTGCTGTGGTGTGTCCTTGTGGGCATCCTGAAGAAATCGGCTATCATCAGTCATACTCCATCTGCCTCGTTGTTCGGTTCGCTGTGCTCAGTGGAGGCATTGGGTAATTACTGGATTCTGATACTGTGTTTCTTCATGCTGTTCCTGGCATCAGACAGCAGTATTGCATACCACTATAGGGTGGAGGTGGAAAAACAACTGGAATCCGGTCATTGGGAAAATGCAACGGAGATAGGGAAGAAATCGCAGCATACCGATGCCCATCTTACCATGCTAAGGGCTTATGCCTTGTCAAAAGAAAACCAGTTGGGCGAACGACTGTTTTCCTATCCCGTCAACTGCAAAGGAGCAGATCTGCTGCCCGTACAACATTCCACCCACTGCTTGTTTTATTCCACTGAAAACATATTCCGCCATTTAGGTGCCTTTCCTGCAGAAACGATGGACTTCTACGCTTATCTCGAAGCACTGATAAAAAGTGGGAAGGCTAAACCGGCTGCATACCATTACCTGTTGTGTGCCCATCTTGTGGACCGTAATCTCAGTGCGTTTGCACAAACTTTGAAATCCTGCGGCATGAATGAATCATCGCTTCCCCGTCATTATCAGGAGGCACTTGTCTTGTACAATCACCTTACCTCCGGTTCTGTTTTCCCATACCGTAACAGTACGGTAGAGACCGACTATCAAGACTTTATGCAATTGATGCGCTCAACCCCTGCAGGCAATCATCGACGGCTGGTTCTATACAAACAATTCAAAGACAGTTACTGGAGATACTATTACAAGCAATGACAGAGATTTTAGAGTCGTTATCAGAGGTGCAGCGCAAAGCTGTGGAGTACAACCAGGGACCCCAGCTGGTGATAGCGGGTGCCGGTTCGGGAAAGACGAGGGTGCTTACCCATAAGATTGCCTATCTGCTGACTCAGGATGTCCAGCCGTGGAATATCCTTGCCCTTACCTTTACCAACAAGGCGGCAACCGAGATGAAGGAGCGCATCGCCCGCCTGGTGGGTAAAGAGCAGGTACATTATCTCAATATGGGCACCTTCCATTCCATCTTTTCCCATATACTGAGAGCCGAAGCCGCTCTGCTTGGCTATACCTCCCGGTTTACCATCTACGACCAGAACGATTCACGAGCACTTGTGAAGCGTATTATCAAGGAGATGGGATTGGACGACAAGAAATACAAGGCGTCAAATGTGGCCGACCGCATCAGTATGGCGAAGAACCACCTTATGGATGCCCGTACCTACGAGCAGAACCCCAGTGTGCGTAAGGTAGATGCGGCGCATCATCAGGACGAGATAGCCAATATCTACAAGCAATACAGCCAGCGCTGTCTTCTCTCCAACGCCATGGACTTTGACGACCTGCTTTTGCTTACCTATCGGCTGTTTGCCACCCATGAAGAAACAAGACAGAAATACGCTACGCGTTTCACTCATATCCTTGTAGATGAGTATCAGGACACCAACAGAGTGCAACAGGCCATCCTGCTACAACTCACCAAAGACCGTCAGAATATCTGTGCCGTGGGTGATGATGCCCAGAGCATCTACAGTTTCCGGGGAGCCAATATTGACAATATCCTCAACTTCACGAACACCTATCCCGAGGCAAAAATATTCAAACTGGAGCGTAACTACCGTTCCACCCAGTCCATCGTCTCGGCAGCAGACCGGCTGATCAGTCATAACTCTTTCCAGATTCCGAAGACCACGTACAGTGAGAACGAAGTGGGTTCTCCCATTGTCTATAAGCAGGCTTACAGCGACAAGGAAGAGGCTGCCATCGTTTGCAAGGATATCATGAAGCAATGTAGCAGCGGCTGTTTCAAGGTAGATGATATTGCCATCCTGTACAGAACGAATGCGCAAAGCCGCAGCATTGAGGAGGCTTTGAGGAAAGAGAATATTCCGTATCGCATCTGTGGAGGTTTGAGCTTTTACCAGAGAAAGGAAATCAAGGATGTTGTGGCATACCTCCGCCTTGTCGCCAATCCCCGGGACGAGGAGTCATTGAGAAGGGTCATCAACTATCCCACACGAGGCATAGGTAGCACCACGGTAGAAAAACTCTCTGCCGCTTCCCTTTCAGCAGGAATAAGTATCTGGGATTGTTTGGAGACCCCTGGTACTTACCTGTCGGCTATCTCCGGAAAAACACTGGACAAGGTACTTGCGTTCAAGGCCATGATTGACGGTTTTGTTTCTGAGGCAAGTGATACCGATGTGTTTGAGCTCACGAAAAACGTGCTGAAGCAAAGTGGAATGGGCGCGGAAATATATGCAGGCAACGATGCGGAAGACTTGGCACGTCAGGAAATCATCGAAGAGTTTCTGACAAGTACCCAGGAGTTTGTGGTCAACAAGCGCGAAGAGGGCAACGAGCATGAGGCTACCTTAGGCTTCTTTCTGCAGGAAATATCCTTGCTTACTGACGTGGAAGAAATGTCTGCCAAGGATGATGAGCACTTGATAAAGCTGATGACTATCCACGGTGCCAAGGGACTGGAATTCCCGTTGGTGTATATAGTAGGCTTAGAGGAAAACATCTTTCCTTCGCTACAGTCTTCTGATTCACCCAGAGCATTGGAAGAAGAGCGCCGCCTGTTCTATGTAGCTATCACCCGTGCAGAGAAAAGATGTGTGATAACCAGTGCGCAAAACAGATTCAGATACGGACAGTTGGAATTCAATGCTCCTTCGCGATTTATCAAGGAGCTGGATCTTTCCTCCCAGGTATGCACCGGCAGCAGGCCTGCTCCAAGTCAACGTCCCCGCTTGTCGGGTATGTTTTCTGGCAATGTCAAACCCATTTCCTCCAGAACTTATGCTCCTTCCAAAGTCTCCACAGCAGCTACTGTGTCTCCCATGGGCGGAGGAATTGCCGTTGGTAGCCGGGTAGAGCATCCGCGCTTTGGTATGGGACAGGTGACAAGCGTGGAAGGAAGTGGTGAAAACACGAAAGCTCATGTGGTGTTTGACAACTGTGGAGAAAAAGTATTATTGCTCAAATTTGCCAAGTTAAAGGTGTTAAGCTGAAAAAACAGGGAGTTTGCTACGTATATAGGTAAGAAAAGTGCTATTATATTTTGTAATTACAAAAAAAAGCAATACCTTTGCACTCGCTTTAAGAAAGGCAACAGGTGCGTTAGTTCAGTTGGTTAGAATGCCTGCCTGTCACGCAGGAGGTCACGGGTTCGAGTCCCGTACGCACCGCAAGAAAACAAAAAGAGTTCTGAGTGTTATCTCAGAACTTTTTTTTGTAGGTTATTGTACCGCCGGTCAGCCTATAGGCAGATAGATGACATATTTCTTCTCAAACCATTCATATTTGAAGAAGTCTGCTATTTCTACCTTTGTGACAGCTCCGTTTACGCAGTTCAACTCATCGTCCAGATCGCCTCCTTTCAGGCAGATAATACCGTTTTTCAGTGTGTTTCTCTGCTTACGTGAAACGTTTTTCCTGGTCAGGTTCACTAGGTCTTTCAAGGGCATCACAGCCCTGCTCACCACGAAGTCGTAGAGTCCCTTTTCTTCTTCCCCTCTAATATGCTGGGCCGTGCAGTTCTTCAGTCCGATGGCATTGGCAACTTCTGTCACTACCTTGATCTTTTTTGCGGTGCCGTCAATCATCTTGAACTGGCACTGAGGGAACAGGATGGCAAGCGGAATGCCGGGAAATCCCCCTCCTGTTCCAAGGTCAAGTATCTTTGAACCGTCGGCAAACCAGAGCATTTTTGCTATGGCAAGAGAATGCAGCACATGATGCTCATACACATTGTCTATATCTTTTCTGGAAATCACATTGATCTTCTCATTCCATTCATGATATAGGTCATACAGCATTTCAAACTGTTTTGTCTGTGTTTCTGATAAATTGGGGAAATTGTCTGATATATGTATCATTCTGAACTTATTCCAAAATCAAGAGGGTGTGTCAGGCTTCTTCTTCTTCTTCTGCAGAAGGAGCGGATGGAGCAGGTTCGTTTTTCTGTTTTGCCAGATACTCGGGTAAATTAAGTCCTGCCATGTCAAACAGTTCATTGAGGGGAGGAACGGATTTCATCAGTCCGGAAACGAAATTGGCTGTTGAACCTTTGCCGTCGGCACTGTTTCCATTGTCCCATACGGTGACATGATCGATATTGATACCCTTGACAGCCTCCACTTGGGTCTTGACCAGTTCGGGGAGTTTCTCCAGCAACAAGAGCATGTAGGCCTTGGTAGCATCACCTCCGGCAGCGACCACCATCTCACGATAACCGGATGCCTGTTTGGTGAGTACTTCGTAAAGACCTTTGGCCTCAGCTTCCATCTTTGCAAAAATGGCGTCTGCATCACCCTTGGCATTGACCCTGATTTTCTCAGCCTCAGCTTCAGCCTCAATGATACGACGTTTCTTTTCTATCTCCTGAGGCACCAGAACGTTGGCTGTCTGTGTACTGCGCTCGCGTTCGGCACGTGCCTCTTCCGCAATTTTCTGGGCAGCATACGCCTCTTCCATAGCCTTGGCTTCCTGTACCTTTTCAGAGGCGATGGCCTTGCGCTGTGCTTCAGCCTCTCTTTCTCTACGATAGGCTTCGGAATTGGCAATAGCCACCTTTGCCTCGTTTTCTCCCTTGACGGCTTCAGCGTTGGCTTCAGCTGTTCTGATACGGGTCTCTCTGTCAGCCTCTGCCTTTCCGATCTCTCCAACTTTGTCTTGTTCTGCCACTCTTACTTTTGCCTCGTTGATGGCCTTTGCGGCAGCCTCTCTACCCAAAGCCTCGATATAGCCCGATTCGTCCTTGATGTCAGTCACGTTGACGTTGATCAGGCGCAGACCGATTTTCTTCAGTTCCACTTCCACGTTGGTAGAGATGCTTTCCAGGAACTTGTCGCGGTCGGAGTTCAGTTCCTCGATGCTCATCGTGGCTATAACCAAACGGAGCTGACCGAAAAGAATATCGCGTGCCAACTCCTGTATTTGCGCTGCAGTAAGTCCCAACAGACGTTCTGCCGCTGCCGTCATACTGTCAGGTTCTGTGGATACGCCGACAGTAAACCTACAGGGTACGTCAACACGAATGTTCTGTTTTGAAAGTGCGTTGGTCAGGTTGGCATCAATAGAAATGGGAGTAAGGCTCAAATACTGATAGTCCTCAATGATGGGCCATACGAAAGCACCACCGCCATGTACGCACTTGGCAGAAGATTTGCTCTTCTTGCCTCCATAAATTACCAAAATCTTGTCTGAGGGGCATCTTCTATACCTGTTGATCAATGCCCAAACGGATCCCACTACCACTACAATACATGGAATCACAATAAAATACATTACATCTGTCATATCCGTAATAATTTATAATTATTCAACCAATACTGTTTCGCTGTTAATGACTTCTACAATCTTGACCATGGTGCCTGTAGGCAGTGCGTCGCCGTCGGTGACCGCGGAAAACTCGCGGACGGAACCGCCCAAGCTTACCTGCACCTTGCCGCTTGCCTGTCTGTTGGCAGGTATGCGAAGATACACGGAGGCTGTGATGCCAACACTATCACGGATGCTGTAGTTCTCCTTTTTTTCCAATCCCTTGATTTTGTTCCACAACAAGAGTATCGACCATGCCAGCAGTGTTCCCACGGCGATAGAAACAACAAGCAGCAGGAGGGTGTTGGAAATGATGTTGTAAAAACAAATGCCTGCAAAGCCAAAACCAATCAGAAAATTGATGAACGCCCTTACGGAAAACAGAGACAAACCATCTCCATAGTCCATAGTGTCGGCACCATCAAAATCCACTTCCACATCTCCTGAGTCCATCCCTATCAGGGTCAGAGCCAACTGGATGATAAAAATGACAGAGCCTATTGCTGCACATGCCCAGTACATTTGGAGGATGAACGGCAATGATTCATACCATGCTGAAAGATCTGTAAACATAATCCCTATTTAAAAAAATGGGGATTGCAGATTGTTGCTTCTGAACCATCCACAATCCCCAATGAATTTCATATATACTATTCTTCGTTTTCTTCTTCGTGCTCTTTGATAAGCTGTTGCTGGATATCGTTGGGCACCAGTTCATAGCTTGCAAACTTGGTGGTGAATGATGCACGGCCGCCGGTCAGCGAACTGAGGGCGATGCTGTAGTTTGCCAATTCCTTCAATGGTATCTTGGCCTGCAGCTTCTGGTAACCTGCCTCAGAATCCATACCCATAATCAGTGCCCTGCGTCCCTGAAGATCGCTCATTACATCGCCCATGTAGTCTGCAGGAACATATACTTCAAGATCATAGATAGGTTCGAGAATCTTTGGTCCTGCATCGCGGAAGGCAGCTGCAAACGCATTTCTTGCTGCCAGCATGAAGGAGAGCTCGTTGGAATCTACCGGGTGCATCTTGCCGTCATATACAATGACACGTACATCACGGGCGTAGCTGCCTGTCAGCGGACCTCTCTCCATGCGCTCCATGATACCCTTGAGGATGGCAGGCATGAAGCGTGCGTCGATGGCACCTCCAACTACAGAGTTGATGAAGACAAGTTTTCCTCCCCATTCCAGGTCAATCTCTTCACGACCCTTCACGTTGATACGGTATTCCTGGCCTCCAAACTTAAACACTGTAGGCTCAGGCATTCCCTCTGCATACTGCTCTACAATGAGGTGCACTTCACCAAACTGTCCGGCACCGCCCGACTGCTTCTTGTGGCGGTATTCTGCACGTGCCGACTTGGTAATGGTCTCACGATAGGGAATCTTTGGCTCTTCGAAATTAACCTGTATCTTCTCGTTGTTTTCGAGACGCCACTTGAGGGTGCGCAGGTGGAATTCTCCTTGTCCGTGTACGATGGTCTGACGCAGTTCCTTGGACTGTTCTACCACCCATGTCGGGTCTTCCTGACGCATCTTTGTGAGTGCCGACATCAGTTTCTCTGTCTCAGCCTCGTTCACAGCCTTGATAGCCCTTGAATATTTTGAGTTGGGATATTTGATGAAGTCGTATCTATGGTCGCAATCTTTTTCGTTGAGCGCATTGCCGGTCTTCACATCTTTCAGTTTTACGGTGCATCCGATATCGCCAGCCTGCAGTTCGTCCACGGGCAGGCGGTTGGCACCTGCACAGGCATACAGCTGTGCAATACGTTCACGGGAACCTCTGTCCACGTTGACCAAATCCATACCGGTCTTCACAGTACCGCTCATCACCTTGAAATAACTCACTTCTCCAATATGCGGTTCAACACCGGTCTTGAAGAAATATAGACTGGTGGGTGCGTCGTTTACTGCTGCCACCTCTTCTCCTCTGGTATTGCGTATCTTGGGCATGTCGCTCACGAAGGGCACCACATTTCCCAGGAATTCCATCAGACGGCGCACACCCATGTCTTTGCCGGCGCATACACAGAATACGGGGAAAATGGAACGTGTAACCAATCCTTTTCTGATGCCTTCACGCAACTCGTCTTCAGTGAGACTTTCCTCTTCAAAGAATTTCTCCATCAGGGTCTCATCGTTCTCAGCAGCAGCCTCTACCAGTTTCTTGTGGAGTTCAAGTGCTTTTTCCTTTTCTTCTTCAGGAATCTCTTCGATGATGGGCGCACCACCTTCAGGCTTCCATGAATATTTCTTCATGAGCAGCACGTCGATGATAGAGTTGAAACCGGTACCGGTCTGTATGGGATATTGAATCTGAACACATTTTGAACCGTAGATATCATTCATACTCGAAATGATATTGTCAAAATCGCATTTGTCAGAGTCCAACTGGTTTACCAAGAAGATTACTGGTTTTTTGAGTTTCTCGGTATAACGGAAGTTGTTCTGTGTTCCCACTTCAGGACCATACTGACCGTTGATGAGGATGACAGCCTGGTCGGTCACGTTCAGTGCCGTGATGGCACCGCCCACAAAATCGTCACTGCCCGGGCAGTCGATAATATTCAGTTTCTTGTTGTTCCATTCTACATGAAAAACCGTGGAAAATACAGAATATCCGTATTCCTGTTCCACGGGAAAGTAATCGCTGACGGTGTTTTTTGCTTCTATAGAACCACGGCGTTTGATGATGCCGGCTTCGTAAAGCATAGACTCGGCAAGAGTGGTCTTGCCACTACCCGCACTGCCAAGCAACGCGATGTTTTTGATTTCGTTTGTCTGATATACTCTCATGTGTTAATATAGTTTTAGGTTTGTAATATTTTATTCGGCCTCTAAGTTAAGTAAAAACAACGAATAAGCAAAAAACAAGAGGTAAATTTAATCTTCAGTTAAATAAAATTAGTATTTTTGCGTCGCTTTTACCCTATGGCCGGATTATACGTACATATTCCTTTTTGTAAAACACGCTGTGTTTACTGCGGTTTTTACTCTACCACCATGCTTGATATGGCATCGAGCTATCTGGATGCCTTATATACTGAGCTGGAACTCAGAAAAGATTATCTTTGCAATCATCTGGAACCTATTGAGACTGTATATATAGGTGGCGGAACACCCAGTATTCTGGGTATTCATCATTTGGAAAAACTGATAACAGCCATACATTCATATTGCCATCACGTCAGCGATAGTGTGGGAGAGAGTGGCTTGGTAAAGGAATTTACTGTTGAGTGTAATCCGGAGGATATCTCAAAGGACTTTGTTGACGCATTGAAGGCGATGGGAGTGAATAGGATAAGCATGGGCGTGCAGACGTTTGATGACAAACGGCTAAGGTTCCTGAACAGACGACACTCTGCGCTGACTGCACAGAAAGCTATAGACACTATACTGAATGGAGGTATCGACAATCTAAGTGTTGATTTGATGTATGGCTTTCCCAATCAGACGATGCATGAGTGGGATACGGACATCCTAACTCTATTGCGCTTTCCTGTCAAGCATGTGTCAGCTTACATGCTTCATTATGAGGAAGATACTTTGCTGTGGAAAATGTTGCAGCAAAATAAGGTAAGTGAATTAGGTGATGCTGTGTGTGCCCAGATGTACTATCAGTTGAAAGACCGATTGGAGGCGAGCGGCTTTCTGCAATATGAGATCAGCAATTTTTCAAAAGAGCGTTACCGGTCACGCCATAACAGCAGTTACTGGGAGGGTGTACCTTATATCGGGATAGGGGCCGCCGCACATTCCTACAATATCGAAAGCAGGCAGTGGAATGTGGATAACCTTCACTCTTATATGGAGGCTTTAAGTCAGGGAAATAGGTTGTTCTTTGATACGGAACCGTTGACAAAGAAGGACAGGTATAATGAGATGGTGATGTTGAGACTACGTACCGTGAAAGGGTTAAGTATGCAGATGCTCGATTCTGAGTTTGGGGAGCCGTTTGTTTCATACTGTACCGAACAGGCATCCAAATACTTACAAAGTCGTCATCTGGAACTCCATGACGGGATGCTGAGACTCACCAGAAAGGCTTTGGTTATAAGCGATATGGTAATCCGAGACCTGTTCATGCTTTGAACAATGCCCGGATTACCATATCGAGACTACTCTTGTATCAGTCTGATTTGAGAGTTCAGACCGCTCTTAACGGGAGCCCATCCTGCATAGTTGTCTCTCTTGTAGTGGATATTCACGATGTTTGTATCCTTGAATTTCCTCCATGGGATTTGTTGTCTGTCCAAATGGGCAATTCTGTTGGCAGGCAGGTTGGTCACTTCTATTCTGAAGCTGTTGTTGCCTTTTTTCCAATAGCCTTTGGGGCATTCCAAGGAGTAGGGTACTGACCATGCACATCCCACCAGTGAATCGTTGACATATACCCTTGCACTCTCCCTCACGTCACCCAAGTCAATGAGCCAGTTCTTGCTCGCTTCTGCTGCTGTCAGCGTGATGGTGGTAGAATATACACCTGTGCCCATGGTCAAGCCAATGGAGTCGTCTTTGAGCGTTTCCCATGTCTGCAGACTGTCCAAAGTGAATGTGCCGTTCACTTTAGGGGTGCAGTCGGTGAATGAAAGATGCCACGGAGAGGCAAGTTTCTTTTCTGCACCATCATACGCAGTCAGATAAGGTAAACCAGCAGTCACGTTCTCAGTGTCGTATGTTTGGAGTATCATAGACTCGCCACTTTTTAAATCCACACTGATGCCGTCGGAGCTTACCTCTGCTTTGTTGATTTTGCCGTTCAAAGGATTGAACCAACAGGCGTCCTTGCATGGAACCGACAGTTTAAAATGTCTTGACACATCTTTTGGAGAAAGGTTAACCATGAAATAGTGGTGTCCATATTCATTGGAGCGACGTATGATTCTAATGCCGGTATTCTGTCTGATTTCCTCTGGCCGGGTGATGCTGAGCATCTTGTCATTGTCTATACCGTATATGATTTTTGCACCTTGCTTTGCCAGTCTGTCAAGATGGTGTCTGGCAGCTTCGGACATTTTTCCTGAACCGGGTATGATCAGTGCCTTGTATTTGGTACCACCTGTTGTTTGCAGCATACCGTCTGTAAACGTGGTGGATAGGAGATACTTTTCGCTAATATAGTCACAATCGAATCCCAAAGAATCAATGGTCAGAATACTCTTGATAAATTCCGGTGCCTTTTTGCTCATTGAATGGATGTCGAACTGCATCAGCAGGGAGTTTTCGCCTTTTCCGTTTCGTTTGGACCACATGTCACGTACGGGGAGCAATACGAGGAAGTCGTTGTCCGGCTGTCCGTATTGCAGAAAACTCTGGCATCTTTCTATGTATTTCATCAGATAGGGGGCATCTCTCCAGATACTGTTGGTGGGGCTCATGTCAACGGAGGCATAGAATTTCCAGCCTGGCCATTCCTCGTTCTTGGGAGAATAGGTTGTACCGTGGAAAAACACATGGTTGACACCGCATGTGAACATCAGATCCAGATCGGGTTTGCACTGTGACAGGGATGTCCTGAAGTGTTCGGTGAGCCAAGTGAAGGTTTCGCTGCTCGTGAGCCTTTTTCCACAGATATGGGCAGCAGATGAAGCGTATTTCAACATGGACACATCACTGTCGTTCTTTCTTGTGAATCCGGAATCCCTGCGCAGTCCCTTGATACCAAATTCGGACAATCCGAAACCTTCTATTTCGGGAATATCAACGGCTGCATAGATATCAATCAGATTGGCAGGAGAACCATGAGCCTGGTTCCTTGTGGTAGAACCATGCTGGTGGGCCCAGTCTGTCCACTGTTGGGTAAAGTTTTCAAGCAACAGTTCTGAAAGCGTCTCCCGGTAGTCGCTCAGTACTTGGTTGTTCGGATCCTCTTTTTCGCCCAACAGTTCCAGTATGCGTTCTTCAAGTCGGTACCCTCTTCTTTTTTCAAATTCCTGCAATAGAGTAGGGGTCCAGTTGGCTTTATAGACCTCGTAGGAGTCGTTGAAGAATGATTGTGGAAATACGGCTGTATTCATCTTGAAGGCTTTGTCAAATTTGCCAAGGTACCGTGCAACGGCAGCTTTGTCAAAGTGGTCGAGAACATAACCTTCTCCTCCCGGTGCTGCACGTTTTACTTTCTGTCTGGTACGTGAGCAATAGATGGCAACCATCCGATAGGAGCTTTTCTTTTTTGCTTCCTTCCACTTTACAATATACTGGCTGTCTGACTGGTTGGTGATGTCTTTTGCTTTGCCGTCTTCAGAAAACAGCATCACTTTTTGCAGTATCGCATATTCTTTTTCTTTTTTATCTGCAACACTGATATCAACACCCTTTTGCAGGTCCTTGCCGGTGATGGTGGTATCTACGCAAGTAAGTTTTGCGGCTGCATCTGTAATGGAGATGTCAGGACCACCGAACGGCCAACCTGTACCACAATTCAAATCAATACTCACTTGATTGTCCTTTCCAAATCCCACAGTCTGGTTGTATGCTTCCATCCATTGGCTTGACAAGAATGGAAGTTCATTCTTTTCATTGCCTTGTACACCGTATATCGGAGTTATTTCCAGGGTGCCGATGCCAGCTTGGGCATACTGGTTGATGTTCCATTTCAGATTTTCCTTATCAACTGCAGAACCCATCCACCACCATCGTGTACCGGGCTTTGCATCGTTGGTTGCAACGGGCCATGATGGTTTGATGCTGTTGCTGTTAGTCTGTGCCTGGGCGGGGCAATATGTCATGGGAAGAACAATCCCCAATAATAGTTGTTTTATCATGATACAATTATTGTGTAGTTAATAAATGAATATCAGTTGCCGTCAGGTTTTACCAAATCGCACATGCCAGCCGGATGCCAGATGAATGACTGGTAACTGTCTGGATATGCCGGATTGAAATTCGTGAAGTCGCTTCTAAGATTTTGGATGACGGGTATATTCAGATCCTTCATCCCCTGTACAACCATTTTGGCAACTTCGTATGCTCCATAGGGGTTAAAGTGAGTGTTATCTGCCAGCTCTTTCTCTTGTCCTTTGAATGTGTTGGCAGGATAATGCACCAATGCACGTTTGCTGTTTTCAAAACCAAGTGTTTCAAAGAACACTTTGGTCATCTGGTGCAGGTCAATCACCGGTACATTCTCCCGTTGTGCTACCGTTTTCATGGCTGCGGGAAAATCACCGTGGGTGTCGATGATAGTTTTTTTCTCTTTGTCAAAATTCCTACGTTGTGTAGGGGTGCAGAAGATGATGGATGCGTTCTTGGCACGTACATTGTCAATGAAAATCTTCAGGTTTCTGCTGTAATGGTACCATGCACCGGAGCCGGGACCTTTCTCCTTTTCATCGTTATGTCCAAATTCGCATATCACTAAATCGCCCTCCTTGATGTTAGCCAATAACTGTGCCAGACGGTTTTGGGCAATGAAACTACCGGCAGTGAGTCCGCTTTCGGCGTAGTTTGCAATGCTCACATTCTCATTGAACCATCTTGGAAACATCTGTCCCCAACTTGCCCATGGTTCGTTTCCTTGGTCAGTAACGGTTGAGTTGCCGCATAGATAGATGGTAGGGCATACATCGTCTTTTTCGATATGTATGGATTTTACGGCAGGAGCAGAGCCTGTAAACTCCAACGTGAGCTTGTTATCCCATGTCAGAGTGCCTTTTTCTCTCGGCTTGATCTTTACCTGAAGATTCTGGTTGATAATGGGTGTGCGTTTGTTGACCACAAATTCATAAGTAGCCGACTTGCCTTTCTTGAGGTTTACATCCTCCACCATCAAGCGGCGCGATTCCGCTCTAACGGTCGTATTACTGCTTCTTGATCTTGAACCCAATACCACTCTTACTTTATAGTTTCCGTCGGGAACCTTTACAGAAAAATAGAATGGTTGATTTCCTTTTTTAGCCGGTGCTTCAGTGATATCATACCCATATCCTAAAGAATCGGAATAGCAGGGCAGAGGTTTGGAAAAGTCAAAGTCAAAAGACTGGCCTGATGATACCTGAACACCCAAGAAGAGTGTGAAGGCGGTCAGAAGGTTTCTTGTGAGTAGCATGTTCATAGTAGGTTAAAATTCGTTGAGTAAATTATCATAAAGCATCATCCTCTGGCTTTTGAGGACAATGCTTTATTTTGGGAAGATGTTTCTTCTTTCTTAAATAGTTGTTTTTCTTCAATTCATATTCTTCCTGATGACGTTCCAGATAGTTGTCTGCCATGATTACTGTCCAAATTTATTGTAAGTAACATCAATGCTTATCTTGTCAGGATGGTTTCCGCCTCCAACCAGTTTGGCACTCTTGATAGACAGATTGTTCGTTACCCGGTTGATAGTGCTGGTCGATGAAGAACTGGATGAACTTTTAGAAATGCTGACAGGTACCAAAACCACTTTGTTCCAGTTCAAGGAAGTGTTTCCTGCACGTTTCTTGTGATACATCTCACTGATCAGAGAAGAGATGTTGTTGAATGTGTAGGTATTGTAGGTGGAACTGTATGAGGCAAGGAATGACAGTCGGCTGTCGGGCAGTTTGTTCTTCTCGAAAAAGGTGAACAGACTGTCATACGGCACCATCAGCACGTTTTCCGGAGCAGACAGGGTGTTGGCGATGTCCTGGGCATTGTATTTTTGAAATACTATCTTGGCTGCACTCAGTGTGTCACTCTCATGTCCGTTTAATATCTGTTCCACCGGCAGTGTCACTTCAGTGAAGATGCCGGAAGGAGTTTTCAGGTATGTGAAGTCCTGATTCTCTGAAAGACTTCTGATAGTATTCTTGTCATTGATGAACGTGGTAGTTTGCAGTACCTCCTCTGTTCCTGTCAATGAGGCTTGGGCGTTGTCGGTCTCACCATTATGAAGGGCTCTATAGTAAATATGCAGTTCGGTAAGATAAATCTCGCTCATCACACCAATACCATCCGTGCTTTTGAAGTAGAAACCAGGGCACACGTGATGGGCAAACTGGTAGGAGTTCTTGAAATACTCGGGATGCTCGTAATACTGCTGCATGATGTACGAACCATAGTTCTTATACTTCTTGCCCTGTTTGTCCGTATATTCATCGTTCAAAGGGATGGAAATATATGGATAACTGTTCTTTTCCGCAAACTGTCCTCTCAGACTGTCGCTCAGGTTCAGATCGTAAATGGTGTATGTACGATTCTTGCAAATGCCGTCTTGATGTCTGATGAGATCTCCCTTGTCCTTGTCGTTTTCAGGCGAGTAGTTGGTATATCTTGCCTTGCCTTCTTCAATGGGTTCTTTCAACTCATACATTGTGAGTCTCATGGGATTCAATGAATCGCCAACGAATGAATTGATATAAATGCGTACAAAACAGGAATCCGCACACACCATGCCATCGGAATCAAAGCTCTTAATGCTGTCTTTCGGCAGAAGGAGATCCATATTCCCTGTGAAGTCTTCAAGGATATGAAATTGCGTGGTGTAGTGTGCCGTAACGTATGTACCTGTTTCAACGTCCTTGATTTGTCCAAGGTAGTTGTAGGCACTTCTTGACAATACGGAGTCAATCTGTATGGAACGTGTAGTGGCAAAATAAGTAGCATCTTCAATAATCACTTTATCCGCAATGTCGGTGACGGAGTGACCCAGTGTGTCGGTCGTATCATCACAGGCTTGGCATAAAAATGCGATTACTGCAAGCAACAGAGTAGAAAAATGATTCTTCATGATAGACATTAGCTGTTGAACATGTGTTGGTCATCACAGATTTTCATAAAAATTGTGATATGCTTGGGCGTAACCTTCTCCCTGATAAGGCAACATCGGCTTTTGTGCTGCTTTAGTATAATCCAGCAGCGTGGCATTCACATCCTCTTTTGCAACAATAATACCGTCAGAATAGTCAATAGCCATCTTGCCTAATTCATAGAAATCAAAGACTTCATTGTATTTTTCAAGATGCTTGGCGATTGAATCTTTGAAAGCCAGGCATTTCTTCATGTCGTTGCCCAAATCCTTCTGAAGCTCATTGGTGAATAGGGAGGTGACCACCTTTGTATTGGCAAAGGAAGGCTCATCGTGATAAGCCGTCTTGACATAGAACGGGATTACTCCTGCCATCCATCCTTGACAATGGATGACATCAGGTACCCATCTTAGTTTCTTGACGGTTTCCAATACTCCTCTGGCAAAGAAAATGGCCCTTTCACCATTGTCCTGATAATCTTCACCGCTTTCATCTGTAGCCATCTGTCTTTTGATAAAGTAATCTTCATTGTCGATGAAATATACCTGTATCCTTGACGACTGGATGGATGCTACCTTGATAATCAGCGGGTGGTCTGTGTCGTTGATGATGATATTCATTCCCGACAGTCTGATTACCTCGTGCAGTTGTCCGCGTCTTTCATTGATATTTCCCCACTTGGGCATGAAAGTCCTTATCTCGTGTCCCATCTCCTGCATCTTTTGGGGCAACTCCCTGCCCATAAGCGACAGATGGGTGTCTGGAACATAAGGGGAAATCTCTTGATTGATGAATAATATTTTCTTTGCCATATCTTGATGTTTATTCAAATGCAAAGTTACGTTTTTTTTTTGGCAATGGAGAATTTAGTTAGGTATTTTAGGAGAAATCCTATGATTTTAGGCATATTTTTAGCTTTATTTTATGCTATTTGGTAAAAAAGTTGTTATTTTGCAAGCCGAAATAAAAAATGACGTTTCAGTGTTTAAGAAATGATGGTTTTTAGGAGTATTGTTGACCTTCAGAATGCGTTGTTTGCATATCATAAGGAAGGCAAAAAGATAGGCTTGGTTCCCACGATGGGTGCTCTGCATCAGGGACATGCCTCATTGGTAAAACGTTCTGTTGATGAAAATGATATTACAGTAGTGTCTGTTTTTGTCAATCCCACACAGTTTAACGATAAGAATGACCTGAAGAACTATCCTCGTACATTGGAGGCAGACTGTGCCCTATTGGAGGAGTATAAGGCTGATATGGTTTTCGCTCCTTCGGTTGAGGAGATGTATCCCACGGAAGACAAACGCTTTTTTGAGTTTCCCCCGGTAACAACGGTGATGGAGGGCGCTCATCGCCAGGGGCATTTCAATGGTGTCTGTCAGGTTGTAAGCAGGCTTTTCTATATCGTCAGGCCTACCAACGCTTATTTTGGTGAGAAGGATTGGCAGCAGATAGCTGTGATCAAGGCAATGGTCAACTATCTCTGCTTGCCTGTCAATATTGTAGAGTGCCCGATTGTTAGGGATGAGAGTGGACTTGCATTGTCCAGCAGGAACCAACTGCTGACAGAACAGGAACGTAAGCTGGCGACAAATATATTCAAGTATCTGAATGAAAGCAGGGCTTTGGCCAAGGGAAAAACAGTTGCACAAGTCCATGATTTTGTGGTTGACAGTATCAATGCCATCGATGGGCTTCAGGTTGAATATTTTGAAATTGTTGACGGAAATACATTGCTGAGTTTGTCTTCATGGGACGACTCGGACTATGTGGTTGGTTGCATCACCGTTTACTGTGGTTCAATACCTGTCCGTTTAATTGACCATATCAAATACTGAGAAGGATATGATGATTGAAGTGTTGAAATCCAAGTTGCATTGTGTCACTGTTACCGAGGCAAATCTCAATTATATGGGTAGTATCACCATCGATGAAGATTTGATGGACGCAGTCGGCATGATACCGGGAGAGAAGGTGCAGATTGTTGATAATAATAACGGAGAACGATTTGAAACCTATATCATCAAGGGGGAAAGAGGCAGTGGATGTATATGCCTGAATGGTGCTGCAGCCCGCAAGGTTCAGGTGGGGGATACTTGCATCATCATCGCTTATGCTTTGATGGATTTTGAAGAAGCCAAGACTTTCCAGCCCAAAGTGGTGTTTCCTAAAGAGGGAAACAAATTGCCATGAGTCTTTGACATTATTCAAAATTATATAAAATGCCCCGGCATGGATGAAAATACCATTTCTGCCGGGGCATTGATGTTTATTGGATTTCAACCAATATGTCGTCTTCCATGACGGAATGTCCAGGCTGAACATTTACAGCAACCACCGTGCCCGAGCACTCGGAGGTAAGGTTGTTGTTCATCTTCATAGCTTCCAGGACTACCACCGTATCACCATTTTCAATCACATCGCCCACCTTGACTTTTACGTCAATGATTACACCGGGCAGGGGGGCCTTGACCACCTTGTCGTTGTAGATTCTGGAGTTGCCGCCTGCCGGTGCTGCGGGCTGGGCAGCGGGGGCTGCCACAGGTTTGACAACCGGTTTTACCTGTTCCGGTTCCTTCTCTTTCTCCATATCCACGACATAGGTCTCGCCGTTTACGGTCACGGATACCTGTTCTGCACTTAGCGGCTCGACGTTCACTTCATACGCCGTGCCGTTGATGGTATATTTGAACTTCTTCATAGCCTCCTTGTTTTCAGTTTTGTGGGTGTGCAGTCATGGATAGGGCATAGCCGTTCCACTGACTGCACTTGTTTTCTATCGTGATGACGCCCGATTCCTTGTCGTGTACGTTATGCCCGGCATATTCGTATAGCGCAAGGGCTATGGCGGCATATACTTCGTTCTTTTTCATGGCTCTGCTTTTTTTACATAGGTATGCTGCCGTGCTTCTTGGCGGGCAGGCTCTCGCGCTTGGTGGCAAGCTGGGCCAGTCCGCGGCAGATGCGGAAGCGGGTGTTGCGCGGCTCTATCACATCGTCTATATAGCCGTATTTGGCTGCCTGGTAGGGAGTGGCAAACAG
The DNA here is from genome assembly GCA_945830055.1 of uncultured Prevotella sp. Taxonomy (GTDB): domain Bacteria; phylum Bacteroidota; class Bacteroidia; order Bacteroidales; family Bacteroidaceae; genus Prevotella. The sequence goes on from CALZXH010000007.1 coordinate 22,519, forward strand.
GTCGTTGTACTCTTCCTCCTTCTCTGCCAGGAATGCCTTTACATCCTCGCCGGCGTCTTTCTTCTCCTTGGCTTCCTTGGCGCACAGCACAGCCACGGCACCCGAGCCGCCCATCACGGCAATCTCGGCAGAAGGCCATGCGTAGTTCAGGTCGGCACGCAGTTGCTTGCAGCCCATCACGATGTGGCTGCCGCCGTAGCTCTTTCTCAGCGTCACGGTAATCTTGGGCACGGTGGCTTCGCCGTAGGCGTAGAGCAGCTGGGCGCCGTGCAGTATCACCGCGTTGTACTCCTGGCCTGTGCCGGGCAGGAATCCGGGCACGTCAACCAGCGATACGATGGGGATGTTGAAGGCGTCGCAGAAGCGCACGAAGCGAGCTCCCTTGCGGCTGGCGTTCACGTCGAGCACGCCGGCATAGCACGAGGGCTGGTTTGCCACGATACCCACGCTCTGACCGTTGAATCTGGCAAAGCCGATGATGATGTTTCTGGCAAACTTGGGCTGTACCTCAAAGAACTCGTTGTTGTCGGTAATGGCGCCGATCACCTTGTACATGTCGTATGCCTCGTTGGGGTTTTCGGGGATTATCTCGTTGAGGGCGTCTTCCAGACGGTCGATGGGGTCTTCGCATTTCTTGCGGGGAGCCTCCTCCATGTTGTTGCTGGGGATGTAGCTCAGCAGGGTCTTAATCATCTCAAGGCCTTCCTCCTCGGTTTTTGCCGTAAAGTGGGTCACACCGCTCTTCGAGGCGTGTACGCTGGCACCTCCCAAATGCTCCTGGTCGATGTCCTCGCCTGTAACGGTCTTTACAACCTTGGGGCCTGTCAAGAACATGTAGGATGTGTTTTCCATCATCAGTGTAAAGTCTGTCAATGCAGGTGAGTACACAGCACCACCGGCACAAGGACCGAAGATACCGCTGATTTGTGGAATGACACCTGATGCCAGGATGTTGCGCTCGAAGATTTCTCCATAACCGGCCAATGCACAGATACCCTCCTGGATGCGTGCACCACCAGAGTCGTTGATGCCAATTACGGGCGCACCCATCTTCATGGCCATGTCCATGACTTTGCAGATTTTCTGTGCCATGGTTTCAGAAAGAGAACCTCCGTTTACTGTGAAGTCTTGTGCAAAGACAAACACCAGACGACCGTCAATGGTTCCTGAACCTGTTACCACACCGTCGCCAAGATATTGTTTCTTCTCCATGCCGAAGTTGTGGCAGCGATGGAGCTTGAACATATCGTATTCTTCGAAACTGCCTTGGTCGAGCAACATGTTGATACGCTCCCTGGCGGTATATTTGCCACGGGCATGTTGCTTCTCGATGGCTTTCTCTCCTCCTCCAAGACGTGCTGTCTCACGCTTGGCAATCAAATTCTTTATTTTCTCAAATTGCTTGCTCATATTCTGAAAATAGGATATATATGTTTAAGATTCAGTCAGATTAGTGTTCACACAATTCGGTCAGGATGCCTTCTGTGGATTTCGGATGCAGGAATGCAATGTTCAGGTTTTCTGCTCCCTTTCTTGGGGCTGCGTCAATCAGACGTATTCCCTTTTCGTCACACTCCGCCAAGGCGTTTGCTACGCCATCCTCAATAGCGAAAGCGATGTGGTGGATGCCTTTGTTGCCTTTGTCAAGCCATTTCTGGATAGTACTTTCCGGGCATGTAGGCTCCAACAACTCTAATTTTACCTCGCCACATTTCAGAAATGCAGTCTTTACCTTTTGGTCTGCCACCTCCTCAACGTTATAGCACTTGAGTCCTAATACGTTCTCAAAATAAGGGAGTGATTTCTCGATGCTTTGCACGGCAATTCCCAAATGTTCAATATGTGAGATTTTCATGGTTAATAAATATTTAAGTTATACATTGATTTCCATCTTGGCAAAGGTAGTAATAAATCTTTGATTTATACTGCTGACAAGTAAAAAATATTGTTAAGGCATGTTTATAATCTTACTTGAACCTTCGCGTTGAGCTGTCTGCCCGAGAAATAGTTGGGCACGGCATATTGTTGGTTAGTGACATCCGTAATCCAGTAATAGGAGTTTACATTATTGATGCCAAACAAGTTCAGACAGTCCATGCCTACCCAGATATTCTTTATCAGGTTCTTTTTGTTCTTGCTGCTGTAGGCATTGTAACTCAAGCCTATGTCGGCTCTTTTGTATGCCGGCGCCCTGTATTCCATGAACTCGATGCCTTTGTGCGGCGCACCAAAAGGCAGACCGTCTGCATAGGTGAGTCTTAGCGTCATCTTCCATCTTTCTGTTCCTGGGAAATAGTCGGTAAAATGGAGGTTCAGCACATATTTCTGGTCGGTAGGCGTCACCACCCACTTGTCGTCAATCTTCTGGCGTGACTTCATGAGAGAGAAGGCGAGCCATGAGTCTGTGCCCGGTACGAACTCTCCATATAGTTTGAAATCAACTCCTGTAGTATAACCGTCGCATGCCCTAGAGGCGTCATAGGTAATTTTCACGTTGTTCACGTTATAGGGAATCAGGTTGCTGAACAGTTTTACGTAAGCCTCTGCGGTAAACTTGTATGGTCGGTCATTGATTTTGAACCTGTAATCAAATGCACCGACGCAATGTATTGATCGTGGGCTTTTTATCTTGTTGTTCAGCAGTGCTACTGTATTGCCGTTGACGGTTATGGTGTCTTTGATCTCCTTGTAGAAGGGTGCCTGATAATACAAGCCTGTAGCTATTCTGAATGTCATGTCTTCATTGAAGGATGGTATAATAGCCAGTGATACTCTGGGAGACACCAGCGTTTCCTTGTTGAAATCCCAATAACTGAAACGCACGCCCATGTTCAGCGAATAGAATGTCTGCCTGTCGGAACCTGTACTGAATCTGTATGTGTCCTGGATATACCCTTCAAAGCGGTTGCTGTTCAAAGTGTTGTTTGACACGAGTGAATAGATGAGGTTCAGCTTGTCGGCACTGTGTGGGATAGAATAGCCGCTGGAATCGCGCATTTCATACTCTCTTGATTTTTCTTCTATGTGCTCAATCTTGTATGCGAGGGCTGTTTCCAGTTGGTGACTTCCTGTCTTGTGCTTGAGAATTAGCTTGAAGTTCTTGACATTGGCAGACAGGTAGTTTCTGGCGTGCTCCAGATAGGTTCCCACACCGAGATTTACATCTTTCTGTGTGTCGTTAAGCCAATATTGTCCCTGGATGTCGTAAGTCTCTTCTTCCTTGGTATAGAAGATCGAGGTAAGCAGCGACACTGAGGTGTTGTTGCTGATGTTTCTCGTAATGTTGAAAGCTCCGAACCATGACCTGAAAATATCTTTCTCCTGACCGTCGAAATATACCTTGAACTGCTTTACGTCATTGAGTGTTCCAAACGAGGTCTCTCTTTCCTTCGGATAGAAATTGTAGTGATTGTCTGAAATGTTGCCAATCATTTCAAACTGCCATCTCTTGTTTGGATTGTAGGTAATATATGTCTGATAGTCAAGGAATCTTGGATCGTATTCTCCCGTTGTTTCGAGTGTATTCAGCAGGTTCTTGTTGGTCTTGTACCTGATGCCATGGCTCATGCTGAATTTTTTGTTCCCGTATCCTATATATGCGGAGCCACCCATCAGCGAGGCGTTTGCCACGGCTTCAAACTGTGTAGGCTTCTTGTAGGTAATGTCAAGTACTGATGACATCTTGTCTCCGTATTTCGCTTCAAAACCTCCTGCTGAGAAGCTTACCTCGTTGACCATATCCGGGTTGATGACACTCAATCCCTCTTGTTGCCCGCTTCTGATGAGCAAAGGTCGATAGACTTCAATATTATTAAGATATACCGAGTTCTCGTCAAAATTTCCACCTCTTACATTATACTGCGATGAAAATTCATTATGTGTCGAAACGCCGGCCTGTTGCTGAATCAGTTCCTCAATGGCATTGCCCGAAGTGGTGGGTGTGCCTTGAATATCTTTGATATCCAGTTTTTCGGTAGTTGTGGTCTGTCGTCTTTTCTCGGTAATCACCACTTCGTCCAGCGCATGCATGGACGGTAGGACAATCTTGATGTGCAGAGTGCCTCGGGGGCGCTTGAAGATGCGTTGTTTGGCATTGTAACCAATCATCGAAAACCGAACAGCAACGCTGTCAGCAGATTGCAACTGGAGGGAAAACTCTCCTTTCAGATTGGTGGCTGTCATCTTGGCTTGAGAGGCACATGCCACTGTGGCAAATTCAATCGGCTGTTCGTCTTCATCTATGACCGTTCCCTTCAAGGTAAATTGCTGTGCCGTCACCAGCTGTATTTGGCATAGCAGAATGAATATGGAGAGAATAAACCTGTATTTCATGGGGTGCCCTTGATAATCACTAATGATGAACTATTTCTTAAACGCAGGGAAACGGTATTTATTGTGTCGTTCAAATGCTCTTTGCTACTCATACTTGAGCGTTTTTACAGGACTTACCCTTGATGAGAAATAACTTGGTAATACCATGACGAGAATGCTGAGCAACCATGTAGCCACGTTGATGAGGACAAAGACCATCAGGTCAATCTCAACAGGAACACAGCTGACGTAATAGGTGGCAGGGTCCAAACGGATGATACCGAAATACTTTTGCGCCAGTAGCAAGGCAACGGCTACAAGATTGCCCCAGAACATGCCTTTGAGCACGAAAAACATGGCATAGTACAGGAAAGTATGCCTGATGGTGCTGTTCGAGGCACCCAACGCCTTTAGTGTGCCGATGAAGCGGATGTGCTCGAAGATGATAATGAGAAGTCCTGACGTGATGGATACGCATGCCACACAGAACATCAGTATGATGATAATCCATACGTTCAAATCAAGCAGCTCCAACCAAGAAAACAGTTGGGGATAGGTCTCATAGATATTCTGCGAAATCAATATGTTGCCTTGGTGGTCTGTTTTGCTGTTGACCGTATGTACTACGGTCTCAGACGTTTGTTGGAGGCGCTCCAAATTGTCGGTCTTCAGTTCCGCGCCATTGTATTGGTCTTTCTCCCATTGGTTGATGCTTTGGGTGGTTGCGATGTCAGTAAAGCACAATACAGCATCGAATTGGGCCAGGTTCGTCTGGTAAATGCCGGAAATCCTGAACTTCCTGACACGTATCTGTCCGTTGGCAATGAAATAGGCGAATACGGTATCTCCCGTTTTCAGCAACAGTTTGTCTGCAATGGTTCTGGAGATGACCAGTGAGGGCTGTTTTCCTGCAGTTTTTGCAAGCGATAGGTCACCGTCGGTCAGTGACTGTTCCAAAAACGAGGTGTCATAGTCCTTGGTTATTCCCTTGCATGTGATGACCAGAAAATCCTGCTCAGTCTTCAGAATACCTTGTGATATGGCATACAGGTTGACATCTGTAACACCTTCAATGCTGTTTAGAACCCGTTTCAGACTGTCGTCGATGCAGATAGGGTACAGATCATTGTTCTGGAGTGTGTAGAAGTTGGCCACCTGTATGTGGCTGCCAAACCCGATAATCTTGTCTCTGATGGAGTGCTTGAATCCAAATACGACAGCTATGGAGATGAGCATGATGGCCAAACCTATAGCCACACCCAATATGGCAGTGCGGATAGCAGGTTGACTCGCTCTTTTCTGCTTGTCTTGAAATCTGTATAACCTGGACGCAAGGAAGTAGGGCAGATTCATAAATACTGACCGGTGTTATAAAGGCACGACCTTATGGAACAATTATCTGTCTAATCACACCTGCCCGGATATGCTTCCAATGCCTTGCGCAATACCAGCAATGCCTGTGTCAAGTCTTCCTTGTTCAATACGTATGCGATACGCACTTGGTTGATACCGGCTCCCGGCGTAGTGTAAAAACCGGCAGCAGGAGCAAGCATGATGGTACAACCTTCGTATGTGAAATCCGACAGACACCACCTGCAGAACTTCTCTGCATCATCGACAGGCAGTTTTGCTACGGTATAGAAGGCGCCCATAGGAATGGGTGAATAAACTCCTTCTATGCGGTTCAGTCCGTCAATCAGGCATTTGCGCCGCTCTACATATTCATCATACACATCACGGTAGTATTCTTCAGGCGCATCGAGCGATGCTTCTGCTACCAGCTGCCCGATGAGCGGGGGAGACAATCTTGCCTGGCAGAACTTCATGACGGCCTTCCTTACCTGCTCATTCTTTGTAATCAATGCGCCGATACGGATGCCGCACTCTGAATACCTCTTTGACACAGAGTCAATGAGTATCACATTCTGTTCTATACCTTCCAAATGGCAGGCACTGATGTAGGGCGAACCGGTGTAGATATATTCGCGATATACCTCATCGGAGAACAGATAGAGGTCGTATTTCTTCACCAGGTCTCTGATTTGGTTCATCTCCCTGCGGGTATATAGATAGCCGGTAGGGTTGTTCGGGTTGCAAATCATGATGGCACGCGTGCGCTCATTGATCAATTCTTCAAATTTTTCTACTTTGGGCAGCGAAAAACCCTCGTCAATAGTGGTAGCTATGGTCTTGATCTTTGCTCCGGCAGATATGGCAAATGCCATGTAGTTGGCGTATGCGGGTTCTGGAACGATAATCTCGTCACCGGGATTCAGGCAAGAAAGAAAGGCAAACAGTACCGCCTCGCTACCTCCTGAGGTGATGATGATATCGTCGGCTGAAACGATGATGTTGTATCTTTTGTAGTAATCGACCAGTTTCTGACGATAGCTCAGATAACCCTGTGAGGGGGAATATTCCAATATCGTGCGGTCTATGTGTTTCAAGGCATCCAGTCCCACCTGTGGAGTGGGCAAATCCGGCTGGCCGATGTTCAAATGGAACACCTTGATACCTTTTTGCTTTGCAGCTGCAGCAAGAGGAGCCAATTTCCTAATTGGCGATTCAGGCATTTCATGCCCTCTGACAGATATTTCCGGCATTATTGCATCATGTGTTTAATGTGGGTTCTATACATTGCCTATGCCATCATATAATCACCCATTCATGTTAAACCGTCGGCGGGAATGATGGAGTCCGCCTTAAATCAGGTGCAAACTTACATAAAAAACCTGAGAACGGCGATACTCTTCGTCTCATGTTAACGATTTTTTAATATCTCCTTTCTTGAATATTATGCAAAAGCAGTACTTTTGCAGCAAGAATAGAAGCGATAATGAATTTCGAAGAACTTGTCACAGCGAATGAGATAAACCAAGAAAAAGGCATCCAACTGCCTTATGGGTGTTTCGTGCGTAAGTATGATGACAAGAAATGCTTTTATATTGTAAAACTGAGAGTGGATTTGTTGTCCGATAATGCCTTTGTTGGAGGGCTGGAGGCGGAGTGCAATAATCTGCCTGCACTCAACAGTGATTTTCAGATAAAGTTTATGTGTCTGAAATCCGATTCCGGTCAGGAGATTTTCCGTTTGGAAAGAGGACACTATAATATCATCTCTCAGATGCTGAATGAGAATCCTTCGCTGATAGCGCAAAAGGATTGGCTTAGAAACATCATCAAGAGTACTGCATCGGCACTGCAGTTCCTGCATCAGCATCATGTGTGGCAAGTGTGTCTTTCTCCTGACTGTGTGTTTATCGGCAAGGGCAAGCAGACGGTCAAGCTGTTGTCCCACGGCTCCTATTATCTGAACATGGACAATCTTTCTCGCCTGTATATGGGGGAACATGCCGACTTTGTGGCACCGGAAGTACTGTCACATAGTTCTGCGGTGGATGAAAGATGCGATGTGTATTCTTTTGGCAAATTCATCGAGTGGCTGTTCAAAAATACGACCGTACCCTATGAGTATCGCAAGGTTATAGAAAAGGCTACCAAAGAAGATGCTTCAGAGCGCTATGCTTCCATTGACGAGATGGTGAGTTGCATGTCTGCTCTTGTACGGCGTGTCGAAACCGTCAAAAAGGCGGCCATCGCACTGGCTGTCAGTCTGCTGATTGTGTTAGGCTATTTTGAATTGGTGCCTCAGACAGAAATCGTAGAGTATGTAGATCCAGGGAAAAAAGAAGCCTTTGACGATTTGCTTGACAAGGGATTTGACGAAACTACCGAGTTCGGAGTGCTGGTCAATGACAGTTCCGTGCAACTCTCTCCCGAGGAAATCAAGCAGATGAAGGATTTTGAAAGAAAGGCTACCGAAATCTTCAAAAAACGCTATCGAAGCGAAGCGACACAAATATTAGAAAAGGTATATGGCGAGGATTTGAATACTGACCAGAAGTCATTTGTGAGTAAGATGTCTTCAGCAACAGAAGAATTGCTGAAGAAACAGATTGAACTGGCCAATATTTCCGGACTTACACCCAGTCAGAGCCAGAAGGTGGCAGCCGAGATTATCGAGGATGTGACCAACGAGTTAAAGCAGAAAACAAAAACGAACAATTAATCATAAAGGCATGCAGATGCCGTCAAACAACTATCAACAATATGAAAAGTAGAACAGCAGAATGGTTTGAATGTAAAATCCGTTATGAAAAGATTATGGAAGACGGATTGCCCAAGAAAGTGACAGAAACATACACAATAGATGCCTTGAGTTTTACCGAAGCAGAGCAACGTATCACAGAAGAAATCTCTGCCTACATCAGTGGAGAGTTTGAGGTGACTGATTTGAAGAAGACTGCCTATAAGGAGATTTTCTTCAGTGAGGATGACAGTGCCGACAAATGGTATAAATGCAAACTGCAGTTTATAACCATCGATGAGAAGACTGACAAGGAGAAACGTTCTAACGTGAACTATCTGGTCAATGCCTCTTCACTGAACCAGGCTGTGAAGAACATTGACACTGTAATGGGCGGCACCATGATAGACTACGTGATAGCCTCTGTGGCTGAAAGCACTATTATGGACGTGTTTGAATACAAGAGCGAGAGTACTGAAATACCCGCATAAGAATTAATAATTGGTAGCGGGAGTCTGACTTTTCAGAACTGAAAACAGATGAATATACTTGATTTACAGAATAATTACCGTAAAATTGTAGAGACGATACCCTCAACCGTTACTTTGGTGGCTGTCAGCAAGTATCAGCCATCAGAGGCTGTTGAGGTGTTGTATCGTTTGGGGCAACGGGTCTTTGGAGAAAGTCATGTACAGGAACTTACAAAAAAACACGAGCTGTTACCCCAAGATATCCAGTGGCATTTCATTGGGCACTTGCAGACAAACAAGGTAAAATATATCGCACCTTATATCACCATGGTCGAATCTGTGGATTCAATCAGACTGATTGAGGAAATCAACAAACAGGCACTCAAGTGTAACCGCATCATAGACATCCTGCTGGAACTTCATATTGCCCAAGAAGAAACCAAGTATGGGCTTACGCCTGAGGAATGTAGAGAATTGTTGCAATCGGATTCATTCCGCTCGTGCCAAAATGTACGGGTGAGAGGATTGATGACCATAGCCTCCAATGTAGATGACGATCAGCAGGTACAAAGAGAGTTCCAGTTGGCATCTGATACATTCAATGCCATCAAGACAGAGTTCTTTCAGGACAAACCATGGTTTGACTGTTGCTCCTGGGGAATGAGCAGCGACTATCCTTTGGCCATTGCACATGGCAGCAACATGGTGAGGGTAGGGACAAGCATCTTCGGAGAACGGCAATATAAGTAAGGTACTTTCCTTACATGCTCTGTTCAGAAGGTTCTGAAACGGCTGCTTTCAGGATGATGCTGGTAGCTCCGATGGTGAACAGAGTGCCGTCTTCAATGACGCGCTTTTCGTTGTTGCCAAGTATGTCGTTATCCACAAAGGTGCCTGTATAGCTGGGACCGTCGCGCAGCACATACTTGATTCTATTGTTCTTGTCTCTGCTCACGTTGATGACGCAGTGGGTGATATCTATGCTGGGGTCGTTGGTCTCAATGGGTGTGTTAGTCTTGCTGCCCTTGGAGTATCTTCCTATCACATTGTCGCCAAGGCGAAGTGGGATGACCTGTTTGTAATGGAACACATTTTCAATGACAACGATACAGCCGTAATCGCCTGTCATGGCTGAGGAGTCGAGATTCTCTTCTTTCTGCAAGGGCTTCAACTTTGAAACCCCGATACGTATGCCAAACTGTTTGCCGCAGTGCGCACATTCGAATACCAGTGACTGACCGTCTTGGTATCTTGTCTCGTCGAAAGTGGTGAAATTGTCACACTTGGGGCACTTTACTCTTTTCATCCTCTTTTCTTATATACCCATGATTGTTTGAACACTTCCTTGTTCCTCAATGATCTGAGGGCAGACTGTGCGGAAGTCTCATCGTCATAGTTCCCATATACCACTCTGGTGATGTTGTTGTGGCGGTAAATTTCTACGGAATCAATGCCCTGGCGCTTCAGCTGATTGACGAAATACTCCGCATTCTTCATGGAAACCTTGCTGGCAAGAACAATACAGAACGGTTTGTTTGTAATGGCAGGTTTCTCTATAGGCTTCTCTGACGGTACTTCTTTTTTTACCTGTTTCTCTGCAGGACTGCTTTCTGCAACGGTCTTCTTGGTTCCTGTCAGTTCATTGTTGGCATTTGAAATGAGATGCATCATCGCCTCATTGGGCGACTGGCTGACGTACAATGTGCCGGAACTGTTGGAAATGGGATCGGTCATAAAGAAAAACAAGACGAGAGACAATACCACCGCAGCGGCATAACCCACCCATGTCTTCTTGATAGAAACAGTATCACTGTCGTGGGTATCTGTATCCTGCGGCTCTGCCGTCATCTGTTCCTCCTCAACGGTCTCTTGCAGTTGGGCTTCCTGTGGGGCAGGACGGTTCGCTGACGACAATCGTGTATAGGTAATATCCACAATAGGCAGGGCATACAAAGATGGCGAGAAGATGCCATACTCGTTCGGATAAAACTCCACCTTGCCTTCCTGGTTGATTCTCAGTTCTCCGATGGATGCAAGTTTGAAACTTCCGTCAGCATGCAGGGCGGATTTCAGTTGAGACACCTCGTCTTCTATCATTTTCAGTGCCTCTGGATAACTCACATCAAAAGTGTCTATGTAGGACTGTGCCAACAGGGAGTCATTGATAGAAGTCAACGACGGATTGAATCCCAAAACACGCATCGGCGGGATGAACATGCCATCCTGCTCATCGTATTTTGCGACCACATGGTGTGCTATGAATCCACCGAATCCGGGGACAATAACACAGTCATGGTGCAGAAGAAGAATCTCCAAATGTTTCTCTAATCCATTCATATCCTCTGCAAAGATACTTATTATTTTTGTTTGTTTCAAATAAAAGTGAACAATAGTTCGTAAAAAATATCAAAGTCAGTTGGCAGTCCGATTGACACTTCCGGACTTTACTGCATAAAGGGATTGTAGCGCACTTCCTCTCCCAAGGTCGTTTGACCGCCATGGCCAGGATAGATGACCGTGTCTATCGGGAGTGTGCGTTTAATCATTTCCAGACTTTGTTGGATGTCAGCGAAAGAACCGAACTCAAAATCTGTTCTGCCGATACTCATATTAAATAATGTGTCACCCGAGAAGGCGATGCTCTCTTCTTTGCAATACAGGAACACAGAACCGGGAGTATGTCCTGGGGTGGGGATAACGCTGAACTGGTGTGAGCCGAAAGAAATGATGGAGTTCTCGTCTAAATAAGCGCCTACGGGTGGCATCTCTTCTTTCAGTTTGATGTTGCACAGCACTTCCGACTGCCTTGCAAGACTGTTCATCAGCACTTCATCCTTGGCAGATACCATGGGTTTGATGCCAAATTCCTTAAAGATAGCAGGATTGCCAAAATTGTGGTCTATATGAGCGTGGGTAGCCAGCAGATGCCTTAGCGTCAATGAGTTGTTGCGGATATAATCTGCCACCGCACTCTTCTCTTCCGCATAGAACGCCCCACAGTCAATGACCACACACTCCTTTGTCTCATCGCTTACAACGTAGCAATTCTCCTGAAAGAAATTGCATACAAATCTTTTTATATTCAACATAATCGGGTTGGGTTAGGACTTAACCTTTGTTTTATATAGTCGAATCATGGGTTGTATCTCTTGTACAACGAGAAACAACCCATGATTCAACCTTTTCATTTAATCGTATATTGTGTTACGATTGGTACAATATGACGGTGTTGGAATTATACAATTCCTTTGCCATGACAATTCTTGAACTTCTTGCCGCTTCCGCAAGGACATGGGTCATTTCTTCCCGGCAGTTTGTCCTTTACAATCGGAGCCTGAGGTTGGCGGGCTCGGGTATCTTGTCGCGAAGCTGCCACCTGATTCTGGTCGGTGAGGCGTTCCTCGTCAAGGTTCTGTTTCGACTCGACGTAAGACGGCTTTTGAGGATGCCTTTCCGGTTCAGCCTCTTGCACGGACTGGCTTTGCTGCAGTTCGGGTATAGCCGCACGCATCAGGATAGAAGTGATACGGTTGTTCATGTTGTTCACCATGGCGTCGAACAGCTTCACACTTTCAAGTTTGAATATCAAAAGCGGATCCTTTTGCTCGTATGAAGCGTTCTGCACACTGTGCTTCAGTTCATCCAGTTCACGCAGGTTTTCTTTCCAGCAGTCGTCGATGATGTGCAGTATCAGCACCTTCTCGAACTGCTTGATGATGCTCTTGCATTGGGTGTCGTATGCCTCTTTCAGATCACATGGAATGTTGTATATGCGCTGTCCGTCAGTAATGGGCACCATGATTCTCTCATAATTTGCGCCGTTCTGCTCATATACCTGCTGGATTATCGGCATGGCAACAGTCTGGATGCGCTCAGATTTTCTCTTGAAGGTGTCCAAAGCCACCTGGAAGGCTTCCTCGCACAGCTTTTCGTGCTTTTCGTTAATAAACTGCTCCTCGGTGAAAGGTACTTCCATGGAGAAGATGTGGATAAACTCTTCTTTGCATCCCTCGTAGTCGTTGTTCTCGATAATGTTCACGATACGGTCCCAAAGCGTATTGGAAATGTCCATGCCCAGTCTCTCGCCCATGAGTGCGTGACGCCTCTTTTCGTAGATGACAGTTCTCTGCTTGTTCATCACGTCGTCGTATTCCAGCAGGCGTTTACGAATGCCGAAGTTGTTCTCTTCCACTTTGCGCTGTGCCCTTTCGATGCTCTTGGTAACCATGCTGTGCTCGATCACCTCACCCTCTTTGAGTCCTATTCGGTCCATGAGGCGTGCGATACGTTCTGAGGCGAAGAGTCGCATGAGCTTGTCCTCCAGCGAAACATAAAAGATGGAAGAACCGGGATCACCCTGACGACCGGAACGTCCGCGCAACTGTCTGTCCACACGTCGGCTTTCATGGCGTTCAGTACCGATGATGGCAAGTCCGCCGGCTGCCTTCACTTCGGGAGAAAGCTTGATGTCGGTACCACGTCCCGCCATGTTGGTAGCGATGGTAACGGCACCCAGTCCGTTGGTACTCTGTCCTGCGAGAGCCACGATGTCTGCCTCCTTCTGGTGCAGTTTGGCATTCAGCACCTGATGCGGTATCTTTCTCATGTTCAGCATCTTAGACAGCAGTTCTGAAATCTCTACTGAAGTAGTGCCGACGAGGGTGGGGCGTCCGCTTTCGCGCATCTTCTGTACCTCATCGATAACTGCGTTGTATTTCTCTCTCGCAGTTTTATACACCCTATCGTTCATGTCGATACGCTTCACCGGACGGTTTGTGGGAATCTCGACTACATCCAGTTTGTAGATATCCCAGAACTCGCCAGCCTCAGTTGATGCGGTACCCGTCATACCCGACAGTTTGTGGTACATACGGAAATAGTTCTGCAATGTGATGGTTGCAAATGTCTGGGTAGCAGCTTCCACTTTCACATGCTCCTTGGCTTCCACAGCCTGATGCAGGCCGTCGCTCCATCTGCGTCCCTCCATGATACGTCCGGTCTGCTCGTCCACGATTTTCACTTCACCGTCAATAATCACGTATTCCTCGTCCTTATTGAACATGGTGTAAGCTTTCAGCAGTTGCTGCAGCGTATGGACACGTTCGCTCTGTATGGCATAGTGGTTGAGCAGTTCATCCTTTTTGTTCAACCGCTCTTCGTCAGAGATGTCTTTGACCGCCTCGAGAGCCGACAGTTCTGAAACGATGTCGGGCAATACAAACAGCGCCTTGTCGTTTACTTGTTTTGCCAGCCACTCGGTACCTTTGTCGGTCATATCACATGAATTCAGTTTTTCATCGACAACAAAATACAGGGGCTTTACAGCCTCAGGCATTTTGCGGTTGTTGTTTTCCATGTATATTTCCTCGGTCTTCAGCATGCCCGCCTTGATGCCCTCTTCAGACAGGAACTTAATCAGGGGCTTGTTCTTGGGCAGAGCCTTGTGGGAGCGGAACAGTGAGAGGAATCCTTCTTCCAGCAGTTTCTGGTCGTTTTTCTCTCTTCCCTCGGTGATTTTCTGTTTGGCTTCTGCCAGATACTGTGTTGCCAGTTTCTTCTGCACGTCAAACAGCTGTTCTACCAAAGGCTGGTATTCTTCAAACATCTGGACATCTCCTTTGGGAACAGGACCGGAAATGATGAGTGGTGTACGGGCATCATCGATAAGTACGGAGTCCACCTCGTCAACGATGGCATAGTTATGTGCGCGTTGTACCAGGTCGTCCGGCGATACTGCCATATTGTCACGCAGATAGTCGAAGCCGAACTCGTTGTTTGTTCCGAAAGTGATGTCTGCCTGATATGCCTTTCTTCGCCTGTCAGAGTTAGGCTGGTGCTTGTCGATACAGTCAACAGACAATCCATGGAACATATAGAGCGGTCCCATCCATTCAGAGTCACGTTTTGCCAGATAGTCGTTCACGGTAACCACATGTACGCCATTGCCTGTCAATGCGTTCAGGAATACAGGCAGGGTAGCAACGAGGGTCTTGCCTTCACCTGTTGCCATTTCCGCTATTTTTCCCTGATGAAGTACGATACCTCCAAACAACTGTACGTCATAGTGTACCATTTCCCATTTCAGGTCATTGCCTCCGGCTGTCCAGTGGTTGTGATATACAGCCTTGTCTCCGTCTATTGTGATGAAGTCGTTTTGAGGATTGGCAGCCAGTTCGCGGTCAAAGTCATTGGCCGTGACAACGGTTTCCTCATTCTGTGCAAAGCGGCGTGCGGTTTCCTTGACGATGGCAAATGCGGTAGGCATCGCCTCGTTCAGGGCATCTTCATACAGGTCGAGCACCTCTTTTTCCAGTTTGTCAATCTGTGCAAACAGAGGTCCCCTTTCATCGATGTCCGTATCTTCGATTTTAAGTTTAAGGTCGTTGATCTTTGCTTTAGGCTCCTTGACTTTTTCTTGTATGTTGCTTTTCAGCTCGGCTGTCTTGGCTCGCAAATCATCATTGGATAATTTTTCAATTTCCGGTGATACAGCCTTGACCTTCTCCACCAAAGGTTGGATCAGCTTCATGTCTTTCGAAGACTTGTCACCGAATAGGGCTTTAAGAAATTTGTTGAAATCCATTTTATGTTTATTGTTTTATTGTTACTTAATTGAAAATTAGAATAAGGGTTGCAGAGAGCAGGCATTCGGAGCCCTGATTCTGATGATTTTGGATACCGTCGGTGCGATTTGCTCCACGCTTACAGCGTCCGATATTTTTTGTGCCTGATAATTTGACCCATAGATGATGATCGGGAAGGGGATAAACGAAGAACGATACGTCTTGTTTTGGTTGTAGTCAGGATTCTGCAGGTTCCATCCCGGGGATATTTCTATGATGACGTCACCACAGCGTTCGGGATGAAAACCCTTGCGCACTTTCTCTATCTGCTGGTTGGTGTCAGTCAGCAACTGCTGCGCCGTGTAGGTATTCCGCACTCCCGACAGTTGGCATAAGAACTCCTGCGCCCTGTCTGTGGCCTCTTTCAGTCCGATACGTTTCTGTTCCAGCAGCTTGTGGTTTAGGAATATCTGGTTGTTATAGGTGGTCTCGATGTATTTGTCACTGCCCCATAAGGCACCATAATACATGTTCAGCAGATTGGCTGTACGCACCATGTCCACATTTCCCGTGGGTATATTGTACCGGAAATAACTCAAGGACTCCTCATCACAGCAACCCGTACTTGTCAGAATGAAGACCAGGTTGTTTTTTCCGACTGTTTTTTCCAGTTCATCAATCAGTTTGCCAATCTCCGCATCCAGACGTACGTATGTGTCTTGCAACTCCATTTGGCAGTCTGATACAGGCTCATGGTTAAAGGTGCCAGCATAATAAGTAACCGAGACAATGTCGGTAATGGCATCCATTCCCATAGCATTGCCTCTGATACATTGCAATGCTAGTTTTGTCACCTGCTCGTTGACAAGTGCGCTCGTCTTGAATTCTTGATAGCCCCCGTCTGTGTTGAACTTGTGCTTGAAAGGCACAGTCTGGTTGTCACCCGACAGAAAATAACTGAAGTTTGCCGATAGCGGGGAGGATGCCTCCCATATAGTAGTGATGGCAACCTGTGCAGGCGAGATCAATGAATTGATGGCACTTAACCACGTGGAACTGTTCTGTGTATAATAAGTAGAAGTGCACCATTTGCCGTTTTTGTCGTCAATCCACAAAGCCCCATTGGCTGCATGACCGCCAGCCAGCACAGAGGCATCCTTGAAAGGCGATACAGAGAAAATAATGCCTTTTCCCTTGCTTGCCAATTTCAGTTCGTCCAGGAAAGTGGATGTGGCTATATTCTTGGGCGAAACCCTGTCTGTTGTGAAAATTCCCTCACATTGCTGGTCTTCTATGCAGAGAACGGGTCTTAGCGTTTCCTTGTCCAGCCACATTCCCCCGGTTATGCTGTGGTAATACGGCTGCGTGCCTGTTACCAGGGAGGTGATGGCAGATGCCCTGTCTATCGGAGAGAAAGAGTAGGAGGCATTGCTATATACCATACCTTGCTGCAACAGCTTCTTGAATCCGTCTTCGCCATATAAGGGAACAAACGCCTCCAGGTAATCCGAACGCAACTGATCGACAATGATGTTAACCAGCAACTTGGGTTGGGTCAACAACGGTTGCGCCTTGACATTGACAGATGTAAGGAGCGTTGCTATAAGGGCTATCGATATTTGCCTGTATATCATTGTCTGTTTAACAGTTTAGGAAGTGTTCCGCCACTAATGTTATATACACACCTTATCAGCAAACATAGTGCCAATAGCAGCATTCCCTCTGCATATTCTTGAAAAAATGCGCCGATAAGGAACAGAATTATCATGCCGACTTCAAATTTCCAAAACCTCGTGGGCCTGTTGCGTATTATATTGTGTAGGAAGAACAGTGGTATCGGATTCAGAATAAGTATTTGCAAATTGGTGCTCGTCGTGGGATGTTTTGAAAAGAACAAGACGGTCAACAGTATGCCTGCTACGGAAAGCACAGCCCACAGACTCACATCGAGCCAAAGGAAATGCTTGTTCCTTTTGAATTCCACCCACGTCAACAGTACAGTCAGCAACAGCAACATGGAAAATACCATCCACGGTGTGATGACGAAGGAGGACTCTTCTTGGGTCACCCTTTGTCTGAGCAGGATATTCTCTTGCACCACTAACTGATATTGCATGCTGTCATTCCCGACTATGACTTGGCTGAAGTCTGCCTTGAGATTGTCAGGGAGGAACTGCCATTCCCTGTTGGCGAGCATTGTGTCGGCAGTCAGACCTAAGCACAGATTGTTGCAGAACCTTGCCCAAGGATGCTTGGCGGTATAATCGTCGGTAATCTTTCTATAGGTCAATTCCGATTTGCTGTCATGGAAATAATACACTGTCCCTTCTATGCAACGTTCAATCATGTCCCTTGCCTTGGTGGTGCAATTGTTGGTAAAGTAATTGTATCTGTACTCCCTGTTGTCTGGTTCTAAATTGATGACCAGGGCTTTGAACAGATAGATTTTTTCTTCATGATTAAGGTTCAGCACCTGTTCGGTAACTGTACGGTTTTGACGTTTATACTCTTCTATGAACAGGTGGTAGGGCACTGCTCCCAACTCATAGTCGGTAAGTCCCAATGCGAAACGGAGGGCAAAGAATGGCTTTTTGAAATTGAATACACCGTAGTTGAAAACCCAGTCCTGGTTGCGCCTTAAATCCTTATACCTGATGGCTGTATGGCCGTACAGACTGTAAATCTCTTTCTCGTATGGTGAACAGGTTATCAAACTACAAATAATGGAGTCTTCTTCAGACGAAGTTTCGGATGCGTGCATGAACACAGCGTTCACTAAAAAAATCCCGATAATGAAGACTCTGAAAGTGTATTTATTTATTGATATTTGTTTCACAATGCAAAAATACTTCCTTTTTCTTTTTTTTCGGTGCTTTATATCATTTTTTTTCAATAATTTTGCAGTCTAAAGTGAAAATACAAGATGAATCTCGTTATTGATATCGGTAACACTTGCGTGAAATTGGTGGCATTTGATGGCATGACACCGATAGAGGAAGTTCGTATGGAACATGGCGAGTCTGACCCGTTATCCCAGATGTGCCGAAGATATCCGTTCCATCGTGGCATATATTCATCTGTAGTATCTTTGGACGAAAAGATGCAAGGGCTTTTCAATACGCTGGATTTTCCCATGCTGCCCTTCCGGCCGAACGAGACTCCTATACCTATCCAAAACAAGTACCTTACTCCCGGCACGTTGGGCGGTGACAGACTGGCAGCGGCCATAGGTGCATACGGGGAGTGCCCCGGCCATCCTATTTTGATAGTGGATGTGGGCACGTGTATTACTTACGACTTTGTATCCTCCAATGGAGAGTACATGGGAGGTAACATTTCCCCCGGACCTACCATCCGACTGAAGGCGCTGCATCAATATACCGACGCCTTACCTCTTGTGGTGAGGAAAGGAGATATCCTGTTTCATGGCAATTCCACAGAGACCGCCATCAGGAGTGGCGTCATGCTGGGTGTCAAGTACGAAGTGGAAGGGTATGTTTCCGAGTGTTTCAGACGCCTGCCCGATTTGAAAGTTTTCCTTACGGGTGGTGTTCAACTTGATTTGCAATTACCTGAAAATATTGAGATTATAAAAGACGGCTTTATTGTTCCTAAAGGTTTGAATAGAGTGCTTATTTACAATAATGATAAGTTATCAACGCAATGAAAAAGAAAATTTCCATATTCATTCTACAGCTTGTTTTCTGTAGTGTAACCGTTCATTCGCAAACAGCTACAAATTCTCCATATAGCCAGTATGGACTGGGTCTTTTGTCTGATCAGTCTTTGGGCTTCAACAAGGCGATGTCCGGATTGTCGTATGGAGTCAGAAACTCCAAGCAGGTCAATTTTGCAAATCCTGCTTCCTATTCCTCTGTGGACTCGTTGACGATGTTGCTGGATGTGGGTTTCTCCGGACAAATCACTTCTTTCAAGGAAGGCGATACGAGAATAAAGGCGAACAATGGGGATTTTGACTACATTGTTGCCTCGTTCCGCCTGATGCCTCGGGTGGGCATTTGTGTAGGTTTTGTGCCGTTCACAGTCATTGGCTACAATTATAATTATAGCAATAAAATCGGCAATTCAACCTCCTCTTCGAAGGATATATACAGCGGTTCCGGCGGTGTAAATCAGGCTTTTTTAGGCATGGGTTGGAGTCCAGTGAACAATTTCTCCGTTGGTTTCAACTTTTCCTATCTTTGGGGTAATTACGAGAAAAGCGTGTACATTCCCGGCAAAGACAATTATACCAATACCATCACCAGGCAATATGCTGCAAACATCAACAGCTATAAGCTGGATTTTGGAGTGCAGTATCAGCATGAAATTTCAGCAGGAGAGGTGCTTACTTATGGTCTGACCTATAGTTTGGGACATAAGTTGAGAGGCGATGCCACGTTGAATGTCATCAACTCCAGTGCTTCAAGCGGAACTTCCACAACGACTCCCCTGACTATTTCAGACGCCTACAGTTTGCCACATAGTTTTGGAGCTGGAGTGACCTGGAAGCATGGTACCAAATTGATGGTCGGTGCTGACTACACGTTGCAGAAATGGGGTAATCTGAGCGTTCCAGACAACAATGTCAAGGATGCAAACAATTATACCTTGGCCGACGGTCTGTTGAAAGACAGGCATAAGATTGTTTTAGGTACTGAATGGGTGCCTAATGAAAGCAGTAACAGGTATTTCCGTCGCGTACATTATCGTATGGGCGTATCTTATGCCACTCCATATATTACCGTGAACGGACAGGACGGTCCTAAAGAGTATGGTGTGAGTGCCGGTTTTGGATTCCCTCTTCTGAAAGGCGGCAAATCGATATTGAATATCAGTGGGCAGTGGTTGCGCGCTCATTCTTCTTCAATGATAACAGAAGACTATTATAGACTCAACATTGGAATCACTTTCAATGAACGTTGGTTTATGAAGTGGAAGGTACAATAAATCTATGCGATATATCCTCTACATTCTTGTGCTTCCTCTGAGCCTGTTTCTCTCTTGTTCCAAGACGAGTGAGCATACCGCTCCGGCCATTCACGACAGGGATTCTGTTTCCATGATGGTAAGTTATGGGGTGAATACCTTGGTGTCTGACTCAGGGGTTATCAAATACAGGATTGTTTCTGAATGTTGGGATGTGAATACCGTCAAAGAACCCTCCAGATGGACCTTCTTGAAAGGCATTTTCGTAGAGCAGTTCGATGAGAAATTCAATGTCCAGCTGTATGTTCAGGCAGATACCGCCTGGTATTACGACAAAAAAAAGTTGTGGGAACTGAGGGGCAGGGTGTCTGTCAGGAATGTAGAAGGACTTATTTTCCGTAGTGAAGAACTGTTCTGGGATGGTATTTTACACGAGCTGTATTCCCATAAGCCGTCTATAGTCATCACGCCTGAAAGGGTGCTCTCTGGCACTTACTTCAGAAGCGACGAGAGGATGACCCGTTATACCATTTCTAATTCAGTGGGCTCTTTTGTGCAGAATACGGCAGAAAACGACACGACTACCAATACTCAGAATGTTACAACCCAGGACAGCGTGGAAACCATACAGAAGCGACAGGTGGCATCGCCGAAAGCAGCCACAGCCCGATAACTCTGCAGTTTTGGCGAATAATCCATGAGATTTACCTTGACTATAAACCGATTGACTGATATTTTTTTTACCAAAAGTGGAGTGATTGATTATTTTTTTGTAAATTTGCACGCTAATTGGATTAAGAACAGAAAATAAAAACATAACAATCAATTAACAATGGCAGTATTAGGAACAATTAGAAAAAGAGGCACACTCTTGATAATCATCATCGGTTTGGGCCTCTTCGCATTCATTGCTGAAGAGATGTTCCGTTCTTGTGAAGCTACAAGCAACGAACGCCGTCAGCAAGTAGGAGAAGTTTGCGGACAACGCATTTCGGTACAGGAATTCCAGGAAATGGTTGATGAGTACCAGAATGCACAAAAACTTACACAGGGCGTTGAAAACCTGACCGATGAGCAACTGAATGCATTGAAAGACCAGGTCTGGAATGCGTATGTTACCAATACCATTCTCAAGGCAGAGGCTGAGAAGCTGGGCTTGACGGTTACTGATGAGGAGTTGCAGAATGTGTTGAAGGAAGGTACAGAACCTTTGCTGTTGCAGTCACCTTTCGTCAACCAGCAGACAAGGCGTTTCGATGTTACCATGTTGACCAAATTCTTGGCTGAGGTCAAGAAAATTGATGTTCAGCAGAACGCCCAGATGGCTGAGTACTACCAGAGTATTCAGAACTACTGGAGCTTTATTGAGAAAACCCTTCGTCAGGAGTTGCTTTCCAGAAAGTATCAGGTGCTGTTGAAGAACTGCCTTCTGACAAATCCCAAGTCTGTACAGGCAGCCATGGATGGCCAAAACATCGAAAGTACCGTTCTTTTGGCAGTGGCACCCTACAGCAACATCAATGACAAGGACGTGCAGGTGACTGATGCTGAACTCAAGTCAAAATATAATGAGGACAAAGAAAAGTTCAAGCAGCTTGAGGAAAACCGTGACATCAAGTATGTAGAGTATCATGTTTCTGCTTCTACAGCCGACTACAAGGCTTTGATGGACGCAATGAATACAGCCTATGATAACCTGCAGAAGGGTGGTGATGCCGAAAGCATTGTACGCAAGGCGCAGTCATCAGTACCTTATACAGGTCTTCCTGTTACCAAGAAGGCATTCTCTGCTGATGTGGTAGCCAAACTGGACTCCATGCAGGTGGGACAGGTTGTGAAGCCTTTCGAGAACAAGGCTGACAATACTCTGAATCTTGTTAAACTCATTTCCAAGGTTTCTTTGCCCGACTCTGTTGAGTATCGTCAGATTCAGGTGGGCGGTGCAACTGTTGAGGAAGCAAGGAAGACTGCCGACAGCATTTACAATGCACTCAAGGGTGGTGCCGATTTCGAGGCAATCGCCAAGAAATACGGTCAGGAAGGAAAGTCCCAGTGGCTTACCAGTGCCATGTACGAGCGTACCTCATCTGTTGACAGCGACACCAAGGCATTCTTGGAGGCTCTTAACAACACTTCTGTCAACGAAGTAAAGAATCTCGCTTTTGCCCAAGGCAATGTGGTTATCCAGATTGTTAACCGCAAGGCATTCGTAGATAAGTATGTGGCTGCTGTCATCAAGCATACCATTGACTTCTCGAAAGAAACCTATTCGGCTGCATACAACAAGTTCAGCCAGTATGTAAGCGAATGCTCTACAATAGAGGATCTGGAAAAGAAAGCCGCAAGCTATGGCTTTAAGGTGAGCGAGCGCAAGAACCTGTTCAACAACGAGCACTATGTGGCTGGTATCCGCGGTACAAGAGATGCGCTGAAGTGGGTATTCGAAACCAAGGAAGGCACCATTTCTCCTCTGTATGATTGTGGCAACAATGACTGCCTGTTGGTGGTTGCCATGAATAAGGTTCATGCCAAGGGCTATGCCGATTTCGAGGATGTCAAGGCCGATTTGGAGGCAGAGCTGAAGCAGGAGAAGAAGTATGATGTTCTTAAAGGCAAGTATGCTTCTGTGAAATCTGTAGCAGATGCCAAGTCAAAGGGCATGATTGTTGACACCGTGAAACAAATCACCTTCAGTGCTCCTGCCTATGTGAAGGCTATCGGTGCAAGCGAACCTGCATTGAGCGGTGCTGTCGCATCTGCCAAGCAAGGTTCCTTCAGTGACCATCTGGTGAAGGGAAAGCAGGCTGCTTACCTGTTCCAGGTTCTGAAGAAAGGCGAGAAGGAGAATGCGTATAAAGATGCCAAGGCAATTGACCGACAGCTGCAGATGCAAAACTCACAGATGGTATTCAATCGTCTGATGTACAATTTGTATCAGAACGCAAACGTGGTGGATAACCGTTACCTGTTCTTCTAAAAAGAGTATTATCTATTTAAAATATGTGTGAGGCGGTTGGATGGTTTGCATCTGACCGCCTTTTTTCTTCAAATTGTTATGAAATTATCTGAGCTTAAAACAGGCGAGAAAGCCGTTATTGTCAAAGTGTTGGGGCATGGCGGCTTTAGGAAACGCATTGTAGAAATGGGATTTATCAAGGGTAAGGTGATTGAAGTGCTGCTCAATGCTCCCTTGCAGGATCCCATCAAATACCAACTGATGGGTTATGAAGTTTCCCTGAGGCGTGTTGAAGCCCAGATGATTGAAATCGTCTCTTTGGAAGAGGCGAAGAATCTGAAGCTGTCTGAAAGCGTGATGCCTGTCTATAACGAAATGACATATTCCGACAGCAAGACAGTAAGTGAAGAGAATATTTCCGAAAACCAGTTGCGTGAAATCGCGATGCACAAACGCAGAACGATCAATGTGGCACTTATAGGAAACCCGAATTGCGGAAAAACATCACTGTTCAACTTCGTTTCAGGAGCCCATGAAAGAGTCGGCAACTATTCTGGCGTCACCGTAGATGCCTGTGACGGATATATGGAATTTGAAGGCTACCGTTTCCATATCGTCGATTTGCCCGGCACCTATTCCCTCTCGGCGTATAGTCCTGAAGAACTGTATGTCAGAAAACAGATTATCGAGAATACGCCTGATGTTGTCATTAATGTACTTGATTCAAGCAACATAGAGCGCAACCTATATCTGACCATGCAGCTGATAGACATGAATCTGCGCATGGTATGCGCCTTGAATATGTATGATGAATTGCTTTCCAGAGGCGATACCCTTGACCATAACAAACTGGGACAGCTGATAGGTGTTCCGATGATTCCTACTGTATTTAAGACCGGCAAGGGGGTGGATTTGCTGTTCCATATCATCATCAATCTGTATGAGGGCATTGACTTTCTTGACAAGGACGGTAATCTGAATCCAGAGGTGGCTGAGCAGTTAAGTGCATGGCACCAGAGTTATGAACTGCATCACGGAGGAAATCACGGAGAGGATTTTGCACATGGAATCAAACCCAACAACAGTGTTTCCAGGCATATCCACCTGTATCATGGCGCTGCCCTTGAAAAAAGCATAGAGGCTGTCAAGGCAGAACTCCAGAACAACGAGCAGATACGCTACAAGTATTCCATTCGCTATCTTGCCATCAAACTGCTGGAGATGGACAAGGATGTACTTTCCGTAATCAATACCTTGCCTAATGCCAAGGAGATTCTTCAAGTGCGCGACAATGAGGTGAAACATATCCAGCAGGAAACCGGAGAGGATTCTGAGACAGCCATTATGGATGCCAAATATGGCATTATCCACGGTGCGTTGGAGGAGGCTGGATATTCTCAGGGTATTTCCCGAGACACCTACCAGTTGACACATGCCATTGACAAGATTATCACCAATAAGTATGCGGGTTTCCCGTTGTTTATCCTGATGCTGCTTGTCATGTTCCAAACCACGTTCGTCTTGGGGCAATATCCGATGGACTGGATTTCTCTGGGCATAGATAATCTTAGAGAATGGTTGTCAGAGGTTTTGCCTTCTGGAATTTTCTGTGATATGCTCGTTGATGGAATCTTAGGAGGCGTAGGAGCGGTGATTGTTTTCCTGCCTCAGATTCTTATTCTTTATGCTTTCATCTCTTTCATGGAAGATTCGGGATATATGGCGCGTGCCGCCTTTATTATGGATAAATTAATGCATAAAATGGGACTTCACGGCAAATCGTTTATCCCATTGCTGATGGGTTTCGGATGCAATGTGCCTGCCGTGATGGCGACAAGAACAGTGGAGAGCAGGCGCTCACGCCTGATCACCATGCTGATTATCCCCATGATGAGCTGTTCTGCACGCCTGCCTATTTATGTGATAGTGATAGGCATGTTCTTTCCCGAGCATCTTCAGAGTATTATCATGATTGGGCTTTATTCGCTTGGAATCATGATGGCTGTTGTATTCAGCAAGGTGTTCAATAAATATCTTATCAAAGGCAATGATGTACCTTTCGTGATGGAATTGCCTCCTTACCGTTTCCCTACATACAAGTCGGTAGTAAGACACTCATGGGAGAAGGGAAAGCATTATCTCAAGAAAATGGGAGGCGTCATCCTGGTGGCAAGTATCATCGTTTGGGCTTTGGGATATTTTCCTCATAATGACTTGTTGAACGAGGTGCAACAGCAGGAGCAAAGTTATTTGGGCGCAATAGGAAAGGCCATAGAGCCGTTGTTCGCGCCCCTGGGCTTCAACTGGAAGTTGGATGTAGCTCTCATTTCTGGAATTGGCGCTAAAGAGGTGATAGCCTCTTCTTTGGGCGTGCTCTACGACAATAATGTGGATGCGATGGTTGCCGATGGCGTCACGCCTGTGGTGGCATTAAGTTTTTTGGTGTTTGTCTTGTTCTATTTTCCGTGTATTGCCACCATTTCAGCCATTAAGGAAGAAAGTGGTTCATGGAGATGGGCGGTATTCACGGCGGTCTATACCACTTTGTTGGCGTGGATTGTTTCCGCTTTGGTGTACCAGTTAGGCAATCTTGTTTCACTCGAATTTATGTAGCCTTCCATGGGTCTGTGAGGGGTGTAGTCCATAACATCTTGTCCTGCCAATGAAAAGGCTCTTGAAAAATTGTGAAAATTACACTATCCTTTTTGCCATTTCTATGAAAATCATTAACTTTGCATTCCAAATAGAGAATTGAATGAAAAGTATTATAATCCCACTTTTTTGTGTATGTCTGTGCTTGTGTGGGTGTGCCACAGAGTTCAACAGAGTGTATAAGACTACGGATTATGCCTACAAATACGAATATGCCAAAGAATGTTTCGCCCGTGGGCAGTACAACAGGGCCGTGGTTCTTTTGCAGGATCTTGTGACCATACAGAAGGGCTCTGATAATGCGGAGGAATGTCTGTATATGCTGGGCATGGCACTATATGGCGACAAAGACTATGAGAATGCGGCAAGTACTTTCAGAAAGTATTGCTCTTCTTATCCAAAAGGCTTGTATGCCGAACAGGCTTCGTTCCACATCGGACAGTCACTCTATCAAAGTACTCCCGAGCCAAGACTCGACCAGACAGCCACGGTAGGTGCCATAGCCGCCTATCAGCAGTTTCTGGATTATTATCCGGGTTCCAAACAGAGAAGCTTGGCGCAATCACGTCTGTTTGAACTGCAGGATAAGCTGGTTTTCAAGGAGTTGCTCTCTGCAAGACTCTATTACAATCTGGGCGGATACTTCAGCAATTGCATAGGTGGAGGTTCTAACTATGAGGCATGTATCGTTACCTCGCAGAACGCGTTGAAGACATATCCGTTTTCTAATTTGCGTGAGGAGTTTGCAGTACTGATCATGAAGAGCAAATTCGAACTGGCGCAGCAGAGCGTGGAAGAAAAGAAGATGGACCGCTATCGTGATGCCGAGGACGAGTGCTATGGTTTCTTGAATGAATATCCGGAAAGCAATAGTGCCGCACTGGCCAACCAATATATCAAGAAGTGCAAGAAGATTATTGGAAAGAATTGACAAATCATTTGGAATAACATCATAAATAATTGACAAATAAAATGGACTACAAAAAATCAAAAGCCCCCGTTAACACTGTGACCCGTAACATCATGGATTTAAGTGAAGAGACGGGAAATATTTATGAAAGCGTTGCTATCATCGGTAAAAGAGCAAACCAGATTTCTGCGCAAATCAAGGATGACTTGAGCAAGAAACTGGCTGAGTTTGCTTCATATAATGATTCTTTGGAGGAAGTTTTTGAGAATCGTGAACAGATAGAGATTTCCCGTTATTACGAGAAGTTGCCCAAACCCGTACTGTTGGCAACACAGGAATTTGTAGAAGGCAAGGTGTATTGGAGAGACACCCAGCGTGAGCAGGCAAACAATCAGATGGAAATGTAATCTTTGCTGAAGATGATTCAACGCATCCAATCTGCCTATCTTGCTATCTCGATTCTTCTTTTGATTGTTTCATCGTGTCTCCCGTGGGGAGCTGTCTGCAATCAGGAAAACGGTGATGTCATGGAGGTTTACAACCTGTATGTAAACAGCGGAACTTCGTATAGTCTTATTACGCTTCCGCTCTTTCTGATACAGTTGGTCTCCGTTGTATTATCCGTCTATACCATCACCAGTTATGCCAACCGAAGGAATCAGATGAGACTGTGTACCCTTATCCTCATCCTTCTGGTAGGATGGCATTTGCTGGCAACGGTCTTTTTCCTTGTACTGCCTGATGCAGACAAGCAAGAGTCATTCGGATTGCATGGGTTTGCCGTACTGCCGTTAGTGTCCATTCTTCTGACCTACTTGGCAAAGAGGGCTATACGTGCAGACGAGGAGTTGGTGAGATCTGCTGACAGAATTAGGTAGCCGGATGGACATTCTGAGGATTTATATCAAGGCGATAGCATTATGGCTTTATAGAAAACTCGATATTCGAAGAGACATTTATCGCCAAAACCCGCAAAAACAATACAAGGCATTCTTTATGATATGCTTTGTATCGTTTGTTTTTGCCATGTTTATTGTCAAGCAGGTAAAGCATATAGATTCTCCGGAGCTAGTAGCTTCCGGTCAGGCAAGTGAACAAGCGGCTCAGACCGATAGCCTCACCCAGTTTGCGCCATCGGTTTCTGTTACTGCCTCTCTCGACTGTCAGGATATCAAAAACCATCCCCATAAGATTTATAGCGTACCCTCTTTCAAGAACACTTTTCCCGACAACAACGACGTCCAGATTGTCAGTGCCAAGAAGAATGGCGTAAGTCCTGTAGAAGACAGGGAAGAGGCTGAACGCCGAAAGAAGGAACTTGTCTTCATTGGCGCCAATCCGTACTTCCATGTGGATAATTTGAACAGCAGCATCCCTTACCTGGTTCCCAAAGCCTCCAATCTTTTGCAGGATATCGGCAAATCCTTTTTCGACAGCCTCTACGTGAAGGGAATACCTTTCCATAAGATAATCGTAACAAGCGTGTTGCGCACCAAAAAGGATATCAGGAAATTGAGGACACGCAATCTTAATGCTACTGACAACAGTTGCCATCTGTATGGTACGACAGTTGATATATGCTATAACCGCTATAAAACGGTGGAAATGCCTGATGGCCCTCATCGGCGTGTGGTAAGCAACGACACCCTGAAATGGGTCTTGAGCGAGGTGTTGAGAGATTTCAGAAACAACGGGCGGTGCTATATCAAATATGAAGTGAAGCAGGGCTGTTTCCATCTTACTGTAAAATAAGCCTTATTCTTTGCCATGAGAATCCTATTTTATGCAGACACGGTTTTTGACTTTGGGGGCGTTCAGCGCGTCCTTTCTGTCATTGCAACAGCCTTGTCAAAGAAGCATGAGGTGGTGATTCTCAGTACCGACAAGGCTGCAAACAAGGAGGTGTATGGCTATGACAAGACCTCCATTTCGTTCAGGAGTATTGATTACAAGTCGCAGCAGAATCTCAGTTATCTGTGGTGCAAGTTCCTGAGCCTGCTATATAAAAAATGCCTTCCTCACAACCGTTTTACAAGCAGGCTCTATTCCTACAGTTTCTTCTTGCCGAAATATAAGAACGAACTTGTCAGAGCCATAGAGCAAGAGAATGCTGATGTGGTGATAGCGGTTCATGCTTTCTGTGCCTTGCATCTTGCTTCCATTAGAAACAGATTGGGCACAAAGAAAACCGTTGCCTGGATTCACAACTGTTATGATGCGCTGTTTGAAAAGAATCATCCGTATCTGCCTCAGTTGAAATCGTTCTTTTCCTTTCAAATGCGTGTTATGGATGAGATGGTTGTACTGTCGAAGTCCGATTTGCGGTTGTTTCAGGACAATCTTCATCTGAATACCACTGTCATTTACAACCCGCTCACTTTGCCACCCATGGGGAAAGGAAAGTATGAATACAAGAAGTTTCTCTCTGTGGGCCGTTTCTCGCACGGACACAAGGGGTTTGACGTGCTGATCAATGCGTTTGCGCTGTTTGCCGCGAACAATAGGGAGTGGACGCTTGAGATAGTCGGTGAAGGTGAGGAAGAACCTTTGTACAGAAAACTGATAAAAGGGCATCATCTGGAAGACAGAGTACGGATCATGCCTTTTACTCCTATGATTCAGCGGCATTATGCGCAGGCTTCTGTGTACGTATTGTCATCCCGCTGGGAGGGAATGCCGCTGGTGCTGTTGGAATCAATGAGTCACGGGCTTCCCGTTATATCCTCCGACCTTCCTGTTGCCCGTGAGCTGATGGCAGAGAGCGGTACCTGCCGTTTTTTCAAAAATGAGGATGTGCAGCAGCTTGCCGCATGTATGGAGCAACTTACTGAGGAGTCTCTATGGATGGAGCAATCCGGAAAGTCATTATCAAGGGTAAGGGATTTTTCTGTCGATGCTATCATGAAAGAGTGGGAGAGGGTATTCGTTGCCCGATAACCCTCGTTTCATTCATGTCATTTTTAACCGTTAACTAATTGTCGCTATGCAGTTTCTGAAAATCGGTCTGAAGCGGTTTCGCACCATGTGTTTGCATATTGCAAGTATTCTGAGACTTACCGTCACTCTCTTCATTTCCAAACAGCTGACGAAAGAGACGGCGGCATTGTCTTATTCCACCTTGTTGGCCATCGTCCCGATATTCTCAGTGATCTTTGCCATAGCACGGGGATTCGGCTATAACAAATACATAGAGTATTGGTTCAGGCAGGCCTTTGAGTCTCAGCCTCAAGTGGCTGAAGTCATCGTCAGTTTTGTAAACAGTTATCTGGTACATACCAAGAGCGGAATACTGTTGGGCTTCGGTCTGGTGTTCATGCTCTATACCGTGCTGCTCCTGCTGATGAATATAGAGCGTGTGCTTAATCTGATTTGGCAGGTAAACAAAAGCCGCAGTATCTTCAGAACCTGTACGGATTATCTTTCGTTGTTCTTGTTGCTGCCTGCCATTCTAGTACTTTCAACAGGCATTTCGCTCTATGTCGCCACCATTGCAGATGTAGTGCGCTCTCAGGCTATCGTCGCGTCAGCATTGCTGTTGCTGATAGACGCTCTGCCGTATGTCATCATGTCCCTGTTCTTTATCGGTCTGTTTGTATTTGTGCCCAATACCCATGTCAAGGTGCGCCACTGTATCGTGCCGGGTATCTTGGCTGGTATCGCGATGCAAACGCTGCAGTATGCCTATATCCATTCACAGATTTGGGTGTCCAGCTATAATGCCATCTACGGTTCTTTTGCAGCGCTGCCGTTATTCATTCTATGGATACAGTTGTCATGGTCCATCTGCCTGTTCGGCGCTGTCATGAGTTTTTCCAGTCAGAATATCTCGTTGTTAGACTTCACCTACGATAAAGGCGATATCAGCCATTCCAACAAGATGCTTCTGTGTCTCAATATCATGGCAGTTACCAGCCGACAATTTGAAAAGGGACTGCCGCCGTATTCCACCACCGATATCGCAAGGGAAACGAAGATTCCGATAAGAGTGCTGAACAGTTTGCTGAGTGAATTAGTCAACACCCGATTGTTGGTCGAGATTGTGACTGACGAAAAGAGTGAGTCAGTAAGATACATGCCTGGCATGTCTGTCGAAACATTGACTGTAGGTGTTGTCGTCAACAGGTTGGATTCTTACGGTCAAATCTCCATCCCCTTGCCCGATAGCGTGAAAAACAATAGCCGATGGGACAATGTGCATACCAGGCATCAGCAATACCTGGAATCAATGAACGATATTTTGGTAAGAGACCTTTAGATCTGAAAATTGAATGGCTTTATTTAAGGCATCGCCTTTTACTCTTTAAGGCATCGCCTTTTACTCTTTAAGGCATC
>CALZXH010000008.1 GCA_945830055.1 uncultured Prevotella sp.
AGATTGTACACTCACGCCATAGATCTGTAAGCAACTTTATCATGAACCTTATTTCAGCATTGGGAGCATATTGCTTCTTCGACAACAAGCCAAAGGCATTGCAGGGATACTGCATCGAGGACACAAAGCAACTCTCGCTGTTCTAAGGGCAAAACAACTTCTTGCAGCCTTCTGTTATTACCCACTCCTAATGGCATGGGGAGGAGGCGTACACACGCTGCATTTATATTGTATAAGACACTCGGTTATCCCGAACTGGGGTATAAAGGTTAAATAACAGGACGAGGACACTGTTTTTCAATGATGTTCCTTGGAAGAAATATGTATTTCAGTTACATTTGCAGCCCAATATCTAAAA
Source organism: uncultured Prevotella sp. (assembly GCA_945830055.1). GTDB lineage: Bacteria > Bacteroidota > Bacteroidia > Bacteroidales > Bacteroidaceae > Prevotella. The sequence continues at coordinate 359 of CALZXH010000008.1, forward strand.
GATTAGATAACGGAAAGAGGTTAAACACCGTGTTAACATTCACCGCCTTGGTGCGTGATATAACCAAAACAACTTAAAAAACTAAAGAACTAATGCGATTGCTACCCCTCATTGCCGTCCTGCTGCTGATGGCAACTCCCACACTGCAAGCGGCGGAGAAGACCAAGAAGAAGAACAAACAGACCATGACGCTTTACGGCCAGGTGTATGACTCCTTTACCAAGGGTAAGGTCAAGGCTTTCGTTACGCTGATGGACACTGACTCCACTGTGGTGGATACCACGACTTGCAGAACAAGCAAATATGGTTCATGGTCTTCATTCAGTTTCAAGATACCTAAGGAGATAAAGAAGTATATCATCAAGACCACGGCAGAGGAATATGAGGACAAACATACCGACTACGAGATTACAAAACTGGGACGCAAGAGTTGGATAATCATGCCGGAAATACTGATGAAGCGTACCCAGAGAGACATATATAAAGATGTGGATCTGGATGGTGTGGTGGTGACGGGTACTCGCGTTCAGGTGGTATATAAAGGCGACACGATAGTCTATAACGCATCCGCATTCAACCTGCCCGAAGGTTCCATGCTCGACGGACTCATCCGCCAGTTGCCAGGGGCGGAACTAAAGGACAACGGAGATATTTACATCAACGGCAAGTTGATAGAACGTCTCACGCTCAACGGCAAGGACTTCTTCAAGGGCGACAACAAGGTAATGCTGGAAAACCTGCCCTATTTCACGGTGAAAGACCTCAAAGTGTTCTATCGGGACACGGAGAAGAACAAGATGCTGGGCAAGCAGGTGGAGGATAAGGAGTATGTCATGGACGTCACCCTGAAACGGGAATATGCACGTGGATATATTGCCAATGCCGAGGCTGGTGCGGGAACGGAAGACAGATGGTTGGCAAAGGCATTCGGTATGTATTATGATGACCACACGAGAGTGGCGCTCTTCGGCAATGCCAACAATGTCAACGAGGTGCGCACACCTGGCAACGAGGGCAATTGGGACCCCAAGAAGGTCAGCGACGGAGTGCGGAAGACAAGACAGGTGGGTATGAACATCCGTACTGAGGACAAAGACAAGACGGTGGATGAAAACTTAGATGTAAAATTTTCGTGGAATGACACCGACAACGAGCATAGGTCCTTCTCCGAGACTTTTGCCGACAACGGAAGCATATTCAGTGACAGTTGGTCGGCGAGCAAGAGCGACAGATACAACCTACATATCCACAACTTCCTCTATTTGAGAAAACTGAAATTTGGGATGAACACTGATTTGGATTATACCAACAACAGGACCACCGGGGCATCCAACGACTCAACCTATACCACCACGCTGACAAACCGCAATGAATACCTCTCTCTGTCGCGCGGGAAGAGTCTTAATATGTACAATTATGCATATTGGGTACATTCGTTTGAAAGCGGTGACTATCTCGATTTGAGTTTTACTGTCAATTACTCCAAATCAAAACCCAATGAGAGTTTTAGCAACACCATGACATATTATGCAGCCACCAATAGCACAGAGATGCGCAACAGGTTCACGGACAGCCACTCCATGAGTTACTACTACACTCCCGAACTGACTTATTCGCTGCAATTGCCATCTGAATGGTCGCTGAGAGCCTCCTACAAATACATACAAAGATACAGCAACGGACGCAATGAGCGCTATAATCTGGAGCGACTCCCTGAGTCTGAATATGAATCACTTGGATGGCTGCCATCGTCATACGAGGCCATGATGACAGCGTATGATGATGACAACAGCCACTCCTACGACAAGATGGAGCGAGGCCATGGTCCGGAGATTGGTCTGTCGAAGAGCAATGAGAATATGTGGTTCTATCTGTCATTCCCATATACCTTCAACAAAGAATGTATGAACTACCATGGCCACAATCTCGACACCATAGCCCATAGGTCATGGAGGGAGTTTGATCCAAATCTCTATTTCCGCACCAAGAGCAAAAAGATGCCTATAGAACTCCGTTATTATAGTTATATCACCACCTTATCTTTTGAAGGCCTTATGCCAATGACCGACACCTCCAACCCGCTGTCCAAAACCATCAGCAATCCCCATCTGAAAAACATGTTTACCCACTCTGCCAATGGTCGTATCACCTTTAAGAACGACTCCCTCGCCAGCAGCGTATATATAGGTTTCAAGACAGAGATAAAACAGAACGCTATAGGCAACCGCACTTCGTATAATGCCACGACGGGTGCATATACCCGCATGGCCGACAATGTCGACGGCAACTGGCTGGCATACATCAACAGTGGATGGAACCGCCCACTCGACAAGGAAAAGCGTTTCCGCATGGATCTCTACGGCAAGGCGGAGTATCAGAGAAGTGTGGATTTCGCCACAGCAACTGTCACTTCCGAGAGTGAGGATGGTTCCAACATCATGAACTCGCCACTCTCCAAAGTTGACAACATCAACCTTGTAGCCTCAGCCAAGTTCACTTACAAGCATGGAGACTTCGCCGCTGGCATCAACGGCAAGATCACATCACGCCACACGAGAGGCAACCTTGACATAGTGAAACCTATCGACGCCAATGACATACAATACGGTTTCAATGCCACATATACCATTCCAACGCTGTTGATTACCGTTGCCACCGACATGACCATGTACTCGCGCAGGGGATATGAGAGCAGCATGATGAACACGGACGAACTGGTATGGAACGCCCAGATGACCCGTTCTTTCTTCAAGGGGACGCTGACGGCGAAGTTGCAGGCATACGACCTGTTGCAGAACATCCACTCACGCCGCTATAGTGTCAACTCACAGGGGCGCACCGAGACATGGTATAACTACATCCCAAGGTATGTGATGTTCAGCCTTGCCTATAAGTTCACGAGGAAGCCGAAGAAATAATTGAAGTAACATGGGATTATCCGCCTTTGAACAAATCGCTAAGGAGTTGCGTCCGTGTCTTGTAGGCATCGGACTCAACTTCTTTGGTGATGCTGACAAGGCGGAGGATGTGGCTCAAGAGGTGCTGTTGAGACTGTGGCTGCTACGTGAGAGAATTGACTTCACTGTGCCGGTGAGGCCTCTTGCAGTGAGAATGGCTAAGAACGTGTGCATCAGCATGTGGCGACATGATAGTCACACCTCACCTGAGGCGACAGGAAAGGACATTGCCGACACAGTCACTGTCAGTCCCCCTGAGATGGAGGACAGCGACAACACACGGCTGTTGCATTGCGCCATGGAGGGTCTCACGGCGGCAGAACGCCGCCTGATGAGGCTGAGAAACGAGGAGGGTTTGGATATACAACAGATTTCAGCCATTACAGGCATTGCCCCACGCTCCGTAAGTGTGATGCTGAGCAGGGCGCGACACAAGATTTTGGATATGCTAAAAAAAGGAGGTCACCTATGAATGACATCAACGATTTGATACAACGCTATCTCGACGGCACCACCTCTCCCCAGGAGGAAAGGCTTCTTGCAGAGATGATAGACAGTTGTCCCGATGCCACAGCGGATCAGAGGGCATTGGCGGATATGCTCCGCTGTCATACCACACATAGCGAGGACGAGATGGAGCAGTGGCTCACCGAGGACGAGACTGCTGTTTATGACAATATCATGAATCACCGTCGCCATCGCAACATACTGCGCTGGGCAGCGGCAGCAGTCGCTGTGGCAGTAGTATCACTCTCCCTGTGGTTGGGCATCGGCAGTAAAGGTAATGAGGAAGAGCAGCCCATGACTGTGATGGAAACCACACCTGCCTTGAAGGAGAATATGGTGAAACCCATGGCTGAAATCACTCCATCTCCTTCGGTTCCCACGCCACGGCTACAGCAGATGGGTGTAAAAAAAACAAGAAAAGAACCATCATCCCCCAAACCCGTAGAATCCTCCACCTCGGCAATGGAAGGATTGCAGGATGCACTTGCCATGATAGAGACACGCCTGAACAAGGTTGTGGACAGTGTGACCAAGGCTCATGCTGAACAAGTGGTGTTATCAGACCCACGCCTGTCGAGACTATCTTACAATTAACAGACAATTTCACAGTAAAAGTATATATATGTTTAGATTTATACTTCTCACACTTGCAGTTATTGTATCATTGCCATCTGCCGCATGGCATAACAAGGAGCGCGAGGCGCTGGTCAAAGCAATAACAGACTTTATCTATGCCCCGGAACTGATGCACCACACGGAGCATAATGGACAGGGTATATACGTGTATAAATTTAAATACACATGCAAGGGCAACGAGATAACAGACCCATCGTTTCGCCCTGACGTGTTGCTGAGGATGGAAAAGGCATTCGACGACAACTGCTCCTCGGCACTGTCGCGCTATATGCACCGTCATACCGATGGCAAGTCGCCATTGAAGATGCTCACCTTCACATGGCCCAACTCATATAATAACAGCATTAGTTTTTGCTTTGACCTTAACGACACTATAGACTACCGTTTCATCACCTACGGTGCGCCCGACTCGGTGCGCGCCTGTTATGCCTTGGTCTGGAGCGAGACACGCTTCAATGACCATGCTGGAACACCATACAGATGTTTTGACGGTTATGTGATGACCCTCAAAGGCAACCACTGGTATTTTGACACATGGAACTATAAGTATGTCTATGGCAATGACGAGAGGTTGAGGAGGAGTGAGCGCGAGGCGTCGGCAACCCGGACAGAGCAGTTTGATTTCGCCGTATTCTTCGCCAAGATTGAGGAATTAAACAAGATATTCATGGAGGGAAAGCACGGCAATGACTTGGCATTGATGAATGCTGCGGTCTATACTTTGAACAATCTGCTGCGCAACCATGATGCGAAACTGACAATGTCTCAAGGCAACCAGATAGGCAGTGTGATACAGCAATGGAATAGAGAAGTGACCGATTCGACAATGGCAGTGGAACTTATCAAGACGATGGGTATGCTGGCAGATAAGATACAGTATACTGGCAGTGATACGGTGAGACATGCCGAAATCTCTCGGTCAACAATGTTCTTCACCCGCAATCTGCAGAAAGATGCCGACAATTGCGCCATGTATAAAACCGTCGCCTACCGCAGCAGCAATATGGGCGAGGCTTATCCATGGCAACTGACCGGTATCAGTCCCGAAGGCAGCAGGTATGTCGTAATAAGAATCTCTCCATTGAACCGTGAAGAGAGTGTGCGCAAGGTGATAGAGGGCTCTTTCTCCTTTACTAAACGCCTGCAACGCGGACAGTTTATTGAGGTGACAGATGACAAGGCAAAGGAGACCTGGTGGGTCATCAATGACTCCATGCCTGTACATCTCAACATGAACGACGGCACAGTGGAGGGTTCGGATCTTAACAGGCGCTTCCTCTCATATCAGCGCCGCATTAAAAACATGTCAAGGGATGTGCTGAAATACGCCACATATATCAATGGCCAAACCGATATCATCGACAAGGAGGGCTACAACTCGGTGGTAGACTCGGTGCGGAAGATACAGTATGAGGCCATCACTGACAATAAGGACAACATCATACCTGCCTTCTTCTTGCCAGAACTGTGCGTAGAGATGCCACCGCAGATGCTCGACACTGTGATGAGACACGACTGTGCATGGTCTGACCATGTGGAGATGCAACCGGCATGGACATTCTATGAGGGACAAAAGAAGCGTCTGCCTGGACAGATGTATCACGATGTGGAGTTGGAGGACACCTTGGGCAACGTCCACAGGCTCAGCGAATATGTGGGCAAGGGCAACTATGTGCTGCTGCATTTCTGGAGCACTTGGGCGATGAGTTCACGCAAGGAACTGAAGACCATCAAGAATATTGTGAGGGAATACAAGGATAAGCCGCTGACCGTGATAGGCATATCACTCAACAATGACGGGCAGGACTGGCGCAATTACATCAAGGCACGCAACCTGCATTGGACGCACCTCTCGAACATCAAATTGTTTGACAGTCCCGCCGCCGAGGCCTACGGTGTAATCTCCATGCCAATGACGGTGCTCATCGCCCCCGATGGGAAGATTGTGATGCAAGGTGTGCAGCATGATAGATTGCCCGAAGCGTTGCACAAGATACTGCCATAGGCAATCTGGTGGATTATCTAATGGTCATACTACTAAATAGTGAGTTCGATGAATTACAAGTAATTCATTCGGTGTTTTTGAGATAGTTTTAGTTATACTACTCTCTGTCTGAGTACTGCGGTATGCCAAGTCAGAGTACTGGGCTATGATGAGATGATTCCCACTGGAATGTCATCCTAACGGGAATATCTAACAATAAAGGTTAAAAGATAGTGGGCGGACACAGATTTTTCACGCTTTTCCTTGCAAGAACAGTGGTTTGCAGTTACATTTGCAGCATAATATCTAAAAGATTAAATAATATAACTAAATGATTAGATGATGACAAGAAGGAATAATGAGGAGAGGACTCTCACACGCTCTGAAATGGAGATTATGAACATATTATGGAACAACGAGGGAGCAATGAGCACCCACGAGATACAGGAAAAATATCCCGAACCCCAACCCGCCTACTCTACCATAGCCACCTTTCTGAAAATCCTCACGAAAAAAGGGTTTGTCAGTTACAGGAAGGCAGAGGCAGGCAACAAGACCTTCTATTTCTATCCGCTACTGACACGACAGAAATACATGTCGCAATTCATGCAGGAAGCCAAAAGCACACTCTTTGGCAATTCCTTGAAAGCCATGCTCCACTTCTTCGCGCAAAGCGAGGAGATATCAGAGGAAGATATCGAGGAACTGATAAGGATGATCAAGAAATAACCAACTGAACATTCCATGATATTCGTATTCAAATCCGCTATCACACTGGCACTGCTTTACAGTTGCTTTTTCGCCTTTCTGAGCAGGGAGACCTTCCACCGCTTCAATCGCATCGTGCTTATCGGCATCATGGCGGCCACCCTGATTATCCCACTGCTACAGTTCAAGACGGCATCACCGACTATCGTCAACAGGGAGTTGATTGAGATAGAGCAGGAATTTGCCTGTACCGCCATCAGCACACAAGGAATGGCACAGGCTACGGAAAGTCTGAACTGGGCGGACTATACCATTATCATCTACATCGCCGGAGTCGCCCTCAGCATTTGCCTTACCGTCATACAGGCGCTTTCCCTGGTGCGCTACCTTCGCGGTGGACTGCGCCATACAGATGCCTACGGAAACACCATCATACTGAAGAACGGCAACGTGGCACCCTTCAGCATCTTTAAGTATATCGTGATGTCGATAAATGACTACGAGACCAACCGCGACTACATCCTGATTCATGAGCAAGAGCACATCCGACAAGGGCACACCTATGACCTGATACTGTGGGAGGTGATAAAGACCATGCAGTGGTTCAACCCCTTCATCTGGCTGCTCGGCAGAGACCTCAGATGCATCCATGAGTATGAGGCAGACCAGGCGGTGATAAGACAGGACATCGATGCCAAAACATACCAATTGTTACTGGTGGAGAAGGCAGTTGGAAGACATCTGCAGCCACTTACCAACAGCCTCAACCGCAACTCTCTAAAACGAAGACTCATGATGATGTACCAAAAAGAATCGAGCAGATGGATGATGCTCAAGGCTCTGTGCGCCCTCCCCGTGGCGGCACTGACGGTGGCGGCTTTTGCCAAACCCATTGTCATAGACCGTGCAGAAGCTGCCATCTGCACAGCACAAGAGAGAGTGAAAGAGATGGTGAGACACACGGTGAAGGCGGATCAGACCACCCACATAGACGGGAATGGCGAAGCAACTGCCCCACCGAAACAACCCACAGCCAGCCCCTGGCACACTGCCACAAAGGCACCTGCAACCATTACGGAGGCACCCGAAACCACCACGGAGGCACCCGAAACCGCCAAAGAGGAGAATCCGACGAAGAACAAGAGCAAGCTGCCCGTATATACCGACATGCCTGCCTATACAGGAAAGGCCAACATTGACAAAGGAGTGAGGATAAAGAGAGACAGGGAATGCACATACGTGACCCTGATATGCACCTGCAACGACGACGTGGAGATGTATAAGATTGGCGGAAAAGAGAACCGGACGTTCATTGAGGACGTAGAAACCGGCGACCACTACAAGGCACGGCGCATCATGGATGAAGGCATCGCCTTTGGAGGAGACGGCTTCTTTGTGGCTGGCATGGAGGGAAAGAGATGGGCAGTGACCATAGAGTTTCCTCCATTGCCCGACAATGTGAAGAGAATAAGGTTCTGGCATCTTGCCGACTGGGCCAATATTGAATACAGAGTCATTGACATAAAAGATATAGAAGAACAATGAAAAAGACACACATACTTCTGCTTGGCGGTATGCTTATGGCATCATGCACCATCAACCGCTATTATATAGTCAGCCCCAACGCCAGCAACGGGATGAAAGCCAACGGCACTCCGGTATTGATGAAGCCCATCTGCTACGACCCTTCGCTGCCCAAAGTGCCGGAACTGACGGTGATAAAAGACGCATCCGCATACAACAAGGAAGACAAGCACACCTTTCCCATCTACGGAAACGAGGCAGCTGTGGCACCGCCCATCGGATGGAAAGGTCCAAGGGTGGCCATCTGGTGCACCAAGGAATGCACCGTGCTTGCCCATATATATCAGATGGCATGGGACATGCACTATTTTCAAGAGACCTCCAACAGCTATATAGAGGATGCACTGACCAAAGAGAAATACTTCATCAAGGGCTCCTACGACGGGCTTCCGATGGACACGAGCTACTTTATCAAAGGGGCTTCGGGCGAGTGGATATGCTTCTTCACCGTGTATCCGCCACTGCCCAAAAGCTGTACGCTCATCAACCTTGTCAGCGGCAGCGTTATCGACCTGGTAAAAAATGGTCCTGGCTGGAGTCACGAACCCGAATTGCGCAACATACCAGTAGAACTGTTGCAGCAGAACCAGAGATTTATCAGATTCAGGAAAACAAGGATTATCGAGTAAAGGAAGTTGTTAGTTAGTAATGAAAGAAGCCGGACTGCACGCCATCAGAGGGTGAACAGCAGTCTGGCCTTTGTCTTTTCCGCGGTATCTTCACATCACGTTGGGCTCAATTCTCTTCCCTGTTGGGCTCAATTCTCTTCCCCGTCTTCCTCTATATACCATTTTGAATATTCCACATAGTGCTGTCCGAAACTTTCTGCCTGGTTCTCCTTGGTATGCTTGATAAATTTGGCAGGCACGCCGCCCCACAGTTCGTGGGCGCCTATCTTCGTGTTCTGCAGTACCAGGGCACCGGCAGCCACTACCGCCCCCTCGCCAATCTCGCAGTGGTCGAGCAGGGTGGCCCCCATACCTATCAGGGCTCCGTCGTGGATGGTGCAGGCATGTACCGTGGCGTTGTGGCCGATGGTCACGTCGTTGCCTATGACCGTGGGGCCTGTAGTGTTGGTGACATGGATGCACGACCCATCCTGCACATTGGTGCGATGGCCGATGGTGATGGGAGCCACGTCGCCCCTTACCACGGCATTGAACCAGATGGAGCACTCATCGCCCATGGTCACTTCGCCCACGATGGTAGCGTTCTCACTGAAATAGCAGTCCCTGCCCCACTTGGGGGTGAGACCCTTGATAGATTTGATCAAAGCCATATCTCTCTGTTGTTTTTATAGGTTTCTTTTCCGTTCCACTCTCCCCATGGCAGGTCATATCACCAACACTATGGGAATGTGTCACCTGTTTCGAACTACAAAAATAACGATAAAAAACAAGAATGTCGCCAAACCTTTCCATAATAGCGGAATAAATGTTATCTTTGCATATATATTCTATAACAATTACCCAATCATTATCACCGGACAAACTACTGTTGAACCAACCCTCATCACATGATGAAAAACAAACTGTCAGCACTGATCCTCGCCTTCTTACTGCTATTTTCAGGCACTCTTCTTGCCCAACAGCCTGTCAACGAAAAACCTCGTATTCTCATCACCACAGACATCGGCGGCACCGACCCCGACGACAACCAGTCGATGATGCACTACCTGCTTTATAGCAACGAGTTTGACTGTGAAGGCCTCATCTCGTCACCGTCCTTTGGCGAGGGGAACAAGAGCGAGATACTGCGCATGATTGACCTCTACGAGCAAGACCTGCCGCAACTGCGCCGGCATCAGCAAGAGTCGAAAGCACCCCATGCCTTCTATCCCTCGCCTGAATACCTGCGCTCCATCACCAAGCAGGGGCGGCACGGAGCGGCTCCTTTGGCGGGCTATGACACACCCACCGAAGGGTCGCAATGGATAGTGAGATGTGCCAACAAACAGACTCACCGCCCACTGTATGTACTGGTGTGGGGAGCGCTCGAGGACGTGGCACAGGCGCTGCACGAAGACCCCGGGATAGCCAAGAAGATACGCATCTACTGGATTGGCGGTCCCAACAAGAAATGGGGCATCAACGCCTATGTGTATATCATCGAGAACTTTCCCGATATCTGGATGATAGAGAACAACAGCACTTACCGGAGTTTCATTGCGAAATACAAGAATCCTGACCAATGGAACGGCGGGTTCTACGACCATTATGTGAAGGGAAGCGGCTATCTGGGTGCCGATTTCTACAACTACCTACAGGGCAAACCGAAACTGGGCGACACTCCCTCGCTGCTCTACATGATGGACGGCGACCCCGCCTGTCCTGAAAAGGATTCGTGGGGCGGTAGTTTCGAGAAATATTCCTACACCCCGCGGTGCGTGTTCCACCATACCACCACGGCACAGGACACGGCACAGATATACTCCATCATCGAATGGCACGTGAAAGGACCCGTGGCGAAGAACCTGAAGGTGGGAGACGAGTGCATCACCCTGAACATTGCCAACCAGAACTGGAAAGGCTACTATCTGGGTGACGGCAACTACATGGTGAAATACAGCACCTATAAGACGGGCACCCAACCCTATACCATCACCTCGGATATCAAGGGTTTCCCCAGACAGCAAGGCTTCATCACCATCGACAACGCTTTCCCCGGCAAGCACCGTGAGACGGACTACAAGGTGGGCAGCCAGTGGTGGTCAGACCGTACCGACCCCTCTCTGTTCCACGACCGCAACCAGGGTGCCGCCACCATCTTCAAGTTCAGAAAGGAGATTATGGAAGACTGGGGCAAGAGATGCTCATGGATGAAAGAGGAAAAAGAGAACAGCAACGACATGAAATAAGAACAAAAACAGATAACAGAATGGAAACAGGACTCACTTACGCCGCCACACTTACTGTAGATAACGCTCATAGCGCCATTGCCATGGGCTCAGGTGACATGCCCGTACTCGCCACCCCTGCCATGGTGGCTCTGATGGAGAATGCAGCCATGATGGCTGTAGCATCCCATCTGCCCGAAGGCGCCACCACCGTAGGCGGACAGATAAGCACCTCGCACCTGCGCCCCAGCGCTATGGATGCCGTAGTGACTGCCACCGCAACCTTAGAAAAGGTAGAGGGCAAAAAACTGTTTTTCCGTGTGGAAGCCCGTCAAGGAGAAACACTGATAGGTGAAGGCACCCATCTGCGCTTCATCGTGGATCGGGAAAAATTCATGGTAAAGCTGTAAACGGAAGGTCCATAACCGAACAGCCCCTTTACAGCTTGATATCGCGCAGTATCATGGCTGTGGCACCTGTCTTCGTACCCACATAATGTCCTGCAGCCTCACCAGACTGCCGCAGCAAAGTCTTGTCTGCGGTCCACTCGTCCATATACTTTTCAAAATCTGTTGCCTGCTGTATCTCAAAACCTCCGCCAGCCGCCATCAGTTCCTGTGCCTCGGCAAAGCGCCTGTTGTTAGGACCGAAGACCACAGGTATGCTCCACACGGCAGCCTCCAGCACGTTATGAATGCCCACACCGAAGCCTCCACCCACATACGACACCTGTCCGTAGCGGTAGGCTGAAGAGAGCAGACCGAAGCAGTCGATGATGAGCCATCGGGCATCAGCAGCTTCCTCCGGGGTGATCTTAGTATAGCGCACTGCCTTTCCCTGCACCTTGGAAAGTATCTGCTGTAGATGGTCTTCACCTATGACGTGGGGAGCGATGATGACCTTCCAGTCTGAATGCCGGTTGAAATAGGGGATGAACACATCTTCATCAGGTTGCCAGCTGCTTCCTGCCACAAACACGGGCGAAGCGTCTGCCGTAAAGCCATCAATAATATCCAGTTGTTTTGCCTGTTCCCGGATATGCAGCACACGGTCGAAGCGGGTATCTCCTGACACTGTGACACAACGGATATTCAGTTTCTCCAGTAATTCCTTGCTCTCGCTGTTCTGCACATAGAAATGAGTGAAACAGCGCAGCACACCGGCATAACTCCTGCCGTACCATTTGAAGAATATCTGACCTGGACGAAAGATACTCGAAACGCTATAGACCGGTATATTGCGATGTCTTAGAATATGCAGGTAATTATACCAGAACTCGTACTTGATGAAAAAGGCCATCACCGGCTTCACCAGCCGTAGGAAGCGGATGGCATTAAGACGGGTGTCAATCGGCAGATAACATACTATATCCGCACCTGCATAGTTCTTGCGCACCTCATAGCCTGAGGGAGAAAAGAAGGTGAGCAGTATCTTATAGTGGGGATGATCTCTGCGCAACTGCTCCATAAGAGGCCTCCCCTGTTCGAACTCACCCAGTGAGGCGGCATGAAACCATACGTATTGCGCTGCAGGTTCCACTTTTTCCCTCAGTTCCCTGAAGGCTCTGCGCTCTCCCTGCCACATGGTGCGCACCTTGCGATTGAAAAGAGCTGCGATGGCAACCCCCAACATATAAAGATAGATAGCAATGTTGTATAGCATAGTTCCGGTATTTTGGAAACAATATCAGCCCATCACACTGATAGCACGTTGCATGCGGCGGATTGTCTCCTCCTTGCCCAAGAAAGCAGAGATATCGAACATGCCAGGACCCTTGCCCTCTCCTACCAGCGTGAGTCTCCATGCGTTCATAATGTTGCCCAACTTATATCCCTGCGCCTCTATCCACTGCTCCACCACCTGCTCCTGGTTTGCCACAGAGAAGTCCTCGATGCCCTGTAGCACCTGTATCAATTCGGTAAGTTGGGCTGCGGAATCTTCCTTCCAGCGCTTTTTGCGGGTCTTCTCGTCATACTCAGTGGGAGCCTCAAAGAAGAAAGAGCAAAGGGGCCAAAGTTCCTTGACAAAGGTGACACGGTCTTTCATCATCGCCACCACCTGGGTGATGCGCTCCATGCTTTCATGGATGCCGTGCGCCTCCACCTCGGGAGCAAAGAGGGCGGCAATCTCTTCCGCCGACTTGCGCAACACATACTCATGATTGAACCACATTCCTTTCTGGTAGTCAAAACGTGCGCCTGCCTTGCTGCACTTGCTGATGTCGAAGAGCGAAGCCAGTTCGTCAAGAGAATAGATTTCCTGCTCGGTACCGGGATTCCATCCCAAGAAAGCCAGGAAGTTGATGACTGCCTCGGGGAAATAGCCCGCCTCGCGATAGCCCGACGATACCTCTCCGCTTTTGGGGTCATGCCACTCCAGCGGGAACACGGGAAATCCCAGACGGTCGCCATCGCGTTTTGACAGTTTACCCTTGCCTTCTGGCTTGAGCAACAGGGGCAGATGGGCAAAACGAGGCATGGTGTCTTCCCAGCCAAAGGCACGGTAAAGCAACACATGCAGCGGAGCACTGGGCAGCCATTCCTCACCGCGTATCACATGGGTTATCTCCATCAGATGGTCGTCAACGATGTTAGCAAGATGGTAAGTGGGCAACTGGTCGGCACTCTTGAACAGCACTTTGTCGTCCAATATGTCGCTCATGATGCGCACGTCACCGCGTATCAGGTCATTGATGTGCACCTCTAGTCCGGGTTCTATCATAAAACGCACCACATACTGCTTTCCGTCGGCAATCAACTGTTCCACAGAAGCGGCATCCATGGTAAGCGAATTGCGCATCTGCATACGGGTACGGGCATCGTACTGGAAATTAGCTATCTCCTGCCGCTTGGCTTCCAATTCCTCCGGTGTATCAAAAGCGATGTATGCCTTGCCGGCATCGAGCAACTGCTGCACGTATTTCTTATAGATATCGCGGCGTTCGCTCTGGCGGTAAGGCCCGTAGTTGCCTCCGAAACTCACTCCCTCGTCAAACTTGATGCCGAGCCAACGGAATGCCTCGATGATATATTCTTCCGCACCCGGCACAAAGCGGTTGGAGTCGGTATCTTCTATACGGAACACCAGTTCTCCTCCATGCTGGCGGGCAAACAAATAATTATACAGTGCTGTGCGTACCCCTCCGATATGCAGGGGACCAGTGGGACTGGGTGCAAAGCGCACCCTTACTTTTCTTTCTGTCATGGCGTTAGTTCTACTTTATGTTGCAAAAGTACTACATTATTTTCAATATTATAGTTTTTTTAGGATTTCTTTCCATTTTGACACCTTATTTATCCTTATAGAAGCAGGATTTTTACACTTTTGAAGCAGGATTATTTGAAATATCGATTATTTTGAGTACTTTAGCCATCCGAATTTCCATTTGGAACGAACAGCCAAGCACTGCAAAAACAGAAGCTGCGGCAATACTGATAGAAACGTATGAGCACATTCAACTTTAAAGACGACCTTACCTGGCGCGACCTATTGATACGACTCGCCATTGTACTCGCCACCGTGGCAATCATCGTGTGGTGTATGCCCAGCAACCGCACCAACTACTATGTGGCAGAACTGGGAAAACCGTGGAAATACGGCGACCTGACAGCCCCTTTTGACTTCCCGGTATATAAGTCGGAATCAAGGGTCAAGGCAGAGCGCGACAGCCTGTACCAGACTTTCGAGCCCTACTACTACTGTGACAAGGAGGCGGGTATGCAGCAGGTACGCAACTTCACGACAAAATACAAGGACGGCATCGACGGATTGCCTGCAGACTATGTGAATATCATTGCAGGCCGGTTGACGAAACTGTACGACATCGGCATCATGGGAGCTCCCGATTACGGCAAACTGGCAGGGAAAGACACTTCCCGGCATATTCGCATCGTGAACGGCAGGAGCGCCACCCCGGTGCCTCTCAAGGCATTCCTCTCCACCAAGGCTGCCTACGAGTCGCTATATGCCGACCCTCTGTTGCAGCCTCATCGCCAGGTGCTTCAAAAATGCAACCTGAACGATTTCATTACTGCCAACATCCTTTATGACAAGGACCGCAGCAGTACCGCCCTCGACGAACTGCTCCATAGCGTTCCCCTTGCCACCAGCGTGATACAGAAAGGACAGAAGATCATCGACCGCGGAGAGATTGTAGACGAGAAGACCTACCGCGCTATCGAATCGTTCAAGCGCGAGAACGACCGCAGGGAGAGTTCTGCCTCACAGATGCAAATCACTGTGTTCGGCGAAACCGTGTATGTACTGCTTATCATCCTGTTCTTTACGGTCTATCTCACCATGTTCCGCAAGGACTATTTCGACAACTGGCGGTGCATTGCCATGCTCTATTCCATGATTATCGTGTTCTGCCTGTTCACCGCCCTCATGGTGCGCAACACGATAGGTCATGTATATCTGCTGCCCTATGCCATGGTGCCCATCTTCGCACGCATATTCATGGACTCGCGCACAGCCTTCATGGCTCATTTCACCATGGTGATGGTATGCGCCTGTATGCTGCAACACCCGTTTGAGTTCATCACCATTGAGATGGTGGCAGGCATGGCAGCCATCTACTCCCTGCGTGAACTGCAATACCGCTCTCAGGTGTTCAAGACTGCCATCATCGTGACTCTGCTCAGCATCGCCATGAACCTGGGCTATGACCTGATGCACACCTCACAGATGGAGATGTTTGACTGGAGCAACTACAACTATCTGATTGTAAACGGAGTGATGCTGCTCTTCGCCTATCCTCTGCTGTATGTGATGGAAAAGACGTTCGGGTTCATCACCGACATTACACTCATCGAATTGTCTAACACCAACAACCCGCTGCTGAAACGCATGAGCGAGGTGGCACCAGGCACCTTCCAGCACTCCATACAGGTGGGCAATCTGGCAGCGGAGATAGCCACCAAGATAGGGGCGAAAAGCCAACTGGTACGCACAGGAGCCCTGTATCACGACATCGGAAAGATACTCAACCCAGCCTACTTCACCGAGAACCAGTCAAGCATCAATCCCCACGAATCTATCACCTATATAGAGAGTGCACACATCATCATCAGTCATGTGACCGACGGTCTGAAGCTGGCAGAGAAATACAATCTTCCCAAAATCATCAAGGAGTTTATCAGCACCCACCACGGACAAGGAAAAGCCAAATATTTCTTCGTGAAATACAAAAACGAGAATCCTGATGACAATGTGGACGAACTGTTGTTCACCTATCCCGGCCCCAACCCATTTACCCGTGAACAGGCCATACTGATGATGGCTGACACAGTGGAAGCAGCCTCCCGCTCCCTGCCCGACTACACAGAACAGAGCATCCGCGAACTGGTAAACAGAGTGGTGGACGGGCAACTCGCCGAAGGCTATTTCCGCGACTGTCCCATCACATTCCGCGATATCTCTTACGCCAAGACCGTACTGATTGAAAAACTCAAGACCATCTATCACACCCGTGTGAGTTATCCCGAATTGAAAAAATAGGGGAATGCCAACGGGTGACTACGTCCCTATTCTTGCACAAACAACAAAGAGTGTGCAAGAATAGGGATGATTTTTGTTAATTAGATTTAACAAATCAAAGCATAAACATGACAAACAGCACAAAAATACTACCTTTGCAGCCAATTTTTTAACGATTATTTAAAATGAATAGAATCAGACTTTACTGCATTGCCGTGCTGATGGCTGCAGCGGAATGTGCCACTGCGGGTGGCTTGTTGACCAACACCAACCAGAACATTGCCTTCTTGCGCAACCCCGCACGTGATGCCGCTATCGGAATCGACGGAGTATATAGCAATCCTGCCGGTGTCATCTTCCTGGGCGAGGGTTTCCACCTTTCACTCAACATCCAGAATGCACACCAGACGAGAACCATCCAAACCACGTCTCCATTATTTGTCAATAATGCCACCAATCCAGGGCATCAGTTACATGTATTCGAAGGCAAAGCAGATGCTCCTATCATTCCTTCAATCCAAGCGGCATGGAACAAGGATAAATGGAGTTTTCAGTTTGGTTTTGCCATAACTGGTGGCGGAGGTAAATGTGAGTTTGATAATGGACTTGGTTCATTTGAGCAGGAAGTCGCAGGTATTCCTTATAAACCTGTAGAGCAAAGCAATGCCATGACATTAATGAACCTACTCTATGATGGACTTGCCAGAATAAACCCTACATTAGCAGGTCATAAGATGGGTGACGGATATGCCTATGACTCTTATATGCGTGGTCGTCAATACTACTATGGATTCACATTAGGCACTGCCTATAAAGTGTCCGAAAATCTCGCTGTCTATGGAGGTGTACGCTTGCTCTATGGTTCTGCCAACTACTATGGCTATGTCAAGAACATCCAAGTGGAACATATCAACAACAGCAATTCTGAGATGGTGGCAGCCTCACAGCATTTCTCCGAACAAGCCCTGAAGTTTAGCGAGTATGCAGGTATGCTTGAACAGATGGGAAAGACCGATGAAGCAAAATCGATCAAAAAAGGCGCAACCCTTTCTACGGCCTTGTCTCAAAACACTCAAGATATTGAACTTAACTGTGACCAGACTGGCTGGGGAATTGCTCCCATCATCGGTATTGACTATCATACAAGCAAACTCAACCTCGCTGCCAAATATGAGTTCAAAACCCGTATGAGACTGAAGAATAAATCAGCAAATAGTCTGAGTGCAGAAAATCTCTCTATGCTTGACAGTTATGCTGACGGCGAGAAGGTGGCAGATGACTCTCCTGCCCTGCTCACCGTAGGCGCACAGTACTCCATACTTCCTTCTGTACGCGTAATGGCAGGCTGGCACCACTTTTTCGATGTGGATACCAAGCAATACACCAAGGATATGCTGGGCGACAGCAACGAGTACCTGCTGGGAGCCGAATGGGATATCAACGATATCGTACAGGTGAGTGCAGGAGGACAGCGCACCAAATACAACTTCAACGATGAGGGAATGAACGACATTTCGTTCAATGTAAGTTCCTATTCTCTGGGCTTTGGTGTGGGCGTGAACGTGACCGAAAAGGTGAAGATAAACGCCGCCTACTTCCAGACATTCTATGATGACTACAACAAGGGAGTGGACGCCAACGGCGTAACCAACTCATTCACCCGCACCAACCGTGTCATCGGTATCGGTGTGGATCTGAAACTGTAAGAAGAAGTCCCCACTGGAGATAAACAAATACCGGCAGGAAGAGTTCCTAAAGGATATATAAGACAACTCTAAAGGGGATCGACATCAAAATATATTTGCAGTGACGCATAGCGCCTGTCTTGCATCATGTTTTTCTCAATCTGATGCAGATAGGCGCGCACTGTTTGATGGTCTGCCATCCGCTCTATCTTCAGCACTATCTTGCGGATATGCAGAGTCTTCACCTTTGACACTCCAGGCTTGTCGGGACCGAGCACACGCTGCTGGAACACCTGGCGCAACCTGCTTCCCATCTCAATGGCAGCAGTGTCAACCACCTGTTCCTTGGAATGTTTCAGATACACATAGACAAGATGGGTAAAGGGAGGATAATGGAACGCCTTTCTTTCCTGCAACACATCGTTGTAGAGTGCCAGAAAATCATTGCGCACCACCTGCTGCACAACAGACAGTCCAGGGTTCATGGTCTGCAATATCACATGTCCCCGCTCTCCCTTTCTGCCAGCCCTGCCGCTCACCTGGGCCATCATCATAAAGGCTGTTTCGTAAGCACGGAAATCAGGGATGTTGAGCATGGCATCGGCATTGAGAATACCTACAACCGCCACATTGGCAAAGTCAAGTCCCTTGCTCACCATCTGCGTACCGATGAGAATATTGGTATTCCCTTGCGCAAAATCGTTGATTATCCGTTCGTAGGCATTACGGGTACGGGTGGTGTCAAGGTCCATACGTGCCACTCGGGCATCTGGGAAAAGTGAAGCCACCTCGGTCTCTATCTTCTCCGTACCAAAACCTCTCGCCTGCAAATCTGTGCATCCGCAAGCCGGACATTCGGTGGGCACCTGATAGGTGAAACCGCAGTAGTGGCAGGTGAGTTGGTTCATATTTCGATGGAGCGTAAGACTCACATCGCAGTGCTGACAGGTGGGCACCCATCCGCACTGTTTGCATATCACCATGGGGGCATAGCCTCTTCTATTTTGGAACAGTATCACCTGCTTGCCCTGCTGCAATGCCTGCTGCATCTCTCTGAGCAGCAAAGGCGAGAAGGGACCCTCCATCATGCGCCTGTGGCGCAGATCCTTCACACCCACCACCGTTATCTCTGGCAGTTCGATATCCTTGTATCTTGTGGTCAGTTCTACCAACCCGTATTTGCCCGTCTGTGCATTATAATAACTCTCCATCGAGGGTGTTGCCGTACCCAGAAGCGTCTTGGCGCCACACATACCCGCCAGCATGATGGCAGCACTCCGTGCATGGTATCGCGGTGACGGTTCCTGCTGTTTGTAGCTCGACTCATGTTCCTCGTCCACAATCACAAGTCCCAGTTTCTTGAAAGGCAGGAACAAGGCGGAACGGGCACCGAGAATCACGTCATAGGGACAGTCGGAGAGTTGTTTGTTCCATATCTCCACCCTCTCCGCATCCGAATACTTGCTGTGGTATATTCCCAGCCTGTTGCCGAACACACGGCGCAAACGCTCCATCATCTGCACCGTCAGAGCAATCTCCGGCAAGAGATAAAGTACCTGTTCGTGACGGTCAAGAGCCTGCTGTATCAGATGGATATATATTTCCGTCTTTCCTCCCGAAGTCACACCGTGAAGCAGTGTAACCTGATGTTTCAGAAAGGAGAAAACAATGTCATTGTATGCCTTCTGCTGTGCCTCACTGAGTTTCTTGATTCTTTCAGGATGGGGTTCCCCTCCATGATTCAGCCTGCCCACCTCCACCTGATAGCTCTCCAGCAAGCCACGTCTGATGAGCATCTGAAGCACAGACACGTTGGCATGCGAGGTATTGAGCAGTTCCTCACGGGTAATGCCTATGCCGCTTTGCTCCTCATTGGCAGCAGGCGGCAGATTGTCATAGAGCAGCTGCAGAAAAGTGGCAAACATCTTCTGCTGTTTGTCTGCCCGTGCCAGCATATCCATGGCAATGTGCTGTGCCTGTTCGGTGCGGAAGTTTCTTGTCAATCTGATATAGGTCTCGGTGCGTGGCTTATAGTCCTCCTCGTTTTTGAGACCTGCAGGCAAAGCCGCCTTAAACACATCCCCGATGGGTGACATATAATAATAGGCTATCCACTGCCACAGTTTGTACTGTTCTGGCAGTAATACCGGTTGCCTGTCGAGCACCTGCAAAATGTATTTCAGCGTATGCGCCTGCGGTTTTTCCTGATGTACCCTCACCGCCATCGCTACATACTTCTTGACTTTTCCCAAAGGTACCACCACCCTCATACCAAAGCACACATTGCCCTCCATTTCTGCAGGAATGGCATAGGTGTACTGTGCCTCAAGGGGCAGGGGGAGGATGACGTCAACGTAGTACATAGGCATCATATCCATCCCAACTCATGCAGGAAGATGAGCAGGATGCAAGCAGGACATACAAAACGGACCAGGAAAAGGAAATAGGGGAAAAAATATGCATACACCGTACCACCATTGGTAAACTGCTTGTACACCTTAGGCTTGGGAGCCACCCAACCCACATAAAGAGTGGTGAGGAAGGCACCTACAGGCATCATCAGCTGTGCGGTAAGGAAGTCGAAAAACGACAGCAACGGCATTCCCCACAACGATGCACCCGGGCATGCCCCCATAGAGACAGAACTGAGCACACACACCACAGAAGCTGCTGCAGTGACGATAATCACCGCCACCTTACGCGACAGCCGCATCTCTTCCTGAAAGAAGGCTGTACCAATCTCGTGCATCGAGATGGTGGAGGTAAGGGCAGCCAAGGCAAGCAGGGCATAGAACAGGATGCCTATGGCATAGCCTACCGATGGAATGGCGGAAAATGCCTGGTTGAACACATTGGGAAGTGTGATGAAAATGAGCGACGGACCACTGTCGGCATCCACTCCCACGGAAAAGGCAGCAGGAAATATCATCAATCCGGCGAGGATGGCTACCATACTGTCGATGAACGCTATCTGTCCGGCAGACTTGAGCAGATTGATGTCCCTGCCGAAGTAGGAGGCATAGGTGCAGAGACACGCCGTACCAAGACTCAATGAGAAGAAGGCCTGTCCCAAAGCATCGAGAAACACATCAGCATTTACTTTACTGAAATCGGGTTTGAACAGAAACTCTATGCCCTTGGATGCCCCTGGCAACAGGCATGAGGCAATCACAATGATAATGAGCAGGGCAAAAAGGATAGGCATCAGTAGTTTGGACACACGCTCTATTCCTCCGCGTACCCCCTTAGACACCACCAGATGGGTGATAAGGATAAAGCCCAAAGCAAACCAGATAGGGGCAAACAGGGAAGAAGAGAATGTGGAGAAATAATGGCTGATATATGCCGCATCACCGCCCAGGCGCCCCAGCAGCGAGGCAAAGAGATAATGCAGACACCAGCCCGCCACCACTGAATAGAACCCCAGAATGATGACAGAAGAAAGAATACCCATATAGCCTACCAGCCGCCATGCCTTGATACCCGACAGTCTGCCGTATGCTCTTACCGCATTGGTACCTGCATTGCGCCCGATAATAAACTCGCACACCATACCGGGAATACCCAGCAGCAGGATGCAGACAATATTGAGAATGATAAAGGCGGCGCCACCGTCCTGTCCAACGGTATAGGGGAAGCGCCATATATTACCCAAACCAACTGCCGAACCTGCCGTGGCAAGGATAATGCCCAGACGACTACGGAAATTATTCTTTGACAAACGTGCCATGATGCGAAACTGAGAATAGGGTTACATTAAATCCATCCGAACTGGTGCATGAATACCAGCAGGATGCAGACGGGGCATACATATTTAATAGAAAAGAGATAGATGCCGAACAAAGTCCCCCGCAGGGTGCCATAGTTGGTAAACTCCTCGCGCACCGTTTTGTGAGGCAGACGCCAGCCTACAAACAGACAGGTAAAGAAGCCGCCGACTGGCAGGAATATCTGCCCGGTGACAAAGTCGAATACATCGAAAAGCGACTTGTCTCCGATAGAAAGTCCCTTATATCCACCCAGAGAGAGAGAGCAGAACACTCCCATCACCAGTACCCCAAGAGAAACCAGCAGTGTGGCAGTAGTACGGCGCACTCTTAGCTCTTCGCTAAAAAAGGCGGTTACCACTTCATAAAGGGAAATAAGCGATGTAAGTGCGGCAAGCGAAAGCAAGGCATAGAACAGCAATGACACCGCATAACCCACTGCGGGCATGCTCTGGAAAGCCTGGTTGAACACATTAGGCAGAGTGATGTAAATGAGCGACGGACCACTGTCAGGATTGACGCCTACAGAGAATGCAGCAGGAAATATCATCAGTCCGGCAAGGATTGCCACCATGCTGTCTATCAGTCCAATCTGTACGGCACTACGCATCAGATGGGTCTGTTTGCTGAAATAGGAGGCATAAGTACACAGGCAACCCATGGCTATGCTGAGGGAATAAAACGACTGCCCCAAAGCACCGAGGAACACATCGGCATTGAGCTTGCTGAAGTCGGGATGGAACAGGTAGGCAATGCCTTTCTCTGCACCAGGCAACATGCACGAACACACTACTATGACCAACAGCAGGATGAACAGGGCGGGCATCATTGTCTTGGAAGCGCGCTCTATGCCGTCGCGCACTCCCCGCACTATCACAAAATGGGTGACCAGCAGAAAAAGTACCACCCAGAGCAGAGGTTTCACGGCATCCGAAGAGAACGAGGCGAAATACCGGCGCACATACTCACTGTCACCTGCCAGATGCCCCGTGAACGAGGCATAGATATATTGCAGGCACCAACCGGAAACCACCACATAATAGCCAGCAATGAGGAAGGCGGTGAGTACACCGAGATAGCCTACCAGTTTCCACAATCCGCCGTTACTCAGCATGGAATAGGCACGGGCTGTGTTGCTGTGAGCCCGGCGACCGATAATAAACTCATTCATCATGCAGGGAATGCCCAGAAAAAGGATGCACACGAAATAAATCAAAATGAATACGGCACCTCCGTTCTGCCCTGTCATATAGGGAAAACGCCACACATTGCCCAGTCCTACCGCCGAACCTGCTGTGGCAAGGATTACTCCCAATTTACTTCCAAAATTGTCTCTTTCCATCATAATGCCTTTATTAGACTTTGCAAAAGTATAAAATAAATCTTATCTTTGCATCTGTTTTGAAAGCAAAATATACTAAATAACATCAAGATGATAAAAGACAACGACAAAATGCCCGCAAAAGGCAAAATAACGGCTCTGCTGAAAAGATACCCTTTTTCCCTGTTGTGCATTGCCGTCATCTGGTATCTCTCATTCTTCACGCCACCACAGACGCAATTGGACGACGTGCCCTTTATTGACAAGTGGGTGCACACAGCGATGTATGGCGGTACTTGCTGCGTGATATGGCTGGAACACTGGCGCCACTGTAGATGCGGCATTGCCGGCAAATGGCTGGCATTATGGTGCGGACTGCTTCCCCTGCTGATGAGCGGAAGCATAGAACTGCTACAAGCCTACTGTACGCAAGGCAGGCGTAGCGGCGACTGGGCAGATTTCATCGCCAATGCCTTGGGATGCCTTCTGGCTGCCGCAGCAGGCAAAATAGTTACTCGGCATCTGCCCACCGGCAATAAGGAGAAAGGCGTAGATGACCATTGTAATAGCGACGGTCACCAGTAACTTCCTTACCGATGAAATGAGGCTTTTCAAAAGGTTCTTCCTCATCGTGAAGTTCCACCTCTGCCATCACAAGCCCCTGGTTGTCGCCATAGAATTCATCCACTTCGAACACATGGCTACCGCTTTTCACCAAATAGCGGGTCTTGTCGATAATACCGGGTTCGCAGAGACGGAACAAGTGAGCAGCCTCATCTACGGTAATCTCCTTTTCAAATTCATACCTGCTCATGCCCTTGCTGTTAGAAGCTCCCTTGATGGTAAGATATGCCTTGTCGCCACGCAGGCGCACCCTCACGCTTCTACCGCCATTGCAGCAGATATAGCCTTGCTTGATACGGCTATGGGCGTAGGCCATCTGTTTGTAGTCATCACCCACCACAAGGAACTTGCGTTCTATCTCCAAGCCATCCATTGTTTTCTACGATATTGATACAGATAAAAGATGTGATACGTACAAAAAAGGCAGGCACCTAAGCCTGCCCTCATCACTGCATGATATAAACTGTATAGACCACGTAGAGGATGGCGAGTACCACTAGGACACCGAATATCCATTCCACTACCTTCTTTCCTTCTTTCTCCTGGCGCGCTTCCTTCTGCGCCTGACGAGCACTAACTTTCTTTTTCATAATATACGTATTTTTTAGGTTCTTATTATTAAATCCATTCTTAACCCCATTGGAACAAGGAAGAATCATTCTTCATCGTTTACAGGGAACTCCATCAGATAAGCCTTGATGAATCCGTCAATCTTGCCGTCCATTACGCCGTCAACATCAGAAGTCTGGAAGTTGGTACGGTGGTCTTTCACACGGCGGTCGTCGAAGACATAGCTGCGTATCTGACTACCCCACTCTATCTTCTTCTTGCCCGCCTCTATCTTGGCCTGCGCTTCCAGACGCTTCTTCATAGCCCTGTCGTAGAGTTGTGATTTGAGCAGTCGCATCGCATTGTTACGGTTCTCAAGCTGCTTGCGGCTCTCGGTATTTTCAATCAATATCTCCTCTTCCTCCCCAGTATCAGGATCCACGTACTGGTATCTCAATCGCACACCGGTCTCCACCTTATTCACATTCTGTCCGCCGGCACCACCACTTCGGAATAGGTCCCAGCTTACCCGGGCGGGATCCACATACACCTCGATGGTGTCATCGACCAGGGGAGAAACGAAAACACTGGCAAAACTCGTCATTCGCTTGCCCTGCGCATTGAAAGGCGACACTCTGACCAGACGGTGCACGCCGTTCTCACTCTTCAGATAGCCATAGGCATATTCACCGCCCTCTATCTCCATGGTGACACTCTTGATACCCGCCTCATCACCGTCCTGCAGGTTGCTGATAGTCACCTTGTGCCCATGCGCCTCTGCCCACCGCTGGTACATGCGCATCAGCATCGACGCCCAGTCCTGACTCTCAGTTCCGCCGGCGCCACTGTTTATCTTGAGCACACAATCCATGGGGTCTTCCTTTTGGCGCAGCATATTGCGCAACTCCAGTCCCTCAATCGCTTCGATGGCTTTGGCATAATCCTCGTCCACCTCCTCTTCGGTGACCATCTCCTCCTTATAAAAGTCAAACGCCAGTTGCAGCTCGTCTGCCAGCGACTTGACCTCCTCATAGCCATCAATCCACTTCTTGATGCCTTTCACCTTCTTCATCTGCTCCTCAGCCCGTTTGGGGTCTTCCCAAAAATCGGGTGCCTGGGTACGCAGGTCTTCTTCTTCAAATTCTATCTTCTTTTTGTCGATTTCCAAATAGCGATGCAGTGCTTCGGTGCGTTCCTGCACGTTCTTCAGTTGATCTTGCGTAATCATATAATGCTTATAATCCTTTTTGCGGGGTTATTTATTCCTCGTACATCTTTTCAATCTCATCACTGAAATTGCGGCAAATCACCTGTCGCTTCAGTTTCAAGGTATTAGTCAGCTCTCCGTCTGCCATGGTAAAGGGGCGTGGCAGCAGGGTAAAGCGCTTCACCTGTTCGTAATGTGCCAACTGCTGCTGAATAGTGGCAATACGGTCCATCATCATGCGGTAGATACGCTCGTCAGCACAGAGCTGGCCGCGGTGTTCGAAGGAGATACCTTGTGTGCGGGCATACTCTTCCAGCAGGGCGTAGTCAGGAACGATAAGCGCAGATACGAACTTACGCTCGTCAGCGATGATGGCTATCTGGTCAATATACCTGTCCACCAGCAGTTTCGACTCTATCATTTGCGGAGCGATATACTTGCCATTGGATGTCTTGAACAGGTCCTTGATACGATCGGTGAGATAGAGCTCTCCGTTTTTCATATAACCGGCATCGCCAGTACGGAAGAAGCCTTCTTCATCGAAAGCGGCGGCAGTAAGGTCTTCACGGTTGTAGTAGCCTGGTGTGATTGTGGGGCCTTTGAGCAACACCTCTCCCTCTTCGCTTATCTTGAGTTCGATACCCTCGATAAGGCGGCCCACCGAACCTATGCTGTATGCCTTGTCCAAGTGATCGCAACTCACGGTAGCAAGACTCTCGGTAAGTCCATAGCCCACCACCATGTCAAGTCCGATACTGTGAACAAACTCCTCTACATGAGGCGACACTGTGGCTCCTGCCGTAGGAAATATATTGGCATTCTCCAATCCCAGTTCCTTTCTGATAAGACTGAAGATAGTCTTGTTCACCATCTCGTACTGCATACGGAGCAGCGGTGAGGGTTTCTTTCCCCTGCTTAAACATTCCACGTTGTATCTGCGGCCAATGGCAAGAGCATTGCGGAACACCCGGCGCATCACGCTGCTATAGCCCTCCATCTTCTGTTCTACACCGATAAGCACCTTCTCCCAGAAGCGGGGCACAGCACACATGCTTGTGGGATGGGTCTCGCGCATGGACTTCTGTACCTCACGCGGATCGGTATTGACGATCAGGGTTGCACCCACGGTAACACCCAGAACCGCCCATGCCTTCTCAAAGATATGGGCAAAGGGAAGGAAGTTGAGAATACGGTCTTTTTCGCTCACCCTGACGCACTTCAGATTGGCATCCAGAGCTGCCATGTATTGTC
Source organism: uncultured Prevotella sp. (assembly GCA_945830055.1). Lineage (GTDB taxonomy): Bacteria > Bacteroidota > Bacteroidia > Bacteroidales > Bacteroidaceae > Prevotella. The sequence goes on from CALZXH010000008.1 coordinate 27,453, forward strand.
CATGGGTAAGCATCACGCCCTTGCTGTTGCCTGTGGTACCGCTTGTGTAAAGTATGTTGGCAAGGTCGGTACTGTTGGCTTCCTTATAGCGCAGGTTCACTTCCGACTGCCGTGGCAGTCCCTCACCCATTTTCAGGAAGTCTTCAAAATAGAGGCTGTTGCGGTCGTCGGCATTAAGACTCACGGTGCGGTCGAACACCACGATGCGTTCCAACGTAGGACAGAGCGCACGCACCCTATGGGCTTTATCGTACTGTTCCTGTTCACCCACAAAAAGCACCCTCACCTTGGCATCGTTGATCATGAACTCTATCTGCTGTTCGCTGCAGGTAGCATAGAACGGGATGGTCACTGCACGGATACCCCATGCCCCATAGTCACAGAAAAGGTATTCTTTACAGTTCTGTGAAAACACGCCTACATTTTCCTGCACCTGCACGCCCAAATTGAGCAACGCATTGGACACCGTCTTCACCGTAGCCGCAAAGCGGTTCCAGGAGCATGATTTCCACCTGTCGCCGTCAAAATCCTTGTAGACAAGGGCTTCGCGATCACCATATTGGGCTGCCCTTTTCTGCACCAAAACGGAAAGATGACTTGATGTCTGCATAATGTTCTGTTTTGAAAGATTGTGTAAAGCGTGTCTTGCCGCATCCTTTCCAAGGGTTTTCCGGACAAAGTGATTGCCGTTCCACCCCTTATATATCTTGCAAAAATACGGTAAATTTAACAAATGGCAAAACTTTTACATAAGAAATAGCGGGTTTTTCACCCATTTTTGTACCTTTGCGCATAGGAGTTCCATATCGGGCCTTAACACCATATTGTACAACCATGAAACAATACACTGACGAAAGCATCCAACTGCTCAAGACACTGATTGCCATCCCGCGCACCAGCAGAGGCGAGAAAATGGCTGCCGATGCGTTACAGGACTACATGGCTAATTGCGGACTGCATCCACGGCGTGAGGGGAACAACCTGTGGGTAATGGAAAATGACTATTCCGACAAGCGCCCCACACTGTTGCTCAATGCCCACATCGACACGGTAAAACCGGTTGAAAGCTGGATGAGGAACCCCTATATACCACAGATAGAAGATGAAAAACTGTATGGCATCGGCAGCAACGATGACGGTGCCGGACTGGTGACGCTACTGCAAGTATTCCGCATCATCACCTCCCGACCACGGGGAAAGCGTTCGTACAATCTGGTATTTTTGGCCTCTGCCGAAGAAGAGGTAAGCGGCATGGGCGGCATCAGTAGCGTATTGCCCATGCTTCCGCCTATCACGGTGGCAATAGTCGGCGAACCTACAGGTATGCAGCCTGCCATCGCCGAAAGGGGACTGATGGTAATTGACGGTCATGCTCATGGTAAATCGGGACATGCCGCACGCAACGAGGGCGTCAACGCCATCTACGAAGCACTGGACGACCTGGTGTGGCTACGCGACTACCAGTTTGAGCGCGTCAGCGATTTACTGGGGGTTACAAAAGTAAGTGTTACTGTAATACAAAGTGGCACTCAGCACAACGTGGTGCCCGATGACTGCCACTTCATCATCGATGTGCGCACCAACGAACTATACACCAACGAGGAAGTGTTTGAATATATTGACAAGCACACCAAGAGTGAACTCAAAGCACGTTCATTTCGCCTGAATCCATCGTCTATCTCCACTTCCCATCCGCTGGTAGAGCGTTGTGTCAGCATGGGCTTGACACCTTTCGGTTCGCCCACCCTGTCAGACCAGGCGCTGATGCCGTTCCCCTCGCTCAAACTGGGACCTGGTGACTCTGCACGCTCGCACTCGGCAGACGAATACATCTGCCTGAGCGAGCTGGAGAGTGCACTGGAAACCTATCTGAAACTTCTCGATGGAATGGAGCTTTTTGAGCAGAAATAAGCAATCAGTAGGTATATATTTCGCCTGTCATCGAAGCATGTCCGTCTTGCAACAGACCGCCTGACTGACTCTGCTGTGTAAGAACAAGTACGATGCAACCGCCGCGCTTTGCAGCCTCCTGACGAATCTTCTTCAAGGTCTTTTCACTGAAATGACCTGCTGTAATAGAGAACGACCATGTACCGGTAGAGTGCTTCTCTACCTGACCAAGAGACTTCAGCCCCAGCACTTCTTCCTTATCGTACACAACACGTACTTTCTCCCAGTCAGAAGCCGACTTTATATCCACTTTCTGCGACATCTGCTGTACACGTCCGCTTTCATAACGCACTTCGGCAAGCGAGCTCTTGCTAATGGTATTCACCACATCCTCACCTTTATAGATAAATTTGACAAGCTTGTCGCTCGCTTCAGTTACCTTACCTTCCGCTATTGTTCCGTTGTGAAATACCAGTTTATCCTGTGCATGACAGGAAAGGCTCAACATTGCGAATAAAAGAAACAAATACTTTTTCATAAAATACTTCATTTAAATGGTTATCAATTCTTTCTAAAAAGTGCCACAAAGCCGTTTTACCCAGGGATCATCTGCCTAACCATAACTCAGGATTGATTTTGGCTTTTTCTTTTCTCAGCTGGAACTGCAATATATTGTCTGGTCCCAATGTACCGATGGACTGACGGGTAGATACCTTCTGTCCGTGGCGGACAAAAACGCTACCAAGATTACAATAGACAGAAATATAACTGCCATGACGTATCATTACGCCGGAAGAACCGCCGGCATTGAACACGGCACTCACTTCGCCATCAAAGATACTGCGCACCTGTGCTCCGGGAGCCGCCTGGATATTGATGCCTTTATTGTCAAGCCTCACGTTCTTCAGACCCTCCACATTGTACTGACCATAGCGGCTCACGATACGATAGCCGCCAGTGACGGGAATAGGCAGGCGCCCCTTGTTGTTGGCAAAACTGCCACTGATGCGCTGGTCCTCGGCAGTGAGAAGCTGCACGGGCTTGGAGGGGGCTTCAGTCTTGACCCCTCTCTTCCTGTCAGAAGAAGCCGAAGATGCCGTTTTCTTTGACACCTCATCAGCAGCCTTGCGACGAGCTTCCTCAGCACGTTTACGCGCAGCCTCCTCAGCCAAAGCACGTTGACGGGCTTCCTCTTCAGCACGTTTGCGCGCTTTTTCTATCTCAATAGCCACCAAACGGTCGATTTCAGCATCAATGGCCGCTTGTTTCTTGCGCTGTTCATCAATGATACGCTGTATGGTTTTTTGCTGGTTCTGCAGTGTCTTGACCACTTTTTCCTGCTCCACCTGCTTACCCTCAAGATTCTTGTGCTCTACGATGCCACGGTTGAGCAACACATTTTTACGTTGCTTTGCAGCTTTAAGTTCCTCCTGCTGTTCCTGTACCTGGGCTCTTTTTGCCTTTACCATCTCGCCCTGCGAGCGCTGGAAAGCTGCATACTCACGGGTAAAGCGCAGCCGACGGTACATCTGGGTGAAGTTCTGCGCACTGAAAATGAACATCAACTGACTCTGTATAGAACGGTTGCGGTGCATGTAGCGCATCGACTTCACATACTTTTCCTTCCGGTCAGCCAGTTCGGCCTCCAATTGTTCAATACGTTTGTTGAGAAGCAGAATATTGCCGTCCAGTTCGTTTATGTCCTTGCGAATGGTGTCGATAGTACGCTTTTTGTCCACTATCTCAGAATTGATGACCATTAAGTTCTGCAGTCGTTGCTTCACATTACGCTCATTGGTGCGCAGTTTTTGCTCTTGTTCCCTGATATTCTTCTTGATTTGCGCACTTTGGTTCTTCAGTCCCTTGATAGAAGTTGACGTAGGCTGACTGGCAGTTTTTTTGGAAGTAGAAGCCTTTTTGGTTGTACGTTTGCGAGTGGAAGTCTTCTGACGTGCGGAAGATTTCTTGCTCTGCACCTTGGTGGCAGTACTTCGCGACCTTTGCTGCTGTGACACCGCAGGCACAGCAACGAGTATCGCCATCAGAAGCAATATCCAAATGCGCACTTTCATCCTCTCACTTAGCTTCTATCCTTCAATTTTTACCGGTCTCATCGAAAATAATATCAGTCCACAACTACATGGAAAGGATGCGTCGCATCAAGTCGTCAAGCATCACCTGGCGATATTTGTCCGAGAGGGTGGTACGTGTTTCCCAGTCTTCATCCTTGCCCAAATAATTGAGCGTAAGACTGATCTCTACCGTAGTCTTGGGCAAGAGCAGACTTATGATATGTTTCATGGGAAAAGTGACTCCATTGTTGGTCTCGAAGTTCTGATAATCCCAGTTGAGTTGCGAGTTACCCCTGTATTTGTCGGTATAAAGGATATTTGCCATCTTGACGTACTGGGCATCCTTGTCGGCAAGCCACTTGTACGACATTGGCTCACGCTCCAATGCCACCACCAATTGGTCATCTACGGTAGAGGTGGAATAATTACTAAGGAGACTGGCATTTACGCCCATCTCTCCTGGCACAAAAAGCTCATTCCAGAACAAGGCCTGAAGGGTATAGAAATTGATGCCGCTGTTGCGTAGGAAATCGATGTAGTTGTAGGGCACCTTGAGATACTGCTTGTTCATGCGATCTACGATGAGAACATACTCGGGAGTAAACTCCAGACGGGCGGCCTCTACAAAGCCGAAAGCCATGAGCTGCAGTCGAATCACATCATTACGCTTCATCTTCAGATTGCCGGTGAGCGACACATCGTGATTGCCCATCACAGCCTTGAACTTGATTTTGGAAGTAAGAAACTGCTGAGACAGCTTGTTCTGGTTCAACTTTTCCAGTCTCTCCTGTCCTGTAGCGGTGCTAACAGGTGCGGTTGCCGCATCCTTCTGCACCGTTTTAGACGATTTGCAGGCGCCCATCATCAAGGGCAGTGCCAGCAAAGCCACTTTAGCTAATAACGATATTCTCATGTCTTTATGATATTACTGATGTTTCTCCCGGAATGGCATCACGCCAGGGATAGGTTTACTTGATATACTTCTTTTTCTTTATTTTCTTGCGGAGCACCACATTGAAGTCGGGTGCCGTTTCCGCAGCTTTCTGCCAATACTCCAGCGCACGGGTCATGTCGCCTACCATGGCATAGATATCTCCGGCATGTTCCAGAATGTCCTCTCCCGGCACACTGTCGTTTTGCAATGCCCTGTCGATATATTCTTTCGCCTCGTCATAGCGTCTGAGCTTGAAAAGCACCCACGCATAGGTATCAAGGTAGGTCGCATTACGAGGTTCTGCTATGACAGCCGTGTGACTCATCTGTTCCGCCTCATCCAAGCGCTTGTTCTCCAGACTTAGGAAATAGGCGTAGTTGTTGAGACAACCCACCTCGGCAGAGTTCCACTGCAGACAGGAGTCGTAGGAGGCAAAAGCAGCGTTGGAATCGCCCGTTTTATACAACAGGTCACCCATAATCATATAGAAATCCGCCACCAATGAAGAGTCATTCGCCTCAGCCACATACTCTATTCCTTTCCGGAAGGTGGCAAGAGCATCTTGCTCACGGTCGCGCCGGTAGTATGCCATACCCTGATAATAATAGAACGGCAATTGGGCAGGATCGTATTTGCGGGCTTCGCTACACAGCACTACCACGCTGTCCATATCATCCCTTTCCCAGGCGTATGCCAACAGGTGCATACGGGCTGCGAAGTTGTCGGGTTCTATCTGTATCACCTTGTGCAACATCATGCCGATGCTGTCGTGGCTCATGTTATTCTTGTCCATGTATAGGGCACAGAGATATGCCATATTGGCATCTTGCTGAGGTTGCTGCAACACCTGGTCGAACACATCAAGCACTTTGCGCGTGCCGCCACCTTTGCGCTCATTGCACAGGATAATGTCCCTGAGCACCGCCGCCTTGGCATCCCATTCCACCTTCTTGCCCATGAGTAACTGCATGGCAACACTGTCTGCCTGTTGCTCCATGCCCAGTTCCTTGTAATACTCTCGCATAAACATCGCGGCATCCACGTTCTGCGGATCTTCTGCCATCACCTCTTGGTAAACCGCCAGGGCACTGTCGGCCTGCCCTATAGTAAGCAAGGAAGAGGCATAGGTACACTTGTATTTCATCTCCCCAGGATAGTCGGTACACAGATTGTGCAGTTCACGCAGCGAAGCAACGGTATCGCCCATCTCAGAGTAATAATAGCTCTTCGCCACAACAATCTGCTCTGACTTACCCTCCAGTTCCTCTAACCGGTTGAGACATCTTACGCAATCAGAAAACCTGCCGGCACGGTCGTACATCTTGATCAGCACATTCAGCACATCCTCACGCTGGCTGTCCAGTTGCAGCAGCCGCTCTGCCGTGGCAATGGCATTGTCATATTGCAACGCATCGTAATAGGCTGACGAGAGTGTTTCGATATAATCCACACAGGTAGAATCCAGTTCCACCGCACGGACGTAGCTTTTCAAAGCCTTGCCACGCTCACCCCTCTTGTAGTAATACGGTCCAAGAAAGAAGTGTGCCTCTGCTCTGGCAGAGTCGATAGCCACACAATGAACCAACGAATCAAATGCAGCCTCATCGTTGCCCTTGACCCTCTCCATCATGGCTTCGAGAAAGGTATGTACATACAGACTGTCCTTAACCCTTTCCTGCGCCTGCAAAGGAAGGGTAAAGAAAAGAAGCACTGCAGCAATATACCTAAGAATCATCGATGAAACGGTTTATTTTACACCAGTATGACCATAACCTCCGGCACCCCGTTCGGTCTCGTCCAAAGAATCCACAAGCTCAAAGACCGCCTGTTCATGGCGTGCTATCACCATTTGCGCGATACGCTCACCCTCGTTTATCACAAAGTCTGTGTCAGAAAGGTTGACCAAAAGCACCATTATCTCTCCTCGGTAGTCGGCATCGATGGTACCAGGAGAGTTGAGAACAGTGAGGCCATGCTTCAATGCCAAACCGCTACGCGGACGGATTTGAGCCTCATACCCCTGGGGCAAGGCGATATAAAGTCCTGTACCCACCAACTTGCGTTCCAAAGGACGCAACGTGAGAGGAGCATCAATATTGGCACGCAAATCCATGCCTGCACTCTGTTCGGTGGCATACGCAGGCAGTGGTTGGCGCCCACGGTTTATCACTTTTATCTGCATAAATCTGTATGTTAGTGTTGCAAAGTTAATCATTATTCCTTTTCCATGAGAAATAATTATCCATTTTTTACAAATAACGGGGAAAAAGGAGTAAATTTGTCAACAGATTCCATATGGAACCTGACAACCCACCAACAACATACTATCACTGACAGACATGATGAACTGGCAACAACTGATTACTTACAAACGACTGGGACAAGAACTGAGACACCTGGAGAGATATGACGGAAGGACTGAGTTTAAACGCGACTATGACCGACTGATATTCTCTGCCCCATTCAGACGGCTACAGAACAAGACACAGGTATTCCCTCTGCCAGGCAGCGTGTTTGTACACAACCGGTTGACACACAGTCTGGAGGTGGCAAGCGTGGGTATGTCGCTGGGCAATGATGTAGCACGGGAGCTGACGGAACGCCACCCTGAATTGGGCAACTCGCTGATAACACAGATAGGACAGATAGTAGCTACAGCGTGTCTGGCGCACGATATGGGTAACCCTCCATTCGGACATTCGGGAGAGAAAGCCATCCAGACATTCTTTACCGAGGGAGCCGGAAGCCGACTCAAGGACCTGGTAAGCGAAGAGTTCTGGAGCGACATCACACACTTTGAGGGTAATGCCAATGCCTTCAGACTGCTGACCCACCAGTACAAGGGAAGACGTAACGGAGGCTTTGTAATGACCTACTCAACCTTGGCAAGCATTGTAAAATATCCGTTTTCATCGATGCTTTCAGGGAAAAAGGGAAAGTTCGGATTCTTTTTCAGCGAACAGGAGTATTACGAGCGTATCGCTGAAGAGATGGGCATCATCAGAATTTCCAATAACGGACAACCGGTGAAGTATGTGAGGCATCCTTTGGTATATCTGGTGGAGGCTGCCGACGACATCTGTTATGAAGTGATGGACATAGAGGATTCCCACAAGCTGAAAATACTTTCTTTCGATGAAACCGCCGATTTATTGCTCAACTTCTTTGACGAGGATGCCAAAAAAGGTATTCTGAAACGCATCGAAGATGAAGGACTGACCGACAACAACGAGAAAATCGTATATATGAGGGCTTGCGTAATAGGCAAACTGGAAAACGAATGTGTGAAAGCCTTTGTGGAACATGAAGAGGAAATACTGAGCGGCACCTTTGACAAAAGTCTCACGGAAGTGATGCATCCCGTGCAACGCGATGCCTACAGACACTGTGCCGACCTGTCAAACCAGCGTATCTACCGCAGCAAACCTGTACTGGACGTGGAACTGTCGGGTTACCGCATCATGGACACCTTGATGCAGCAGATGACCGAGGCAGTACTACACCCGGAACGCTACTATTCGCAACAGCTCATAGGGCGTGTGTCAAGCCAATACCATATAGACGCCCCTGACCTGGAGACACGCCTGATGGCTGTCATCGACTACATCAGCGGCATGACAGACGTATATGCCCTGGACGTGTATCAGAAACTAAGCGGCATCAGTCTGCCTATCGTATAACCGTCATTTCAAGAAAACAACATATACAGTCTATACCTATCTTCATATTACCATGGCCATATAAAAGTGGATGTTTTCCCGTGCCCGTATATCGGTTCTCATATCGACCGCACATTGATACACGGCTTCTTTGGAAACATACAATAAGCCGCAATAGCACCGAGCAAGTTTACTATGAAGATTTCAATTATCCAAGCTGCATCTTCTTGATGAAAAGAGCAAGAGGAAGCGCCACTTCTTTCTCAAGTTCCACAAAACGGTTGTACGAGACACATAAGGAAAGAATAAACAGTCTCACTCCATAACATTCACTTTCTCACTATTCCGTGCATATTCTTCAAAAAAAATCTTACCTTTGCGAATAATTTATCATTTCAATCTATTAACCTAAAAGATTTCATCAAATGCAAAACACAAGTTTAAAAGTCCAGAACACTTACTCTTTCTGGAAGTTCATTGTCTTTCCTTTCATCACATTCGGAATCTATCCCTTGGTTAAGTTCACGACAATGAGCAATGACATTATGCGTTGTGACGGTAAAACGAACTGTCCGTATTGGGTAATGGCCCTCTTTCTTTCAGCAATCACACTCGGAATCTATCCACTCATCTGGTGGCACAATATCTGCAGCCGCATCGGTGCATTGAATCCATCCAACGGTTTCTCTGCAGGAACATTCTGGGGTTGGAACGTATTGGGTGCACTGATTGCCGTTGGTCCACTGGTATTCCTGTGGAAACTGTGCAATGCCATGAACTCTATTGCAGAACAACAGAACAGTAAGGAAGAGTAACTCCGAGTTACGGATTTTGAGCTACGGGTTTAGGATGACAAGTCATTCTCATACAGAGCTTTGTTATATCCTCAAAAGAGAAGACAAATCGTCATCTAAAACCCGTAACTCAAAATAAAATCATTTCTTAAGAATATCCTTCTTTTTCAGTTCCACCAACTTGCCGAATGAAGCAAGGTGCTTCATATCCCATTGTTTCTTATCACCAACCAGGAAATAGACACGAGGTTTGTCGGCTACATTCGTTTGGATGAACCTGTTCAAATCTTCAGTGGTTATCTGAGGCAATGACCTCACAAGATAGGCAGACGGTTGCTCATCATACCCATTGGCACGCCACTGTGCCACTTTACCACCCATTTCACGGAAAGTTGGATAGGCATTATTGATGGAATTGAGTGTTTCATGCCGGGCTATATCCACACCTAAAGGATAAGAAATCGCGGGTACATTGAAAAGAGAATCCGCCAAGTCAAGCACTTCCATCGCCTTGTCGCCCTGAGTACCGATAAAGGTGACGTAGCCTGTGGGATTGTCCGAATGATGCAGATAATCAGGAAGCAGTCCACTACCGGAAGCATGATAGCACATGGAGCGGAACTCTCGCATCTCCTGAAAAAGCACCGAACTCATGCTCCCACCGAAGTAGTCTCCCCACAACTTGAGTGAAGCACGCTGCTTATCCGTGGTGGCAGCAGGCATGGACTGAAAGACGGAAACGATGGTCTGTCTCATCTTGGGCAGGTGGTAATAATACACTATCGGCTTTTCATAAGCAAGCAGGGTGCGCTCTGTGTCCACCACCGGCTCCACACATTGCTTCAAAGGCAGCGAGGTTTCCACCACCTGACGTACATCCTCAGCAGAGAGGGTACCACTATACACTACATCACAATGCCGACAAAGCAGACGGCGATAGCACTGTGCCACATCATCTGTCTTGAGCGACTTGATCTCTTTATAGGACAAGCCCTTCAGATAGTCAGAAGCAGAACCAAACAACGCCTTGTCGCGTACCGCTAACCAAACATTCTGATTATCTTTCACAAATGACTTTTCTTCAACCTTGGCATTGTCCTTTACCTGTTTCAGGGCTGCTTCATCCATCTGAAGCGCCGAGATAAAATGACCAAGCAATGCTACGGCCTCACGGAACTGCCCGTCAAAGCCCTCCAAATGAATAGAGAAAGAGGCAGGGGTAACCTCGGTGCGTAACGTAGCACCCACACGCTGCAAGGCATAGTTAAAGGCTTGTCGGCTAAGGGAATCAGTACCCAATTCGCCCATCATGGACTCCAGTACGGCAATGACAGCATCCTCACGCTCTCCTTTGCGATAGACAAGGTCCAGATGGAACACATCATTCATGGTATTCTCTTTGGCATAGAGCGTCACTTGCGGATAAACAGACAGGGATTGCACATCGTTCTTCACATCCACCAAGCGCAAAGCAGCCTGTTTGCCGGCAGTCTGCTCCATCATACGGGTAGCATAATCTGAACTGGCATGACGGTGTTTGGGAATGACCGGACGGTAGCCGGGCTGTGTAATCTGTTCTTTGGGATAGCTGCCGTATTTCTTCACCAAGCGCATGAAACGATTATCCAGATAGCGGTTGGCTGCATCCACCACATCCTGCTTTGTCACCTCAAAGTATCGTTGCTGCATTGCCAACACATCATCCCACTTCCTGCCTTCCGATAGAGCATCTATCATCATCATGCTCCTGCCCTCAATTGTCTCCATCTGAGTGAGTGCCGACCGCTGTTGCTCTACCTTCAGTTTTTGGAGAATTTCTTCGGTGAAATCGCCTTTTTTCAGACGTTCCAACTGCTCAATGAACAATTCCTCCGCCTTTTCCCTTGAAGCAAGAAGATTGGGTATGATGATACCTGCACAGATACCGTGATTTCCAAAGGTCAGACGTCTGGTAGTAAGCACGACGGCCTTGTGGGCATTGACGAGAGAATCGAGCAGTCCGGTGCGGCTATCATTTGACAAGATATCCAAGGCCATATCCACGGCAGGCGCATCTGCATCATAATTACCGGGGCCATGGTAAAGCATCACTTCCCCTTTGACAAGGGGGATGGGCATCAGAATTTCTTCCGTTGTACCTGAAAACTCTCGGATTTTCCCATAGGTACGCTGTGGAGCTGTACCAGGGCGCAGACGTCCGAAGGTGCGTTCCAGCATAGGTCGCATGGTTTCGGCATCAGGCACATCTCCACACAGTACCAATGTCATATTGCCAGCCACATAATATTGTTCGAAGAAGCGCTGCATGTCTGCCAGATTGGGATTCTTGAGATTCTCGGTACTGCCGATAATTGGGTAGGCATAAGGAGTTCCTGCAAAAACCCTCGCAAAAACAGTGTCCAAAGCCGTTCCCAACATCTGGTCTGCGTCCATGTTTTTCTCCTCATACACCGTTTCCAATTCACCCTGGAAGAGACGGAATACGGGATGAATGAGACGGTGACTGTTCAGTTCGCACCATTGTTCCAGATATCCGGGGATGAAACTGTTGTGATAGTAAGTGATGTCTTGTGACGTTGCAGCATTGAGACTTGAGCCTCCCTGGCATGTAACCAGGCGGTCGAACTCATTGGGAATTGCATAGTCGGATGCTTTGATACTAAGCTGGTTGATGTGTTGCTGTATTTTTGTTCGTGCATCGGCATCCGTGGTCTTGCCCAATTGATCGTAGCAGTAGGCAATACTGTCGAGCCATACCTTCTCAGCTGCATAGTCAACCGTGCCGATACTGTCTGTTCCCTTGAACATGATGTGCTCGAAGTAATGTGCAATACCCGTATTGGGACAATCCATAGCACCGGCATTCACCACCACGGCACCGAATACGGTGGGTTTTGAATGGTCTTGATTCACCCATACCTTGAGACCGTTGGCCAACTTGATTTCGGTCACTTTGAGTGCAGGATTGGTGTGTGCACCCGCAGAAAAGACAGAAACCTGCCATACACACAGTATCAGCAGATTTCTCAGTAGTGTCATATGTGTCATATTTTCAAAATAGATTCATTCCTCAAACGATGCAATATGTATCAATAAGAAAAAGTGAAAACCATCTTATCCCTGGTTGCAATCCTTGTATATTACATTGTTGGCACCGCTGGTTATCTGTAACGCCTCCGGATGCTCCTTGATGAACGAATCGATGTGACGCATACGCTTGTTTTCAAGTATTTCATCCACTGCGATAAGGATTCCCGTCTCTTCCACATCACCAAAACCATAGTTGATGGCGGTACCAAAGAGTTTCATGGTGGGACTAAGACTCATATAAGCATTGACAAGCGGTGGGATATTGTAGCCCAACTTGCGTATTTCCCTGTTGAGTATCACATAATCCTCCTTAAAGTCGTTGCCACAGAGCAAGGCTGCAAGCTCATTGGGATCTTCCTCCATTTTCAGCGGTTTCATCGGAGTGATAAGGTTATCCTTGTCATCGAAATGCTTTTTCAGGAAGAAGAGTATCATATCTCTTCCCTTGCGGATATACGAGGGATACATGGTCATCTTTCCAAAGAAATACTTTACATTAGGCTTGATGACAGTAAGAGCGCCCAAACCATCCCACAGATTGTCAAGCGCGAAGAGGCTCTTAGATCCGTTCTTGTTGGTGTTCTGATAGGGAACCGATACGAAACTCCGTCCCAGCTCAATAGTCTGAGGCATATAGTCTGTCATGAACTTCTCCGAGAAGTGGAACATGTGACTGGTAGCGAGAATAGGTTGTCCATCGGCACCTACCTCTATATCAGTACCCAGGATATAGCGGTATCCCCCGATGATCTCTTCTGCTTCGGGATTCCATACGATAAGTTGCTTGTAACAATTGTCCTTGGTGTCAAACTCATCAAGGTCATAGGCCTTACCAGTTCCTCCACCTGCCTCACGGAAAGCGATTTCCCTCAATCTGCCTATCTCCAAAAGCACATCCGGTGCGTTGTGGGCATCCACAATATAAATTTCATTATGACTCTTGTTGGTCATACGCAGCTGGCGCTCAGGGGTAAGCTGGCTCTTCAGTAAAGCCTTGTCAATAGGCTGGATAATCTCTTGTTCCATTCTGTAATGTTGGGGAATTATGCTTTCTTTTGTTGTGGTATAGACGGATGCAGGCTGCTTACAGTTCATACACTCTAGATCTTACTTCCTGAGCCCAGGCAGCGGCACTCCTGCTCTTGTCGAAGGTTTGCCAGGGAATGGGTTTCCCTATGGTCACCTGGAATGACTTGTGCACATTCTTGTACATCTCGTTTACCAGAAAGAGCATGGCGATGTTTATCTTCTTGACATACTTGTCGGAGAAGGACGCAAGCTTATAGAAAAAATCCGAATTGCTGCCGCTGAAATGGATGGGCACCACATCACGCTGATACTCCACACTCTTGGTGACAAATGTCTTTTTCCAGGTGATGTCCTGTATCTTGCCATCGATGCGACGCGAGCAGATACCGGCAGGAAACATCAGTATATGGTTATCGCTTTTGAAACCATCCTCCACCATCTGCGGGAAACTGCGGCTCTGGGCTCCCGTCTTGTTGATAGGGATGCACACGGGTGCCAATCCCGGGAGGTTCATCAGCAGGTCATTGACCAAATAGCGGAAACGACCGTCATAATGCCTTCCGATAATAGAGCCAAGGGCAACGCCATCGGCACCTCCCAAAGGATGATTGCTGACAAAAGTGTAAAGCTTTCCATCGTCCTTGTCCGGAAGGTTTTCTTCTCCCACTATCTGAAGCGTCATATCCAGATAGCGCACACATTCCTCAAGCCACTCAGTGCCCGAAAGATGCCTGCTTTCCCAAAGGAACCTGTTCACCTCATCCTGATGGATGATACGCTTGAGCCAAGACACCAAAGGACGAGGCACATACTTGGCCTTTGCCCCCATCTTATTGCCCAAAATCAAATCCAGGTCGATGGTTTTCTCTGTCACCTGCTTCATTTCTCTCTCTATGTTACTAACGCTATGCAAAAATAAAAGAAATATTTGTATTTCTACACTTTTGAAGATGAAAAATAAAAAAAAGGCAGTGAATACACTGCCTAATGATAAAATATGTAATGTTGTTGCAAAACGAAGTGCTTAGAAATAGTAGGCGGCTGACACCTGCCATGAGTTGGCACGGGCATTGATTTTGGCACCGTCTTCCCAACTGAGTTCACCTGTCTTGCCTACAGCGATATTATAGGTGAAGCCCACTTCTACATGGTTTATGAGCGACACACCTGCTCCCACATTTACGCTGAAGTTGCTGTCCTTGAACTTGAGTCCGTCTTCTCCAAAGTTTTTCTGACCAATATTGAAGCCAAACTGCGGACCGGCTGCCAGATAAACACTTGCCAGACTGCCAAGACCAACACCATAGCGCAGGTTGACAGGAATGTTGATACTACGCTGCGACACTTTATCTTCATTGACTTTGGCATCACGCTGGTCATACAAGGCTGAAGCATCCACTCCAAGACCTACAAGAGGCAGGGTGACCTTCACAGTAGGACCGACAAAAAAGCCCTCCTGATTAGACTTGCTCACTACATCCTGACTAAGACTCATCTGTGTTACATTCAAACCCGCCTTCACACCAAACTTCACCTGAGCCTGCATCATGGAAGGCATAGCTGCCAAGACAGCCATCAACACTAAAGTAAAAAGTTTTCTCATACTGTTTTGTATTAAATTAATAAAAAAGAAAAAGATCTCATGGCAGTTATAAAACTGAAGCCCTCGCTTTGACCATACAGGAAAAATGTGAGGGCTACAATCCAATTATTCATTACAGGATATACATGCAGACAGACTTAATGGCGCTGTCGGCGCACACTGACGCGAGCGGAACTGCTGCCTCCGCCACTACTCTTGCTCTTGCCACTCGACTTGGCAACGGCACGCCTGCTTTTCTTGGCCTCTTTGGCTTTCTGCTTCTGTACCTTGGGATCGAGAGAGGCAATACTGTCAAGCGAGTCCTTTACCTCTTTGTTTCCGAATATATTGTGCTCGAAAGCCGCCAATTCAGCCTCAATGCGTTTCTGCTCCTTGGTCATGGCAGAGTCTGTTTTGCAGTATTGGGCAAGGGTCTTGCCCAGCATATTGTTGGTTTTGTAAATTTTTCCCTCGTAACGGTTTAATGTGAAGAAATCGTCCAAGCTCATAGTGGCAGCATTGTTCAGATTACTTGTCATCACGGTCTGTCTGCTCAGGAAAGGTTCCAATTCACTATACTTTACCCAAAACAAAGGATATTTTGTAGCCTGTCCGCCAAAATCGTCCTCGCGCATCATCACCGGACATAATGCCAGTACCTTGCGATGGAAGGATGAGTTGGCCTGATCGTAGTAGGCACTTTCCTTCAGGTAGTACATCTTCACCTCAGCCGACGGAATGTCACTGTTGTCAACACGCAACTTCCCATTATTCTCTTCATAGAAGATATGGTAGTTGTCGAGCACCGTCTTGATCTTTATCTTGGCAGAATCAGTAAAAACATCATTGCCGTCCAAGCGGAATTCATAGATAGGCAGATACCCGTTGAGCGCCAGCTTAAAGATATAAGTAAACAGGTTGAGCTGCTTGTCAACAGGTTCCACGGGGTAATAAAGTCCTGCATTGGCATCTTTTTCGAGATTGATTTCACGATAGATATCACGTTTCCACACCACTTCTTGCGGCATATCCACCGCGGTGGGAAACATGAGCTGGGCACGACGGGTGAGTTGAGAAGAACTCTGTTGTGCCTTTTTCTCTGCTTGTGCCCGGCGTGCTTTGGGCTGCGCCACTGCTACCAAGGCGGCACACACCATCATCATAATAAGCACTGATTTTTTCATTGTCATGGTCTTTGTAAGTTATTTGACTATCACCTCCATAGTGGCATTGAGTTTTCGGTTGATACCATCGGGTCCCACTGCGGTGATACGGGATATATAGAACCTGCGGTTGCGGGTCAGTTTTCTGAAAGTGTCCTTCTGACGCTGCGAGAAACGGTCGCCCTGACTCGCCATGAGCACAGCATTTCCCATGTTGTCATAGAATACCGTCTCAAATTCGAGCACCTTGAACCCGATGTCCAGGATACCATCGTCGATGGCTGCGCCGATACCATCTGCCGCCATCAAGGCAGCCTTTGTCAGGTTACCACCGACAAATCTGCTGGAATTGCCTTGCTCATCCTTGACAGTAATATAGGGAGTAGGATCGGGCAACTTGCGCACCCGGAAAGTGTATTGTCCCATCTGCTGTGCCCTGCCCGTATTGGTAGAGGTAACTGTGATGGTCACGTCCTTGCCCACGGCAGTAGGACGAGCAATATAACGTCCCGGTCCCACGGGCTGCAGGGTGCCTCCGCTCATTACAGCCTGTACCTTATTGAGAGGCACACCAGGCACACTGACACTCAGAGGGTTGTTATACCCGGCATAGAGTACGTTCATCAGGTCGGCAGATACCGTTGCACTGGGATCTACCACCGTATATTTCTGTTCAAAGTCACGGCGCAACTTCTGTCCGCCGCCATTGGTAGTTTCGATAAACCCACTGAGGGTAAAGTCGCCAGTCTTGCCACATACCGTTTCATAGAGTCCGTCTTTCAGGTCCATCTTGCGGTTGCCAATATAGATATCGGGCACCTGGGTAGTATCTACTGCAGCCATCACGATGCGTGCCGAGAAGCGGTCGCCGCGCACAATAGTCTGCGAATTGGGTATGACAAAGGCATTGAGCGAGTTGACGCGAATGTCCTTCATGTCAATGTTTGCCACCAGCGAATGAAGCACCTCTCCCTCAGCATAGCGCACATCGCTCTGCAACTTGGAAAGCAGGGTCACTGCTGCAGCCACAGGCATATCTTCAAACATATACTCCTGCCAGTTCTTGCCCATGGCAACGGCATTTTTGGGTATCTCAGTGGAAAGGTTACTGCTTATAATCTCTCTGCGTGCGGGGTCAGGCACCATGGTAAGGATTCGGGTACGGAAGTTATTGATGGCTTGATAGAGAGCCTCTCCCCGACCTCTTCCCGGTGCCAGCATCACCTGATTGGCAGCTTCCAAATCCTCCTTGTTCCTGATATTCTTTACATCAGCGTCATCGCCATCAGCCTCTTTCACAATGGCCAATTTGAGTTCTCCTGCAAAATTGTACAGAGAATCGCACAGGGCACGCACCTGCTGCGCCTTGTCAAACCACATCTTTACTTTCGTGGGATTGGCCTTCAGTTGTGCCTCAAAGTCATCATATATCACCTGGTTCTCCTTCAAGGCGTTGTCAGTGGTGCGGTTCAGACTTTCCTCTACGATAGAGAAGCCGTTGAGCACCTCAGTGGAAACGTTCAACGCAAGCATGGCCATCAAGACGACATACATCAGGTTGATCATCTTTTGGCGTGGCGAAACAGGTCTTTTCTTTATTGCCATAAGCGTGGGGATGGAACGTCAGGGTTCCTTAAAGGTTTTCTTTCATTTTCATGTTCACCGTCATAGCCTCTATCATCCGGGCGTAGATACGGTTCAGTTCGGCAATCTGTTCTGCCATCTTGCGCGACTGTTCGTTAATTTGGTCTATCGTTCCCATCTGTGCACTGGCGCTCTTGAGTTGCATCTCATACACCTTGCTGATGCCTGTAAGAGTACGATTCAGATTCTCCATCTCTTCGGAGTCGCGTGTCAGCCTCTCGCTTTGGTCTGCCACCTTACCAAGCATCTCGGTAAGTTTCTTCAGCTCATCCACATAGTTGCCAGTAGCCTCTTCCAGTTCTGGGGTTATCTGCTGTTGCTGTTGCAACCAAACAGGTGACTCGCTGCCACCAGAAAGTACAGTTCCTCCAGCCGCCACAGTACCATTGTCGTTCACAGCTGCCGGTACACTGCCCATGCCGCCTCCTGCGCCACCACCTATGACGATGGTGCCACCGCCTTGGATTACAGCACCTCCAGCGACATTCTGACCCGTTTCGTCTTCCGCCCCTTCGGACTCCTCTCCTTCCTCGTCCAAGTGAGTAGGCAGTTCTTTTCCGATGGCAGTCTTGTCAAACGGACGGTCAAAAGCGGAAATGAAGAACACCACTACCTCTGTACCCATTCCCAAGTACAGCATCAGGTTGGCTCCGGGCAGGTGGGTGAGTTTAAACAGGGTACCAAGGATTACTATAGACGCACCCCAACTATAGGCATAATTCAAGAATGTCTGTCCGGGTACACTATCCAACCACTTCTGTAGCCGGTAGATGATGTTGTATTTGCTGTATACTGTCATTTTTTCTTGGATTTTTTAGATTTGTCACTGGTTGTATTTGCCAAACTGCGCACACAACGGAAACCGATGTATGAGCGGGGCTGGTTCTGATATTCGTAGGAGCGCCATGCCGAACGGATATACGACTCGGGATCTTTCCAGGAACCGCCACGCACAGACTTCTTTTTCAAACGATAGGGATCTTCAATGGCGGCATTGTACTTGAGCTGGGGGTTTATATCGTTCATGGAGTTGACACCAGCCTCTGTATAAATGGTACTGGTCCATTCTGCCACATTACCTGCCATGTCATAAAGTCCGTTGCTGTTGGCGGAATAAATGCCTACCTTACTGGATATCAGATTGCCGTCCTTGGTATAGTTTCCGTTATCGGGCTTGAAGTTGGCAAAATAGCATCCGCTGCTACTTGCACTGCTCTGCTGATCCCATGGGAACTCGTTCTGGTTCTTTCCACGGGCTGCAAACTCCCACTCTGCCTCGGTAGGAAGGCGGTAGCGCTGTACAAAACGTGCGGCAGCACCCAATCCTTTCAGCAGATACTCTGTACGCCACGCACAGAAAGCGTTGGCCTGCTCCCAGGTCACACCTACCACGGGGTAGGCATTATAGGCAGGATTACTGAAGTAGTTGCGCAGGTATATCTCGTTGTCTGCATTGGGGAAATCATTCACCCAGCAAGTGGTATCGGGATAGATATTTATAATGTAAGTATTGAGAAAGTCCCATGGTCCGCTCATCGGACGGTTGATAGTCTGTCTCACTATACGACCCTCATCATCTATATAAGCCGTGTCCTTGGAAATCCACACTTCCTCATTGGGATCACCCTTGACATCTGTATTCAAATTACGCTCTTCAGGAGTACTGCGGTAGCGTCGCTTGGCAGCCTCAGTGTAGTCATATATCTCATAACGGTAGTTCAACTGACTCACATCAAGCATTTTCTCGCCCGTAATGGGATGCACGGTGTAAAGGCTCTCAATGGCACGCTGCTCATCCTCATTGGGTTTCTTGGGCAATGCCTTTTTCCAGTTCAGATGGGGTTTTACAGGGTTTCCTTCCTTGTCCTCCTCTATCTTGTAGGTTTCATCGCCTCCGTATGCAGGATCGGCAAGTCTCTCACGCAGGATAGAGTCACGAACATAGAGCACAAACTGACGGTACTGCGAATTGGTAATCTCGGTCTCATCCATCCAGAAACCTTCTACAGAGATATCTCTCACAGGTGTCTCTCTGCCCCAAAGGCTGTCTTTCTTTTCAATTCCCATCCGCAGATGTCCACGCTTGATAAGGGTCATTCCGTATGGCGTCGGTTCGCTGAAGGCTCTGCCTCCCACTCCGGTCACCTCTCCTCCGGTGGCAGTGGCGGATTTTCCGCCAAAGCATCCGGTGAGTACCAGCACTACGAGCACACACAGGATGTTTACACACTTTCTCATATTGATGTCCATTTTTCTTTTGTACTTGCAGCAGGCTGAGCACCACACTGCTATTCTATCTTTTATTCTGACACGCGCCCGCACGTTGGTTACAGCAGACGCACGCTCTTATGCTTGTTCCTTCCTTTTTTCTTGAGGTTCATATCGGTCTGGTAACCGATAAAGATCTCATGGCTTCCATTGCCAAAACTGATGGCCGATGTGTAGATCTCGTAACTGTAGCCCAAACGCACCCCGTGGAAGTCGCCTCCCAGAAGCACTGTCACAGAATTGGTGGGACTATACGACACACCGGCATACATCACCCGCTTTTCGTGGGAATACATCACCCTACCTGACACATCCACACGATACGCCACGCCATCGGTACGTGCAAAGAGAGAGGGATGTATTGTTAAAAACGGAGTTCTCAATTTAATATTGTATCCTCCGGTGAAATAATATGCCATATCCACCTTGAAATTTTGTCGTTCGCCTATTTCCATCGAGGGAGCATTAAGATGCTTGGCAGACAGCGCAGCATACCAGTCATGATACTGATAGTAGAGTCCCAGACCTATGTCAAATGCAGAACCTGTGGCTTGCGTCTTGGGGAATGCGGGGTCATCGGGAGTCTCCACATCCACCTTACTGCCATCAAATGTTTCGCTCAGCATACCAAGATGCACGCCAGTCGAGAGGTAGCCGCCAAACAATTTCAAACGCAGTGCATACTGCAAAGCGAAAGTCTTGTGCGAGAAAAGACCTATTTCATCGTTGACAAACTGCACTCCCACTCCGTGATACTGATTCAGGAAAAAGAACGGCAGGTCTGCTCCGGCATACATGGTTCGGGGATTATTCTCAAATCCGGTGAGCGTATTGTTATAGGCAGCAGCCACATTTATCTTGTCCTGTTTTCCGACTGCAGCGGGATTAAAGGATGGCTCCATTGCCCAATAATGGGCAAAAGACGGGTCATACTGTGCTTGTACCCTCGCAGGAACAAGCATCCAAACCGCTAATATCGTCAAAACATAGTATCGCACATCTTTTAAAACGCAATCCCTTCCTTTTTATTGTAGGCAAATTCCATAATTATCAATTGACTGTATCACAAACCTATACCGACAGCTCATGGAATGTATCCTAAAGACTAACCCGACTTTGAAACAAGAGAGGTGAACGTAAAACGAAAAACCAATGATTTAAACATCTCACAAATGCTTAAATCATTGGTTTCGGCTCTTGATCACCTAAAACGATTAATATTCATCCTCGTTGAAAAGGAAATCCTCTTTGGTAGGATAATCAGGCCATATATCCTCTATGCTCTCATACACATCACCCTCGTCCTCAATCTCCTGAAGATTTTCAAGTACTTCGAGGGGTGCACCAGAACGGATAGCATAGTCAATCAACTCATCCTTGGTGGCGGGCCAGGGAGCATCTTCAAGCTTAGATGCCAATTCAAGTGTCCAGTACATAAGAATTATATTTTTAGATGTTCTTATAAATCAAGCGCAAAAGTAATCATTTTATCCTTATTTGCAAATGTTATGCCATATTTTTTCCACTTTTCCCTCAACAAAGCTCAATTTTCTGGACAAAACAAATAGATAATCTGACAATCTGTTCAAATAAGAGAATATTACGTCGGCAATATCGGTATGTTCCGACAATCTCACCACGCATCTCTCTGCTCTTCTGCATACCGTCCGACACACATGAGCTTGTGCAGAAAGCACGCCACTTCCTGGCAACACGAATCCGGGCAATGGCGGTAGTTCCTGCTGAATGGCATCTATCTGGGTTTCCAGCCTATTTACTTCTCCATCGGGCAACCTGGAAGAAGGATACAAGGGTGTACAACTGGTGTCAGTTGCAAGATAGGTACCCACATTGAACAAACAATGCTGTATGCGCTCCAATTCATCATATATTACAGCATCACCACCTTTCTCACACAGTAGGGCGGCCAGCAGACCAATATGACTGTTCAACTCATCTACAGTACCATACGACTCAATGCGTAAAGAAGCTTTGCTCTCCCGCTGACCTCCCACAAGGTCGGTCTCTCCCCGGTCACCTCTGCGGGTATATACTTTAGTTATTCTCATAGTCCATAAATATATTTAAAAAAAGATATAATAGGTTTGCTTGTAACGGTTATTGGTGAGAAAACAAATGGCGGATTCTCCCAAGTCGAAGCATACTCTTATTTCGTCGGTCTGGAGTAAAGTATGATATCTCTCCCTTACTGTTTCATCACAACACACATCCTCCAACAGTACTACCGTGCTTTGAGGTAGCATTCTGAATATGCGACAGAGTGCATCCAACGTATAGTCCCGGCATGAAAGCCGGAGTAACAGACGCTTTGAATCGCCAATTCTTGCATCCAAGGAAAGAAGAGCGCTGTTGTCAATGTTCAGTTTCCCACAGCCCGACTGGAAGAACGGCTTATACTTTCTAGCATTCGGTGTGGTGTCACACAATATATCCGGCTGCAAAGCATTTGCAATCCGGAAATAAAGCAGTCCTTTCTTCAGTGCGGCTCTTGACATTGAAGTACCAGCACGTAAGTCTGCATAAGCATAATACTCACCTCGCTCTCTTATCACATATTTCAGAAACCTATAATCAGTGGGCGACTGAACACCATAGCCATATGTATTTCTTAAACGGTTAATCCATCTTAACATACTACAAAAATAAACAAAACTGTGCACAAAAGATAAACAAAACAAAAATAAAGACAAAAAGAGCCTAAAGATTTCTCTTCAAGCTCTTTTCGTAAAAAAAAGAAGGCGGCCTCCTACTCTCCCACATTGCATTGCAGTACCATCGGC
>CALZXH010000009.1 GCA_945830055.1 uncultured Prevotella sp.
AAACGAGAGCAATGAAAGCTTGTTTTCAATTGCCGAGTGCAGTTAGAACTTATGCGAAAGTAAGGAAATACCCCATATCATGCAAGCCAACTTCGTAAATGCCAGCATCCACTTCGCAGTCCGCCCTCGCACTTGTCCATAATGACGATGCAATATTACATCCATCCTTTCACATTCCCTAATATAGTTTGTAATCTGACTTTCGTCTTCTTCCTCCTTGCATGGCATAGATTGAGCAAGCTCATCTCTGCTCATGCTTCGTTCGTCAGTTGTCCCACATTGGTTTGTAAATGCTGCATTTTTATCTCCAAACACCCAACAACTGTTAAAAATACCCGTCAAATCCTCACTTTTATATAAAATTGGCTGCGGCTCGGAAAAACAATTAAACAAGTTTATTGATTTTTCTCTCGCCTTGCACAATTTTTCTCCCCAAACTCTTGCACAACTCAAATAAAAGTCGTACTTTTGCAACAACATACTTACCCCGCTTCCCGTAAGAACAGCGCGCTCAGGGTAAGTTTTTTTGTTTTATGGACATGGCATTACAATACTATAACCAGCCGCAAATTGCGGTAGAAGAGCAGATACGACTCCTGAAGTCTGAGGGTTTGTCGTTTGACAACGAGTGTCGGGCAAAACACTTGTTGAACAATATCAGTATGTTCCGTCTGAAGAGTTATCTGAAGCCTTTGAGGCAACAGAATAGCAGACGCTTCAAGCCTGGGGCAAAATTTGAACAGGCATATACGCTATATAAATTCGATTCTGAACTCCGCAAGATGGTCTGTTCGGAGTTGGAAAAGGTTGAGGTTTCCATCCGAACCCAATTATCACTCACTATGGGGGATGACGCTGGCGTATTTTGGTTTGCTGACGAGGCAAATTTCCGAGATGCAAATCGCCACGCCTCCTTGCTGCGTAATCTTCAAGAAGAACTCCACCGCAGTGATGACGAAGCAATCATGCAATTCACACGCACCTATGCCAACCCCTTTCCTCCCACATGGATGACATTTGAGGTTAGTTCTTTTGGAACACTTTCAATGATGTACCGTTGGCTCAGAGCAGGACATGCACGCCGTCATGTGGCGAACTTCTACGGAGTGTCCGACAGCGTCCTTGAATCATGGCTGCACTCCATTGTCTATGTCCGCAATATATGCGCTCATCACAGTCGCTTATGGAACAGGCGGCTAAGCATCAACGCACTTGTTCCTCGTCGAACAAGTCTGCCGTTTGTCACTATTCCAAGTGACACAAAGAAAGTATATTATGTTTTGTCGATAATCCTTTATTTTTTGCAGACTATCAATCCTAACAACACCTTTGTCACAAGGTTCAAGTCTTTGCTTGCAAAATACCCGAGTGTCGACGTGGTCGCCATGGGCTTCCCTTCAGGCAACTGGCAGGACGAGCCACTATGGAGCAACTAACAGTAAAGACTGGAATCAAGCTCATCATTATAGCCGAGTGAGATTTACAAACAAAGGGAAAAGAAAATCTCTCTTCCCCTTGTTTTCCTGTTAGAGCTGATTACCCAAACATCCCGTCGGTAAGACTGACGGCCTGGATTTTCTTGTCGAGGCTTACCTTGGCATACACCTCCGTCGAGGTCACGCTGCCATGACCCAGCATTTCCTTCACAGCAGAGATGTCAGCTCCCGCCGTGATGGCGTACTTGCTTTCCAGGTCGCTTCCTGCCCACTCTATGGTGCGTGCGGTCACGGTACTGTTGTCTTTGTTCTTCAGGGTGATGCCTGTGCTGGCTTCTGCTTCGAGGGGCAGCCTGCGCCTAGCCCGGGGCAGAATGGAGCGAAGCGGAATGACACCCTGGGTTGATGGGTTGCATTTGGAAACGCCCTGACAGGGCAAAAGCGGTAATCCAGCGCTTGTGTATGAACGCTTTTGGGCCTACAGCCCGTAGCTTGCTCCACACGATAAAGACCCAGGGTGTTGCCCTGGGCTATGCGCAGGTTGCCCTTTCAGGGCGCACAAATCATCAGCAAGCAGTCATGGCAAAACAATCATGTGAATTCATCGAACTCACGTTAAATAGTAATAGGCAAAGCCTTAAAGAGTAAAAGGCTTCGCCTTAAACAGTAATAGGTTCTGCGAACCTTAAAAATCCGTGTAATCCGTGTAATCCGTGCCAAAAACAGTAATAGGCTGCGCCTTAAACAGTAATAGGCAAGCCTTAAAAATCCGTGTAATCCGTGCCAAAAACAGTAATAGGCTGCGCCTTAAAGAGTAAAAGGCAGAGCCTTAAACAGTAATAGGCAAGCCTTAAAAATCCGTGTAATCCGTGCCAAAAACAGTAATAGGCTGCGCCTTAAAGAGTAAAAGGCAGAGCCTTAAACAGTAATAGGTTCTGCGAACCTTAAAAATCCGTGTAATCCGTGTAATCCGTGCCAAAAAAACCTAAATCTTCCGTGCCAAAAAAACCTAAATCTTCCGTGCCAAAAAAAACTAAATCTTCCGTGCCTAAAAACCTAAAACTCCGTGCCTAAAACACTTCCGTGCCTTAAAACCTTAAAACCTTAAACCTTAAATCATTAAATTTGCATACTGCACATACGCACTGATGCACATCTTCAATCACGGGCGGAGGGAGAGAGAATCAGTGCCATCAGTTGGCACAACGACTCGGGGGAGGTCCAGGAGAAGCCGGGCGCCGAGATGGCATTCTTATACAGGCGTCTTTTGTCTTTGGGGACGATGCGATACAGCTTCCGGTCTTCCATCTGCACCTGACGGTCCTGGAAGTCCATGAAATAATAGTCGATGAGAGGATAGTCCTTGTCTTCAGCCGCCGTGCGCTCCACAGTGCCCACGCTGACATACTCCGCCAGAATCACGTCAGTAACCGAAGTGCTGGCAGTCACCAGTTCGTTATAAGCCTCAATGTCGATGACCGAGGCCCTGTACAAGGCAGCGCCCTGCACGCTATCGACCACCGAGGCGAGCAGGGTATCTACGCGGTAATAGGTGGCATCGGCAAACTGCACCTTGCTGATGAGCGAGGGCTTCACCTTCTTGACCACTCCCCCACTCTTATACACCAGGGTGGCGTTTTTGAGGAAGATATTGGCGTTGCGCTCCTTGACCACCCGCCCGTCGGCAAGGTATATCGTGGCAGGCGAAAAGGCGGGATACAATGTGGTGCGCCCCCTGACGCTGTGCCCGGATGACTGCTGTGCAAAAAGAAGCATCGGGAGCAAAGCTACAAAAAGGACAGACAAAGACCTCATCAACCGTAGATTATTCATCATCTCTTTCATCTTAGACTCATTTGACTTGTGTATGACAGATAGTGCAAAAGTAAAAAATAATATTCAGAATAAGCCTATATCATCGCACAATAAAGGAAAAAAATTTTTTTATTACTTCCATTTATCTTATCTTTGCATAACACTTTTGAATAACAATAGCATACTGCATGACAACCTTGAACAAATGGATTAGATACGGCATACTGCTGTTAGCAATATGTATCACACTTCCTGCCAGCGCACAACAGCTGCAGGCATCACTCAAGCACTATTCTACCGACGACGGCCTGACGAGCAACGCCATATCGAATATCGTGCAAGACGATCTGGGATTCATCTGGATTGCCACCTGGAACGGTCTGTCACGTTTTGACGGATTCAACTTCGTGAACTACGAGACGGGAGCCATCAGCCATATCCCCCTGCTGCACAACCGCATCACCGAGCTCACCGTTGACCAGCAGCAGAACATCTGGATGCGCATGTACGACGGCAGGGTATTTATACTGAACCGCAAGACCGACCGCATTATCAATGCCATGGAGGGCGTAGCGGGGTATCAGGAGATGCGCACCTCGTGCCCGCTGTTCCTCACCTCAAAAGGAGAGATGATGGTGATAATAGACAATATCGGCATATACCGCATGAGACTGACACCCAACGGCATGCAACGCACGCTGATAACTACGGGCAACCTGAAGCCGCAGGTGATAGTAGAGGGCTATCAGGGCGACCTGTGGGTAGGTACCGACAAGGGCATGCACCGGCTGAATGCCGACGACGAGAGTCTGGAGAAGAAGGGCATCTTTACGGAAGAGGCCATCACCTGCGCCTATTCCAACGGCTACAACATCTTTGCAGGTACCGAGGCGGGCACCCTGATTACGTTTGCATACGGACAGGAACCCAAGGTGCTGCTCAAAATCAACGAGAAATTCCACTCCGTGCTGCTCGACAGTCACGACAACATCTGGTTTACCAACTCGGTGCAAGGGGTGAACCGGTTTATCCCCTCTACGGGAGAAATCAGGGAGTACCGCCAGTGGGTGCCCGTACCGGAATATGATGTGAACGGCGCACGCATCAGCGAGGTCAACGGCACGATATGGGCGAGCATGAGCCACGGAGGCTTCGGCTACTACAACAGACAGGCCGACAGGATGGAATACTTCCACAACAATCCCGACAACCCGTGGGACCTTTCCAATACCGTGGCGGCATACCTCACACTGCCCGAGGGCGTGGTGTGGCAATCGACCAGCAAAAGAGGACTGGAGAAGCTGGATATCCTGAAAAAGGTAATCGTGCGCAAACGACCCTTCGGCGAGGACCGCGACTCCATCAACAACGGCACCATAGACGCCACCAGCCAGTTGTCGCGCTACAACGAGCTGCGCGCCCTGTACTATGACAACGCGCGCAAACTGTTCATGGTGGGCAACAAGCTGGGAACCCTGAAAATCATCTCTTCTACAGGACAGACACAGACGCTCACGGGCACTACCGACGGCCAGCGGTTCGGCCGTATCTACAGCATCCATAAGGACAGCAAGGGGCGCTACTGGCTCTGCACCAAAGGCAACGGACTGTTTATGATGACACCGCAGCAGGGCGGCGGATATACGTTCAGGCATTTTGCCAACGTGGCGGGCGACAAGCGCACCCTCAACTCTAACAACGTGTATGACCTGGCGGAAGACAAGCAGGGCAACATCTGGGTGGCAACCTATGGCGACGGCGTGAACCTGCTGAGAGAAGACAAGAACGGCAACATAAGTTTCCTACACAAGGACAACGGCATCAACAACTATCCGCACAGCGCATACTACAAGGTGAGGACGCTGTGTACCGACTCACTGGGCAACGTATGGGCAGGCACCACCGACGGCATCCTGATGATGCAATACAAGAACAAGGCGGTGGATATCAAGCGGATGGACCAGAATGTAAGCCAGCAGCATCCGCTGGCATGCAACGACATCATCTGCATCAACCGCTCACCACAGGGCGAGATGTGGATAGGCACCAACGGCGGAGGACTGAGCCACTGTACGGGCACCGACGACGAGGGCAAATGGTGCTTTGAAAACATCTACAGCAATCAGGGACTGCCCTCTGACGAGATACGAAGCATCACCTTTGACAAGCAGGGTGTGCTGTGGCTCGCCACTGACCATATCATCTGCTCTTACGACGCCTCGAAAAAGGTGTTCAGCACCTTCTCCATACAGGATGGCGTGGACAATACGCTGTGCAGCGAGAACGCTGCCATTACCTTGGGCAACGGCATCATCTGCTTCGGCACCTTCGACGGCTACTATGTGATCAACAAGAACACGCTGTCGGATGCCTCAGCCGCCATGCTGAAACTGCGCATCACCGATTTCCTGGTGGACGATGAGATAGTGACCCCGCGCACCTCTGACCTGTTTGAAGAGTACATCCCCGAGTGCAAGAAGGTGACCCTGCCCTATCACGGATGCAGCTTTGCCTTCCGCTTCGCCTCGCTCAACTACCAGCTGCAGCACCGTGTGCACTACCAGTACATGCTGGAGGGATATGACGAGACATGGCGGGATGCCGACAAGGACCGCATGGCACAATACGAGGATGTGCCCGGAGGAAGCTACACGCTGAAAATCAGAGCATTCCTATTGGAAACTCCCGACAAGTTCGACGAGCGCAGCATCGAGGTTGTAATGCCGCCCCACCTGCTGTTGTCAACCGGTGCCATCTGGATCTATATGGGCATTGCCGCCTTCCTGCTGCTGGCATCACTCTTCTGGAAGCAGGAGAGAATGAAAAAAGAGAAGAGAAGACAGGCACAGCAGGCTGAATGACAGGCACGCTGCCGACCGCACAAAAGAGCCTGTCAGAAGGGCAAGCCTACGGCAAAATGGAAGGTGAAATCACGTGACAAGTCAGGATGCACAAGGGGGAATTGTTCGCGTGCGGTCTCATAGGCTGGATTGACGGCTTTCATTCCCATGTCGAAGCGTAGTATGAAATAGTCGAAATTGAAGCGGATGCCCAATCCGTAGCCCACCGCCAACTGGGTAAGGAACTCGTCGAAGCGGAATTGGCCGCCGGGCTGGTCTTCATACGCGCGGATAGTCCATATATTACCGGCATCTACAAACAGCGCCCCGTCCAATTTCCAGAAGAGATGGGAGCGGAATTCCAGATTGACATCCAGCTTGATGTCTCCCGTCTGGTTGATAAAGTCGATGTTGCCGTCCCTGCCCACAAACTTACCGGGTCCTAAGCTGCGCACGCTCCATCCGCGCACGCTGTTGGCTCCTCCCGAGAAATACCTCTTTTCAAAGGGAAGAATGGTGCTGTTGCCGTAGGGATAGGCCACGCCCACGGCGGCATGGAGCACCAGGGTATTGTTGTTGTCAAAAGCGATGTTCTTGGTATATTCCACATCACCCTTGACATACTGGGCGTAGGCGATATTGAACAGCTTGTTCTGTCCCAAACCGTTTTTCGAGAAGCGGAATATCCCGGAGGCAAACTGCAACAGGTTTCCGGCAGTCTCGATATTGGTCTTGACGGCATAGTTGCCGTTGTTGTAGGTGAAGCCGAAGCCCCACTTCATGATAAACAGGTCCTCGTAGTTGTACCGGAGGATGGCATTCCTGTTGCTGGTGTCTTCGAGATAGTCGCTGCGGAAGCGGTCGGAAATCCACGGCATGAACACGTAATTGAGCTGCAGCAGATCTACCTGATACTGGTCGTGGTGACTGGCATCATTCCACCGGTAGCGCCAAGCCCACGAAAGCACCCGGCGATGGTACTCGGGGCGGTTCTGCAAATCATACAGGAGCGCCATCTCTGAGGTGGCGTTGACGCGTCTGACGAAGCCTTTGGACAGGAAGGGAGCGATGAAGCGGGGGAACAGCAGTTTCGTTTCCACGCTGTATTCCTCAAAGTTGTTGTTGTGATAGCCTTCCAGTCCGGTGATGGCCTCAAAGGCTCCGCGCAGCTCTATGGAAAACACCTCGGAACCGCGGAAAACGTTACTGTTCTGATACGTTAGCGAGGCTGCCGCACCAAAGTCGCCGGCGGTATTGGTACCCTCGGGCTGGAAACTGATGGAACTGTTCTTGTAGCTGCTTATCTGCACCTGACAGTCAAGCAGGTTTGACTGGGGCTGTTCACGGAAGCTGATGTGAGTATATTTGACCGACTGCAACCGGGCAAAGCGCTGGTAAGTACGTTGCAGACTATGGTAAGAGTAATGTTCTCCCCGGGTGAGGAACGTGTTGTTGTGAAGCACGGAGGGACGGAGGTGGAGAACGCTGTCGGCATCTCCGCTGGAAAAGGAAACGCTGTTGATGAAATATTGCGGATGGTTCTGCTCGTCTCCGTTGCGCAACCTGTATTTATGGAGCACCAAGGTTAGGTCGATGAAATTGGTGCCTCGGATGGAATCGGCGACAAACGAAATATACTCTTTGTTGAAATGGTAAAATCCATTGTTTAGCAACAGCGTCGTAATGCGCTGGCGCTCATCGTTCAGCAGTTTTACATTAAACCTCATTCCCGACCTGATGCCCAGCGAATTCGGATTGTCCACATCCAGCAGACGGGCTATCAGGGAGTCATGGATCACATATTTCACTTCCCTCAGATAATAGGCCTCACCAGGTGACAGCTTATACAGCGTGGAAATCTTTTTCCGGTTGACGGCAGTCTGGTAATCCACTTTGGCATTCAGGTAGCCGCTATTACGCAACTCTTCTGCCAGCAGCGCCGACGAGTAGGCGGTCAACGCCGAATCATATACCACGGGGGGCTCGCCTATGGAACGCATGAAACGGTTGAACCATAGGCTACTGTCTCTGCCCGACAGGGAATAGACGTGCAAGGGAATCTTGAAGCGCGAGAACCAGCGGGTATTCGGCTGCTGCCTGACCAGCGGTTTCAGTGCCGACACATTCACATAAGTGCCCTTCTGCGTATTCTCCACATCCACCTTGTGCACCAGGTAATCACCCTCGGGCACAAACTTGGTGCCCGCGCAAGAGGTCATCAGCAGGATCACGAGAAAAACAGCAAAACAAGGGTGAAATCGCATTTCTGAACTTTATGAACTTTCAACAGGAATTGATTATGCCGTGGCTTGGGTTGCAAAGTTAAAAAATAATTTGTAACTTTGCTGATGTTTTTGGTGCTTTTTTGAAGTTTGTAAAGATGATAAGCAGAAACCTGATCAAATACATCCGTTCTCTGGAACTGAAAAAAAACAGGAAAAAGGAGAATGCCTTTGTAGCAGAAGGTCCCAAGATAGTGGAAGAACTGCTGCAGCGCTTCCAACCGCTGAAGGTATTGGGAGAAGCCTCCTGGATGGACCGACAGCCATGGGACAGCATCACGCCCTGCGAGCGCTATACGGTAACCCATGGAGAGCTGGAAAGAATCAGTTTTCTGCAGCATCCGCAACAGGTATTGGCGGTCTTCGCCATGCCCGACACAACCGCACCCGTGGGGACCGCTGACGTTAGAACCGTCGCCTTTGGAACCACACCCGTTGTATTTGACGACAGCCAGCTCTATATTGCGCTCGACGGAGTGCAAGACCCCGGCAACCTGGGCACCATCATCCGCATCGCCGACTGGTATGGCATCCAAACCATACTGTGCAGCGAAACCACAGCCGATGCCTACAACCCCAAGGTGGTGCAGGCCACCATGGGCAGCATAGCAAGGGTAAGACTGATATACACGCCGTTGCTGCCGCTCTTCAGCAGTCTGCCAAAGGACTATCCCATCTACGGCACCCTGCTGCATGGCGAAAACATCTATGCCACCCCGCTGACAAGACACGGCATCATCGTAATGGGCAACGAGGGGAACGGCATAGCAGAAGAAACGCAACGCCACATCACCCGCCGCCTGACCATACCGAGATTCAGCACCGGCGAAGGACCGGAGAGCCTGAATGTAGCCATCGCTACAGCCATCGTATGTTCGGAATTCAGAAGAAGCTCCACCTGAGAGGACGCGACAAGCGGATTGAGGCATCCTATCGGCTCTATCTTCGGTATCGGATTTCGCGCAGGCTATGCGTTCCCATAAAGCGGCTCTTGTCCACAAAGCCCGCAACGCCATTGATACGCCCCTTGCAGGTGTACTGCCACATGATGTACTCCTTGCCGTCTTTCAGTTCGGGTTCACGCTCGGTATATTGCGCAATCATCAGCATATAACCGTCGATGGCTCCCAGCAGATGCTTGTTGTAAAAATTGGTAAACGTATAGAGCAGGGGTTTCTGTCTGTACACCGTTTCCACCATGTCCAGAAACTTGAAAAGCGAGTCACGGAAAGCCTCTGACGAAAGTCCGTTGGTGGTTTCGATATCAATCATGGGCACCAGGTCTTGCTGTCCGGGCAGGCATTGGGCCATGAAGTTGTGCAACTGCTTCTTCTGTTCCGTAATGGGACGGTAGAAATGGTAGCTGCCCACCTTAAGTCCATGCTTGTGTGCCAGCTCGATATTCTGCTCGTACATACGGTCAATATGGTCGCCACCCTCCGTGGCCTTGAGATAGACATAGGTGATGTGCTTGTCTTCTCCCACGGCATCCCAGAACACCTCTTTCTGATAATGGCTCATGTCGATGCCGTGGATATGGGAACAGGTGTCCTCACACTGCACATCCACAAGGCAATCCACCGGGTCATCATCATCCTCTGGGCAGTATTTTCCGGCAAAAACGGGTAAAAACAATAGCAGGAGTATTATAGTGAAAGTAGGTCTCATCATTTCAAATTTGCTCACAAAGTTACAAACTATTCATAAAATAATATGTACCTTTGCGACAAAATATGCGGAAGAGAATGAAATATCCATTGAAGTTTTTGCCCTGCTGGATGCTACTTTGCTTGCTCACGGCATGTTCTTCGTCCGAAGAAGATACCGACCCGAACATACTCCCCAAGGCAGAAACCACGGTGATAATATATATGGCTGCCGAAAACAATCTGTCGAGCTATGCCGCCCAAAACATCGACACCATTGCCAAGGCATCGGCGGCACTCAACATGGGCAGCAATCATCTGGTGGCTTTTGTTGACAAGCAGTCTGACATACCGTATATCGCATCGTTCAAGGACGGAAAAGCGACCAAAGACACGCACTACATTTGCAGCGAGAATTTCATCTCATCCGACCCGGAAAAGATGTACGAGACCCTGTCGTGGATACAGGCGCGTTACCCGGCAAACAACTACGCGCTGATTCTATGGGGACACTCCAGCGGCTGGCTGACAGAGAACGACACGGTTGCGGTATCAAGACAAGGCACCCTGCCCCATGCCTACGGCATAGACAACAGCACATGGATCAACATACCCACGCTGGCAAGTGTGCTGAACAGACTGGACAGATTCAAGTACATCATCGCCGACTGCTGCAACTTCCAGTGCGTGGAGGTGGCATACGAACTGCGCAACTGCTGCGATTACATCATCGGCTCGCCCGCCGAGATACCCATCCGGGGAATACCGTATGGCAGACTGGTGCCCCTGCTGTTCAACACCACGGAACAGAATATCCTATCCATGGCAGAATGTATCTACGGACAAAAGGTGGGGGGACTGCAGATGCCTGTATCTGTCATCAAGACAAGCGAACTGCCCCAACTGGCACAGGCAACGAAAAGCATGGTGGACCTGCTCTATGAGGACGACAAGGAGCCATCCACCCAAAAGGTGATTTACTATTTCTCTGACAAAACCGCAACGGGCAGAAGCATGTACGACATGAAAGACATCTTCTACACCAACCTGCATGCCGACAACGCTACGGCCTACGGGCAATGGTTGCAGGCATACGACAAGACCGTCATCTACCAGAAGATAAACTTCGACAATCCGGAATGGATAACAGACCCCAAAGCGGTGAACATCATCTTCTACGCCATGACCGTCAAACCCGAGAAATTCGGCGGATGCAGCATGTTTTTCCCGTTGAAAAGATATGCCAACGCTACATCCTCATACGCCAGAAACTACAACAGCAATATCCTGAAACTGCAATGGCCACATGCCGCAGGTTTGGAAAAATACTGCACAAGACAATAAATATAAGCGTAAAAACCAATCGGATAGAAATTATTTTTGTAATTTTGCAGTCATGCATGTTTTATGCAAGTACGCATGACAACTAATTTTCATATATTCTTATGGTAGAAAGAGTGGATGCCTCCAATGAGGAAAGGAAAAGTAACAGTTTTGTAGAACAACTGATTGAAGAAGATCTTGCCAACGGCAAGAACGGGGGAAGAATACAGACACGCTTCCCGCCAGAGCCCAACGGTTATATCCATATCGGCCATGCCAAGGCAATCTGCATGGACTTCGGTGCCGCCGAGAAGTATGGCGGTATCTGCAACCTGCGTTTCGACGACACCAACCCGTCCAAAGAAGACACCGAGTATGTGGACTCCATCATGGAAGACATCAAATGGCTGGGATTCCATTGGGCAAATGTATATTATGCTTCCGACTATTTCCAGCAACTGTGGGATCTTGCCGTATGGATGATCAAACAGGGATTGGCTTATATAGACGAGCAGACCTCAGAACAGATGGCTGCACAAAAGGGCACTCCCACCACGCCCGGCACAGAAAGCCCCTACAGGAACAGACCCATTGAAGAGAATCTGGAGCTGTTCAACAAGATGAATACCCCGGAAGCGGTGGAAGGCTCGATGGTACTCCGTGCCAAACTCGACATGAGCAATCCCAACATGCACTTCCGTGACCCGGTGATTTACCGCATCATTCATACGCCACATCACAGGACTGGCAGCAAATGGCACGCCTACCCCATGTATGACTTTGCCCACGGACAGAGCGATTTCTTCGAGGGGGTAACCCACTCTATCTGTACGCTGGAGTTTGTGCCCCACCGTCCGCTTTATGACAAGCTGGTGGATTTTCTGAAGGAATACAAGGGAGAGGCTGACAACATCGGCGACAACCGCCCCAGGCAGATTGAGTTCAACCGCTTGAACCTCACCTATACGGTGATGAGCAAGCGCAAACTCCACACGCTGGTCGATGAGCACCTGGTGAACGGATGGGACGACCCGCGTATGCCTACCGTGTGCGGCATGAGACGACGCGGCTATTCTGCCCAAAGCATCCGCAACTTCATCAAGTCTATCGGCTACACCAAATTCGATGCGCTCAACGACTATGCCTTGCTGGAAGCGGCTGTAAGGGACGACCTCAACGCACGCGCTTGCCGTGTGTCTGCCGTATTGGACCCCGTAAAACTGGTGATAACCAACTATCCCGAAGGACAGACAGAGGAACTGGAGGCTATCAACAATCCTGAAAATGAGGCCGACGGTTCGCATACCATCACCTTCAGCCGAGAACTGTGGATTGAAAGGGAGGACTTCATGGAAGATGCTCCCAAGAAATTCTTCCGAATGACACCCGGAAAGGAAGTGCGCCTGAAAAATGCCTATATCGTCAAATGTACTGGTTGCAAGAAAGACGAGAACGGCAACGTGACAGAAATATATGCCGAGTACGACCCGGATAGCAAGAGCGGCATGGAAGGTGCCAACAGAAAAGTGAAGGGCACCTTGCACTGGGTAAGCACAAGCCACTGTCTGCCTGCTGAAGTGCGCATATACGACAGGCTATTCATGGTGGAGAATCCGAGCGCTGACGAGCGCGACTTCCATGAACTGCTCAATCCCGACTCGCTCTGCGTGCTTAAGAACTGCTACGTGGAAAGCTATCTGGCTGAAAAGAAGCCCGGCGACTTCCTGCAATTCCAACGCATCGGCTACTTTACGCCCGACTTGGATTCCACTCCGGACAAACTTATCTTCAACAAAACAGTAGGTTTGAAAGACAGTTGGGCAAAGATGAACAAGTAAATCAGGTATGAAGCATACTGGCGACTCCTATTTCGACAGCCAGTCATTCAGACGGTTGTTGAAAGACTATGAAGATGAGATGGCACAAAACCGTCCCATCTTCATGGATGTTGACGAGTTGGCGGACATTGCTGACTATTACAACCTGATAGGAGAATACGGAAAAGCGGTACAAGCCACGGAGTTGTCCATCCAGCTGCATCCCGGCGCAGTCTATCCCCTCGTATTCAAGGCGCATGAGGCACTCGACCGCAACGACTTCACACAGGCACGCCGGTTGGCATCGGCAATCATCGACAAGGAAGACATAGAATACAAGTATCTCGTGGCTGAAATAATGATGGCCGAAGGGGATGTACTGAAGGCCGACACCTATCTGACGGATTGTCTCCGTTCTGTCTCAGCGGAAGATACAGACAGCGTATGCGTAGATTGCGGCAACCTGTTTTTGGACTACAACCACGACAGGCTCGCCACCAAATGGATGCAGCTTTGCCAAGACAAGAGTTCGGTTTCCTATCAGGAACTCAGAGGCAAGATTTTCTACATCCAGAAGAAATACAAGGAATGTATCCAGGTGTTTCAGGAACTGATAGACGTCAATCCATACGATGCGCGCTATTGGAAAACCCTTGCCGAGGCGCATTTCTACATCTCCGAGATGGACGATGCCATCCAATGTATCGACTATGCCATCGCCATCAATCCTGACGACAAAGACTGCTATGGATTGAAGGGCGATTGCTACATCTATCTGGAAGAATATGCTGAAGCGGCAAAATACTACGGACGGTATTATCAGGAAGACCAAAGCAATATGGAACTGAACTATTCCTATGGCGTGTCGCTGATACACACCAAGCGTGTAGAAGAAGCACTGGACATTTTTCAGAAAATAGCACAGGCCATCCAAACGGAATCAAAAGATCAGACCAGACAATTATATACGGACTTGGCACTTGCCTACGCCGAACTCAGGGATGAAGAAAAAGCGCTCCAATGTATCGGGCATATCAAGGATGAAGACAATACCCCTCAGGAAATGGTAGCCATGGCTCACATCATGTTGTGTTTCAATCATATCGAAGAAGCAAAAGAGCTGTATATCAAGGCTATCCACCATGAAGAGGCAAACGGCAAACCATTGTTGTCCATGCAAATAGCCGCCTCGCTTTTCGACAATGGCTATGTGGAACAATGCTACAGGCTGCTGAAAAGGAGCATCTCCGTTTTCGAGGAGCCCATCATAGACACGTGGCCCTATCTGGCGCTGTGCTGCAAAGAGACACACAGGGATGAAGAGTTTCTGTATTTCCTGAAAGAGGCAGTAGAAAGGGCGCCCAAGCGCACCAAACAACTGTTGAAGGACCTCTTTCCCCTCGGGATGGAAGTAGAACAGTATTATGATTATATGTATAACCAAATAAACAACAAATTGTGAATTTCATTTCTTCGCTATTGGGAAATCTCAATTACGGCACCATCCTGTTCCTGATGTTGCTGGAGAGTACAGTGATACCCGTCCCCTCGGAACTGGTAGTGGCACCGGCTGCATACCATGCCGCCGACGGACATCTCAACGTGTGGCTGGTGATACTTTTTTCAACCATCGGCGCCGACTTGGGAGCATCCATCAACTATATCGTGGCTCTTTATCTGGGACGCCCGATCATTTACCGCTTTGCCAACAGCAAGTGGGGAAAGATGTGCCTGTTGAATCAGGAGAAGGTGGAACATAGCGAACAGTATTTCAACGAGCATGGCATGGTAGCCACCCTGACCGGCAGATTGCTTCCTGGCATCCGCCATCTCATTTCGCTGCCTGCCGGTCTGGCCCGTATGCACTACGGAAAATTCCTGTTGTACACCACCATTGGAGCAGGTGCATGGCACAGCATCCTGGCGGGTTTAGGCTGGTATCTACACTCCATCGTACCCCCAGAAATGCTGGAAAGCAAGATTGACGAGTACTCAGAATTTATCAAACTGTTCCTGATTGCGGCTGTTTGTCTCGTCATACTTTATTTCGCGGTAAAGCATATCCGCAACAAGAACAGGAAATAACGGAAGAACGCCGGTCGGATTCCGGCGCTCAGCGAACAAAAAATCACAAAAAAAGATATTATGAAACAGGAGAATCACGTAGTAATCATGGCAGGAGGTGTAGGCAGCAGGTTCTGGCCTTTGAGCACCCCGGAGTGTCCGAAACAGTTCATTGACGTGTTAGGAGTAGGAAAATCATTGCTTCAACTCACTGTTGAAAGATTTGACGGCATTTGCAAGCCGGATAACATCTGGATTGTGACCAACAAGATGTATGTCAGCAAAATCAAAGAGCAAGTGCCGCAAATCCCTGTTTCCAATATACTGTGCGAGCCTTGCAGACGCAACACCGCTCCCTGCATCGCATACGTGAGTTGGCGCATCAAATCGAAAGACCCCAAGGCAAACATCGTGGTGACTCCAAGCGACCATATCGTGACCAATATCCAGGAGTTCAAAAGAATCGTTACCAACAGCCTGAAGTTTACCAGTGAAACAGACGCCATCGTTACTTTGGGTATCAAGCCGTCACGACCGGAAACAGGCTACGGCTATATCCAGGCAGACCTGTCGTCGGCTTCGCTACGCAACAAGGAACTATTCAGGGTGAACTCCTTCAAAGAAAAACCCGACCTTGCTACGGCACAGCAGTATATCAAGAAGAACTTCTACTTCTGGAATGCAGGCATCTTCGTGTGGAATGTAAACACCATCGTGAATGCTTTCAGGGTGTACCAAACGTCCTTGGCAAAAGTGTTCGAGTCTCTGATTCCCGTATATGGAACGGCTGAAGAGCAGGCTGCCATCGACAAGGTATTCCCCGAATGTGAGAACATTTCGGTGGACTATGCCATCATGGAAAAGGCTGAAGAGATATTCGTGCATCCCGCAGACTTCGGCTGGAGCGATCTTGGCACCTGGGGTTCTCTGCTGAAGCAGGCTCCACACGATCTGTATGGCAACAGTGTGATCGGACAGGATGTGAAACTCTTTGACTCGTCCAATTGCATCGTCCATACCATCGGCGAGAAGAAGGTGATAGTTCAAGGACTGGACGGCTACATCGTGGCAGAGCATGACAACACGCTGCTCATCTGCAAATTATCAGAAGAACAACGCATCAAGCAGTTTACAGAATAATCCAAAACTTATTGTCAACAACGGAAGAACAGTCTTCCATCATTCAAAAAAAATATGGAAAAAAAAGTTGCACTAATCTCAGGTATTACAGGACAGGACGGTTCCTATTTGGCGGAGTTTCTTATCAATAAAGGCTATGAAGTACATGGTCTTTTGCGCCGTTCATCATCATTCAACACAGGTCGAATAGAGCACCTGTATCTCGATGAATGGGTACGCGACATGAAAAAAGCCAGGTTAGTCAACCTGCATTGGGCGGACATGACAGACTCTTCTTCACTGATCCGTATCATCGGCGAGACACAGCCTACCGAAATCTACAATCTGGCAGCACAAAGCCATGTGAAAGTTTCGTTTGACGTTCCCGAATACACGGCTGATACCGATGCCGTCGGCGTGTTGCGACTGCTGGAAGCAGTAAGAATCTGCGGTCTGGAAAAGAAATGCAAAATCTATCAGGCATCTACTTCCGAACTCTATGGCAAGGTACAGGAGGTTCCCCAATCTGAAACCACACCGTTCTATCCACGTTCGCCATACGCAGTGGCAAAACTGTACGGCTACTGGATTATGAAGAACTACCGTGAATCGTATGACATGTTCTGCTGCAACGGTATCCTCTTCAACCATGAGAGCGAAAGAAGAGGCGAGACATTCGTCACCCGAAAGATTACGCTGGCAGCCGCACGCATCGCACAAGGCTATCAGGACAAGCTGTATCTGGGCAACCTGAACTCGCTGCGCGACTGGGGATATGCCAAGGATTATGTGGAGTGCATGTGGCTCATTATGCAACAGCCTCAACCTGATGATTTTGTCATTGCCACCGGAGAGTACCACACGGTAAGAGAGTTTGCCACCCTGGCATTCCAGGAGGTGGGCATCGACCTGGAGTGGAAAGGCGAAGGTGTCGAGGAGAAAGGTTACGACAAAGCCACAGGAAAGATTATCGTTGAGGTAGATCCCAAGTATTTCCGTCCCGCAGAAGTGGAACAGCTGTTGGGCAATCCCGCCAAAGCTAAAAAGGTATTGGGCTGGAATCCCACAAAGACATCTTTCAAAGAGCTGGTGCATATCATGGTAGAGCATGACATGCGTTTTGTAAAGAAACTGTTTCTCAGAGCACAGGAGGAATACTGATTATGCTGACACCCAACGACAAGATATACATTGCCGGTCATCACGGCTTGGTTGGCTCCGCCATCTGGCGCAACCTGCAACAGCGAGGCTACAACAATCTAATAGGAAGGAGCCATCGGGAACTGGATCTCACAGACCAGGCGGCAGTCAAGCGTTTTTTTGACCAGGAACATCCGGATGCGGTAGTTTTGGCTGCCGCATTCGTAGGTGGAATCATGGCGAACTCACTGTACCGTGCCGATTTCATCATGCAGAACATGATGATACAATGCAACGTCATAGGCGAAGCATACAGGCATCAGGTAAAAAAGCTTCTTTTCCTCGGTTCTACCTGTATCTATCCTAAAGACGCCCCTCAGCCCATCAAGGAGGAAGCCCTGCTTACCTCGCCTCTGGAATACACCAATGAGGAATATGCCATCGCCAAAATCGCAGGACTGAAAATGTGCGAGAGCTACAACCTGCAATACGGTACAAACTACATTGCGGTGATGCCCACCAACCTGTACGGTCCCAACGACAATTTCCATTTGGAAAACAGCCATGTGATGCCTGCCATGATGCGCAAGATATATTTGGCAAAACTGTTGCACGACAATCAATGGGCTGCCATTACCAACGACATGGACAAGCGTCCGGTACAAGGCATTACCGGCTCTCACTCCCATCAGGAGATACGCGACATACTTGCCAAATACGGCATCGAGGACAACAAGGTGACGCTATGGGGTACCGGCACCCCACTGCGTGAATTCCTGTGGAGCGAGGATATGGCGGATGCCAGCGTGCACATATTGCTGAATGTGGACTTTGCAGACATCATCGGAATTCCACAATACTCCTCCGTTTGTTTTGGAACGAAGGCGGATGGCAGCATAGACCGCAACAGCAGCGAAGGACGCGGCGGAGCATTACCACAACTGGGCGAGATACGTAATTGCCACATCAACATCGGCACAGGCAAGGAGATTACCATCAGACAGCTGTCGGCACTTGTGGCAAAGGCTGTGGGATTTGAAGGCGAGATTGTATTTGACAGCAACAAGCCCGACGGAACTCCCCGCAAACTGGTTGACGTAAGCAAGCTGCATTCATTGGGATGGACGCACAAGATTGAGATAGAAGAGGGTGTTGAACGGCTTTTCCGCTGGTATTGCTCCACATTGGCATCAAATGGAAGGTGAATATCCTTCGGGATGCGTTCGGGATGAGTTCGGTATGCGTTCGGTATGCGTTCGGGACATTCACAAGACGAGCGTTTGACAAACAAGTGTTAATTTTTGCCTTATAACTTGTTCGTATTGAATGTTTTTTGTAACTTTGTGCTGTTTTTGCAAAAATATTTCCCATACTCCTCAAACACAAGGAGTTATCTTTTATTGGTAAAATGAGACAACTTAAAATTCAGAAAAGCATCACCAACCGCTCCAGTGAGGCATTGGATAAGTATCTGGTAGAAATCGGCAGGGCTCCCCTTATTTCCATTGATGAGGAAATAGAACTGGCACAAAAGATCAAGAAAGGAGGTCCCGAAGGCGAGCGCGCCAAAGACAAGCTGGTTACTGCCAACCTTCGTTTTGTGGTATCTGTTGCCAAACAATACCAGCATCAGGGTCTCACACTGACCGACTTGATTGACGAGGGCAATATCGGTCTGATCAAAGCCGCACAAAAATTTGACGAGACACGAGGATTCAAGTTCATCTCATACGCTGTGTGGTGGATTAGGCAAAGCATTCTTCAAGCCATCGCCGAACAGAGTCGAATTGTACGTTTGCCCCTGAACCAGGTGGGTTCTCTTAACAAAATCAATCACGAAATCAACAAATTCGAACAAGAGAACCAGCGCCATCCTTCTGTATCGGAATTGAGCGATGCCACCAATCTGGATGAAGACAAGATCAGTCAGAGTCTCATGGCAGACGGGCACCACGTTTCCATCGACGCACCTTTTCAAGACGGCGAAGACAACTGTATGCTGGATGTAATGGCCGGAGGCGATGACAGCCGCACAGACCGTCAGGTAGATCACGAATCCATGGCACAGGAGCTCAACTCGGTGCTCAGCAAAGTACTCAAGGAGCGTGAAATAACCATCATACGCGAGTGTTTTGGCATAGGGTGCCACGAAAAGGGACTGGAAGAAATCGGAGACCAGTTAGGACTGACACGCGAACGTGTGCGCCAAATCAGAGAGAAGAGCATCGCCAAACTACGCGATAGCGGTAATGCAAAAATCCTGATGAAATATCTTGGATGAACCAAGATAACCCATTCAAGAATTGGCATGAAAGATTTGCAATTCTCGTTTCCTTTATAGTTGTATCTCTTTCAATGCTT
The DNA here is from genome assembly GCA_945830055.1 of uncultured Prevotella sp. Taxonomy (GTDB): domain Bacteria; phylum Bacteroidota; class Bacteroidia; order Bacteroidales; family Bacteroidaceae; genus Prevotella. Next base: position 19,844 of record CALZXH010000009.1, read on the forward strand.
GCGCATGATGGCACTGACACTGCTACTCAGCAAAGGCGCAACATATATATAAAATACGGATTCCGCGTACAACGGCGGAATCCTACTTTGTTTTTTGTACCCTCGCTTTACACCATAGCCAAAGGACAAAGGCATTATCTCGGCGAGACTTACGGAACACTCTCGGGTTCGCAAGGAAAAGGAAATGCACATCTGAATGCACAGCTGATTACTGGAAACATCTCGCATTACCGCAAGATAATGCCCATCCTGACAGAGTTTCTCACCATCAAACCCTACTCCCCTACCCTCATCGGTGAAAACATCCTGTCTCCCTTTCATCCGGACAACCATATCTTTTACAGATACAAGAGCAACTACATCAGCACCACTACCAGGATGCTCCACTACAAACCACGCATCGAGAACACCCAACTGGTTAGTGGCACTGCCATCATCAACGACAGTACGGGCACCATACTCAGCGCCTCTTTGCACGGTGACTACGAGATGTTGAAATTCAACATGATGCTGGAATTAGACAATACGAGAAATACCGTGACAAAAATTGAAACCAACACTGATTTCAGTTTTTTCGGCAACCGCATCCATTCGCATTTCCTGTCTCATGCCAACTGTCCGATAACCCTCCCCGACAGCATCAACAAAAGGTATCCCGGCAACAGCACACTGATGGACACCTTGCGCCCCGTTCCGCTGTCAGCCTACGAACAGGATGTGTATAGGATGATAGATTCCATCTCCAACCGCACATACAACGACTCGACACCTCAACGCAACAGGACCTTACATAACCTGCGGAACAACGCATGGGATTTTATAGGCGACAACCTGCTGAGCAGCATCGGAATGGAGAATGACAACTCGTACATCCGCCTGTCACCCATCCTGAACCCCTTTTATTTCGCATACAGTCCCTCCAACGGACTGTCATACAAGATGCGCGCCGGTGCCGAATACCAGTTTTCCGAACGCACCTCACTGGGGCTGAATCCGCTTATAGGTTACAACTTCAAATACAAGCAGTTCTTCTTTTCCGCCCCGCTCCGCTATACTTTCAACAAAAACCACAACACATGGGTGGAATATACCTGGAGCAACGGTAACCGCATCACCAACTCAAGCGTGCTCAAGATTATCGAGCATGAACGAATGGACACCATTGACTTCTCCGCATTGGGACTGGACTATTTCCGTGATAACTCTTTCAAGATTGCCTTCAACAGCGGCATAGGCAAACACTTGAACGTGAATATAGCCACCGTATACCATAGGCGCTCAGCCATGCAACGGACACTCATGCAACTGTTGGGCAAACCTGATGTCTATCGAAGTTTTGCTCCCTCCCTTACCCTGACGTGGATGCCATCTCCCCATTTACCCATATTCACTGCCAATTACGAGCGTGCCATCAGAAATGTTTTCAAAAGCGACATGATATATGAGAGATGGGAGTTTGATGCCTCATACAGCAAGAAGATGCGCCGGCTTAGGATGCTTAGCGCCAGAATTGGCGGAGGATTTTACACCAACCGCAGCACCAATTATTTTGTGGATTTCGAGAACTTCCATGCTACCTACCTGCCCGACAGCTGGAATGACGATTGGAGCGGCCATTTCCAGTTACTCAACAGCGAATGGTACAACGCATCAAAATACTATGTGCGCAGCAATGTCACCTACGAATCCCCGCTTATGGCCGTTTCCCATCTGCCCTGGATCGGCAAGTTTACCGAAACAGAACGCATCTACCTGAATACGTTGATTATCGAACACACCCAACCTCCCTATATGGAACTGGGATATGGTTTCAGCAACAAGATATGCTCCGTGGCGTTGTTTACCAACCTGCTCAACTGGAACATCAAAGAGGTGGGCTGTAAATTTACTATGGAATTATTTAGACACTGGTGAAAAAATATGTATGAGCAAAAATCACTGATGGTTTACAAAGCGAGTGCCGGCAGTGGAAAAACCTTCAGACTTGCAGTAGAATACATCAAACTACTCATCAAGAATCCACAGAGTTACAAGAACATCCTTGCCGTGACCTTTACCAACAAAGCCACGGAAGAGATGAAACTGCGCATACTGGAGCAACTGCAGGCTATATGGCAGGGTGACAGCAAAAAGAGCAAAGCCTACCTTGAAATCATCTGCAACGAACTGGATGCCTCCCCTGCATGGGTGAGTGAAAGAGCAGGCATTGCCCTTCATCTGCTTCTACATAACTACAGTTACTTCCGGATTGAAACCATCGACTCCTTCTTTCAGTCTGTACTGCGCAACCTGGCAAGGGAGCTGGATCTGACACCCAATCTGAGCATAGAGATGAACGACGAGCAGGTTATCCATCTTGCCGTTGACCACATGATAGAACAACTCACAGACAAAGACAAGGTACTTCATTGGATCATCAACTACATCAACGATAATATCCGAGAGGAAAAGAGCTGGAACATCATCGGTCAACTGAAATCTTTTGCCAAAACCATCCTTAAGGACTTCTACAAGGAAGAAAGCAAGAACATCAACAAGATACTCGAAATACCGCATTTCTTCGAGTCATATTCCTCTGACCTGCGCCAGCAACAGCAAGACGCGCAAGAAAAGATGCGGCACTATGCACAATCCTTCCTTCAGTTGCTCGACAAGCACCATCTTACCATAGATGATTTTTCAAACAAGAAAAGCGGCGTTTGCGGCATCTTCCTGAAGATACAGGACGAGAACTATGATGCCTCCATCATCACCAAGCGCAGCATGCAAGGCGCCGAAACTGCTGAAGCATGGATAGCCAAGTCACATCCGCAACGCAAATCCCTGTTGCCCGTCATAGAAGCGGAGTTCATCCCTCTGCTCCGACAGGTGCTGCATGACCAACCGGTTCAATGGAAGACAATCCAAAGCACCACCTTGACATTGAAACGTCTGCACCAGCTACGGTTGTTGGGAACCATCGAAACGAGCGTGAGAGAAATGAACAGCGACGCCAACCGTTTTCTGCTTAGCGACACCCATGCACTGCTTCGCACGCTGATACAGGAAAGCGACAGTCCGTTCATTTTTGAAAAGATTGGCAGCAGACTGGAACATATCATGATTGATGAGTTTCAGGACACTGGCTCCATCCAATGGAAGAACTTCAAGGTATTGCTTGAGGAGTGCATGAGTCATCAGGAGTCCCAGAATCTAATCGTAGGTGATGTCAAGCAAAGCATATACAGATGGCGTGCCGGTGACTGGAGACTGCTCAACGACATAGACAGCGTGTTCGGCTCTCATGCCCACCAGATGGACATCAGGACCCTATGCACCAACAGGCGTTCACAGCGTCGCATCATACAATTCAACAACGCACTGTTCTCTGCCATCGCTAAGAACGAGAGTGCAGAGATAGCAGTGAAAGACAAAGCGGGTGCCCTGTCATTACAGAAGGCGTATGCCGATGTCAAGCAGGAGATTCCTGCCGACAGGGAGTTGAAAGGTTATGTGAACGTGACGTTACTGCCCAACAACGAGGACTATAACGACAACACCTTGGACATCCTTATCTCCAGTATTACGGAGATTCTTGCCAAAGGTCATCCCCAAAGCAGCATTGCCATTTTGGTAAGAGCCAACCGTTTTATTCCCGTCATTGCCGCACAGATAAAAAAGGCACTGCCTGAATTGAGCATCATTTCAGACGAAGCCTTCAGACTGGATGCCTCACTTGCAGTCAACACCATTGTTACAGCCATGAAATACATGGTAGACACAGAGAACGAGCTTGCTTTGGCATTTCTGGTCAATGCCTATCAATACGGTATCCTTCATCAGGAGGTGCCACAGGAAAGGATATTCCGGGACAAGGAAACCGCCCTCTCCTTTCTACCTCAAGATTTCATACTACAAATGGAATCCCTTTACGAGCTGCCTTTGCCCGACATGGCAGACCGCCTGTACGCATTGTTCGGACTGGACAGACTGACCGACGAGGGGGCCTATGTATGTGCTCTGTATGATTGTCTGATGGAATACACAGACAATCCTCCGGCAGACCTGCCCGGATTTATCAACGAATGGGACAGCACCTATGCCGACAGGACTATACAAAGCGATGGCATAGAGGGCATACACATCCTGTCCATACACAAGAGTAAGGGACTGGAATACGACCATGTATTACTACCCTATTGCGACTGGCAGACCGAGTCTTTCCATGCTGACAATGTGGTATGGTGCAAACCCGCTGAAGAGCCCTACAACAGGATGCCATTGGTCCCCATTGATTTCAGCAAGAAAGCCATGAGCGGCACCATTTATGAAACAGACTACCTTACGGAGCATCTACAGAATACCGTAGACAACTTGAACCTGCTATATGTGGCTTTGACGAGAGCACGCTGCGGTCTGGTAATCATCGGTAAAAAGGGAGCTTCTGCCACACGTTCCTACAGTATTGAACAGGCGTTGGATGAGGTGCAGAAGGCATTGCCCGAGGCTCTACTGGTCAGTCCTGACAGCGTCGAGGAAAATGAATCGGTAGAAGAAGCGATTGAACTGAAATATGGAAAACTGGATGCTGCGGACGCCACGGTCATTACACAGGAAAGCAAAGATACAATGCGCACACAGGTAGGCATAAGCATCAACCGTTCCAAGGCAGAATACAAGCAAAGCAACAGAAGCATCCGGTTCCTGCAAGAGGAAAAAGAGGATGTCAGCACCGATGAACTACAAGGCAAACAGCAGATGTATATCCAGCGCGGAGCCTTGCTGCACCAGCTGATGTCAAACATCCGTACCGTTGCCGACGTGAACAAGGAGATACGCCTGTTGGAGTCTGAGGGAGTGCTCGACGCCGACATAGGCATGACCGTCAAAGAAATAGAGGCACTTATCAACAGCAAGTTACGACAGCCTGAGGTGCGGCAATGGTTCGACGGATCGTGGATTCTGCACAATGAGTGTTCCATCATCACGCAAGACGAGCAGAGCAATACCATTATCGAGAGACGGCCTGACAGGGTGATGACCAAAGGCGAAGACACGGTGGTTCTTGATTTTAAGTTCGGAAAGCCTATGAACAAACACCAGACACAGGTGAAGGAATACGTGAGTTTATTGGAAACCATGGGATACAAGCATGTCAAAGGGTATCTGTGGTATGTGTTTCAAGATTTGATTATCTCATTATGAACCGTACTTTTTTGGATGAAGTGGCAGCAGACATGTTGCATAAGCTGGGCAATGACCTCTCACGGACTGTGGTGATATTCCCCAACAAGCGTGCACGGCTGTTTTTTGCAGAGAGTCTGTACAGGCATGCCGGACACGCATTGTGGAGCCCTTCTTATCTCACCATCAGCGAACTGTTCCGTTCCTATTCTCCGCTGGTGGCTGCAGACGAGATAAAACTGGTAACAGAACTGCATCACTCCTATTGCATTTGCACAGGGTCAGACGAGTCTCTGGACCATTTCTACGGCTGGGGGCAAGTGATGCTGACCGACTTTGACGATATAGACAAAAACATGGCTGATGCAGGAAAAGTTCTTGCCAACGTGGCCGATTTGCATGAGATGGATGACCTTTCGTATCTTTCAGAAGAACAGTTGGCTATGCTCAGGCAGTTCTTCGGTACACTGGTCGAGAACAAAACCACGGAAATGAAACGGCGGTTCCTGCAGATGTGGAAACAACTGTACAGCATATACGTCCACTATAACCAGGCACTCGACCAGCAAGGACTGGCATACGAAGGGGCACTTTACAGAAGCGTTGCCAGCAACCCCCGGCTGTCTTTTCCATTTGACCGATACGTGTTTGTGGGATTCAACATGGTTCATCCAGTAGAACAGACCATGTTTCAGAGAATCAAAGATGCAGGCAAAGCCATGTTCTATTGGGACTTCGACCACTACTACATGCAGCCGATGCACGAGGCCGGGCATTACATATCCAGACTGATGGCATCGTTCCCTAACGAGCTGGACAGCCGTAACGCGTCGGTCTATAACTGTTTCAGCACACCAAAGAGCATCCGTCTTTTCGGGGCTTCCACCGACAACATACAAGCAAGATATGTAAGCCGGTGGCTACTGGAAAACAACCGTTATGCCAAGGGAAAGCGCACCGCCATCATACTGTGCGACGAGAACATGCTGCCATCAGTAGTCCACTGTATTCCCGATGAGGTACCTACTATCAACATCACCACCGGTTATCCTCTGCATTTGTCACCCGTTGTTTCATTGGTACACCTGCTGCTCTCGCTTCAGGTATCCGGTTATGACAAGCAGAAGAAACGTTTTCTCAAGTCTTTTATACAAAGGGTGAAGAAGCATCCTTATGCAAAATACCTGGACAACCAGGAAGAGGACGTGTTTGTTCCTGTTGAGGAAAGAAGTCTCTCCGGATGGTTACTGCGCCAGATCAAAGGCGTGGCACGGCAACTGCCCGAACAGGAAACCCCTTTCGCCAAGGAAGCCCTGTTCAGAACCTATACCATCATCAACCGTATGAACCAGCTGATAAGGAACGAAGAGATAAGCATCGACGGACACACGCTGACCAGACTTCTTACACAGTTGCTGCGCCAGACTTCAGTACCCTTCCACGGCGAACCTGCTGCCGGTGTGCAGATAATGGGTGTGCTTGAAACCAGAAACCTTGATTTTGACCACATGCTCATCCTGTCGTGTGGAGAAGGGAACATCCCCCGCGGTCTCAACGATACATCATTCATACCCTATAGTGTACGCAAGGCACACGGACTAACCACCATAGACAACAAGACAGCTATCTATGCCTATTACTTCTACCGGATGATCCAGCGCGCCAAAGACATCACCTTGGTCTATAATCATGCCACAGCCAACGGCAAACGGGGCGAGATGAGCCGTTTTGTATTGCAACTGCTGGTAGAGAGCAACCATCCCATCGAGCGAGGCGTGCTTACCGGTAACCAGATGGCACTGTCATATTCACCGGCATCCGTCGAAAAGTCAGACCATGCCATAGAGGCGTTGTGCCGGCGTTTTACAGCCTCTGATGACAGCATAGCCCGACTGACTCCCACTGCCATCAACCGTTATCTGAGATGCGGACTACAGTTCTACTACCGCTATGTCCTCAACATCAAAGACCAGTTGCCTGAAGACGATGAGGTGATGGATCAACGCACCTTCGGCAACATTTTCCATGAGGCGTCACAATATATCTACGGGCAAATCGCAGACAAGCAGCATACCGTGAGCAAACAAGCCATCCAGACCATGCTGAAAAACGAGAACAGCATCCGGCTCGCCGTTGACAAAGCCTTCATCAAGGAGTTTGGCAGAGGGGTGCCGCAACAGGGAGGCTATTCCTACAATGGTCTGGAACTTATCAACCGACAGGTGATTGTGACCTTTCTGAAACGTCTGCTACGCATCGACTTGCAGTTGGCGCCGTTCCAAATCCTGGGATTGGAATGTGACGTCATACGTCCCCATACCATCCACCTGCCTCAAGGAGAACTGCGCACCACCATCGGAGGCAGGATAGACCGTCTGGACTGCATTACGGATGAGCAGGGAAGGAAACGCATACGCGTCATTGACTACAAGACCGGCTCCTATACCAAATCCTCCATCGGTAGCATAGAACAACTCTTCAACACCAACCGGCCGCCGGCCAAGGGCAACTACTATATACAGGCCCTGCTCTACAGCATCCTGGTACAGTCTGAAAAGAGATACAATGCCGACGGAGACAGCGTAAGTCCTGCCCTGCTCTTCATCCAGCATGCTGTGGGCGAGGACTATGACCCTGCCATCGTCATAGACAGTCATCCTGTCCACGATGTATCTATGTATCAGGCAGAATTCATGCAACAGCTGGACAATACATTACAGGAAATATTTGACACAAGCAAGCCTTTCATGCCTGCCACCAACCGCAACACATGTGATTTCTGTACCTACAGACAGATTTGTGGCATGGTTTTTGCAGATAGCAAAAAAGAGAAACCATAAAAATAAAATAAACTATGCAACAAGGTACAATTGGAGTAACTACGGAAAACATATTCCCGGTAATCAAAAAATTCTTGTATTCTGACCATGAGATATTTCTGCGCGAGATGGTATCCAATGCTGTGGATGCCACACAGAAGCTGAAGACCCTGGCAGCCAAAGGTGAGTTCAAAGGCAACACCGACAATCTCACCGTACGCGTCAGCATGGACGAGAAGGCAGGAACAATCACCATCAGTGACCAAGGCATCGGAATGACAGCTGAAGAAATCGAGAAGTACATCAATCAGATAGCCTTCTCGGGTGTCAATGACTTCCTGGAAAAATACAAGGACAATGCCAACAACATCATCGGCCACTTCGGATTGGGTTTCTACTCATCCTTCATGGTGAGCAAGAAGGTAGAGATAGTGACTCTGAGCTACAAGGACAATGCCCAGGCAATGAAGTGGAGCTGCGACGGCAGCCCCGCCTACCAGATGGAAGAGGTGCAGAAAGCAGACCGCGGTACTGACATCATCCTGTATATCGACGACGACTGCAAGGAGTTTTTAGACAAGCACAAGATCGAGAGCTTACTCAACAAGTACTGCAAGTTCATGCCTGTTTCCGTGGCATTCGGCAAGAAGACCGAATGGAAGGATGGCAAGCAGCAGGAAACCGATGAAGACAATGTCATCAACAACGTGGAACCACTGTGGACAAAGGCTCCCAGCACACTGAAGGATGAGGACTACAAGAGTTTTTACCGCACCCTCTACCCCATGCACGATGAACCGCTTTTCTGGATACATCTCAACGTGGATTATCCTTTCAACCTCACCGGCATCCTGTATTTCCCCCGCATCCAGTCAAATATCGAACTACAGAGAAACAAAATACAGCTATACTGCAACCAGGTGTTTGTAACCGACCAGGTAGAAGGGATTGTACCCGACTTCCTGACGTTGCTGCACGGTGTCATTGATTCACCGGACATTCCGCTGAACGTAAGCCGCAGTTATCTGCAGAGCGACCGCGATGTGAAGAAGATTTCCTCCTATATCACCAAAAAGGTGAGCGATCGTTTGGCATCCATCTTCAAGGAGAACCGAAAGGACTACGAAGAGAAATGGGATCATCTGAAACTCTTCATCGACTACGGACTGCTGAGCGAAGAGTCGTTCTACGATCGCGCCAAAGAGTTCTTCCTGCTCAAAGACTCCGAGGGAAAATACTTCACTTTTGAAGAATACCAGACACTGATCAAGGACAACCAGACCGATAAAGACGGCAATCTGATCTATCTTTATGCCAACAACTTCAACGACCAGTACAGTTACATTGAAGCAGCCAAGAGCAAGGGCTACAGTGTATTGCTGCTCGACGGCCAGCTGGACGTGCCATTGGTTTCCATGCTGGAACAGAAGTTCGAGAAGAGCAGGTTCACACGTGTTGACGGCGATGTGATAGACCGCCTGATTGTCAAGGACGATGCTAAGACCACCTCTTTCTCTGACGAAGAGAAAGACAACATCACCACGGTATTCAACAGCAGAATGCCCCAAATAGACAAGACGGAGTTCATGGTGGATGTACAGGCTCTTGGCGAGACAGCCCAACCGGTCATCATCACTCAGAGCGAGTACATGCGCAGAATGAAAGACATCAGTCGCTATCAGCCGGGTATGGCCTTCTATGCACAGATGCCCGACACATATACCGTGGTGCTCAACAGCGACCATGCGCTGATTAAGAACGTACTGGACAACTGTACGGCAAAGACTGCGGATGAACTGAAGCCGGTATGCAGCGAGATAAAAGGACTCGAAGCACGACTTGCTGCCATCAGACAGTCCACTGACAAGAAAAAGCCAGAGGAAGTGACACAGGAAGAAAAGGATAACCGCGAACAGACTGAGAAGGCTATTGGCGAGCAAAAGGAAAAGCGCAACAGCATCCTGGCACAGTATGCCAAGGACAACGCCGTTGTCAACCAGCTTATCGACTTGGCACTCCTGCAGAACGGCATGCTCAAGGGAGCTGCCTTGGATGCCTTCCTGAAGCGTTCGGTACAGCTCATCAAGGAAGCATGACAAAACGCCCCTTTGCCACTATGGCAAGGGGCGCATGGCATATAACATAAAAAAGGTTATTTGTTTTGCTTTTTCTCCATTAATCAGTAATTTTGCAGAGAATATCGTTTACCGCATAATTACTGATTGATGGAGAATTCATTTTACGACGCCCCCGTCAAAGGGCACAGCATAGCAGGCATCATCAAGCATGGCTTCCGACTGATGTTTCACAACAAGCACATACTCATCAAGCACTCGCTGCTCACTTCAGTGCTGTTTGCTGTCATATTCATGCTTCTCACTATCACCTGCTCGCTGGCCCTGTCCCATCCGTCAGGGCTCCTCTATGCCATTGTGGCAGCAGGCATACTGTTCATCCTCGGTGGACTGGTGGAAACAGGGTTCTATGCCAACCATGTAGAGATGCTCTCGCTCCATCTGCACCAGGGTAGCATGCAGATGCCCAGACTCCGTTTCGTCCATTTCAACAAGAAGGCATATTGGCGCACTTTCAAAGGCATCCTGTTTGTCGTTATCCTTACACTCATACCCTGTGTCCTGTTTGCCGCCTTTGCCTATTGGAGAGACCTGTTTAATATAGGATTTGACGGCACTCTGCCGCACATTGCCACCCGGTTTTCAGAGCATCCCATTTCATCTTTCCTCGGTGTCTTGGTGTGGGGCATCCTGCAACTGCTGCTGGTTCCGCTGTATTTCATCCTGATGAAATACATGTTAGAGCCCGGCATGTCTCTTTGGAAATGCATTACAGGGAATCTCAGGATTTCGACAGAGAAGTACGGAAAAATCTTTTCCGTCATACTTATAGATTCTCTTATATTGCTGTGTATCAGCATCATTTTGCTTCTCCCCAATGCCATCATCTGGATTGCAAAGGTAGAGTATATGCGAGGTTGCTTGATATCCGATCCTGTTGACTTTCCCGGATACATTGACTGGCTGCAGCCTCTATTGGCATTGATATGCGGATGGTGCCTCCTTGTATCCCGTCTGGTTATCCTCTACACAGGCTACTATCTTTATGGTAGCATAGAGCACTCGCGTCAGGAACAGATTGCGTAAATCCCATTACCGACTGTATTGACCAAACCTTTATCTCATCACACAACACCAATTTCTGATATGGAACAACCCAAGAAAATACTATTTATAGACAGAGACGGAACGCTCATACAAGAACCGGAAGACGAGCAGATTGATGCCGTTGAGAAACTCACGTTCGTTCCGGGAGCCATAAGGAATCTGGGCTTTATTCGAGGCCATCTTGACTATCTGTTCGTGATGGTAAGCAACCAGGACGGACTGGGTACACCTTCTTTTCCTGAAGACACATTCTGGCCTGTACACAACCTCATTCTGCGCACGCTGGAGGGCGAGGGTGTGACATTCGACGACATTCTCATCGACCGTCATTTCCCGGAAGACAATGCCCCGACAAGAAAGCCGGGCACTGCCATGGTCGAGAAATATATGAACGACCCTGCCTACAACATCGCAGAAAGTTATGTGATAGGAGACAGGGAGACCGACCGCCAGTTTGCCGAAAACATAGGCTGCAAGAGCCTAATCATCGGAAAAGACGAATTGACATGGGACAAAATCACAGAACTCTTGTTTGCCGGTGAACGCACGGCAAGCATACAGCGTACCACACACGAGACTGACATCCGTGTAAGCATGAACCTGGACGGTCATGGCAGATGTAACATACACACAGGACTGGGATTCTTCGACCACATGCTTGAACAGATAGGACGTCACGGAGGTATCGACCTGGATGTAGAAGTGAAAGGTGACCTGTATGTGGACGAACACCATACCATTGAAGATACTGCCATTGTATTGGGTCAGTGCATCCATCAGGCATTGGGCAGCAAGCGTGGCATAGAGCGATACGGATTCTGTCTGCCTATGGATGATTGTCTGTGTAACGTAGCTCTCGACTTCGGCGGGCGTCCCTGGCTGGTTTGGAACGCGGAGTTCAAGCGCGAAAAGATTGGTGAAATGCCCACCGAGATGTTCTACCATTTCTTCAAGAGCCTCAGCGACAGTGCGCTGATGAACCTCAACATCTCTGCTGAGGGCACGAACGAGCACCACAAAATCGAGGCCATCTTCAAAGCCTTTGCAAGAGCTGTCAAAATGGCTGTACGTCGTGACATCCACCACTTCGATTTGCCTTCAACCAAAGGTCAATTATAAGTATTTAAACAACTGGGAATCAATCTCTAACCGATTACTCTATTCACTTGCTAACCGCTTACCATATCCGCTTGTTGTATTCTGTTGAGCCGGTTTTGACCTACTCGATTGTTAAATCTTAAGGTTATCGGTAAACATTTACCGAAGTATTGCAGAATAATTACTGTTATAAATATTGATAATAATGGGAAATACAGACAAAATTACCATTGGCTTAGTGATGAAGTCATTAAACGCCGAGTTTTTCAAGTCTATGCAGAAAGGCGCTGAACTTTTCAGTGCCTCACATGACGAGTATCGCCTGATATCTGTAGGTACGGATTCTCAAACAGAGATAGAAGAACAGATAGCCTTGATTGACAAGCTGGTAGATGAAGGCGTGGATGCACTGGTAGTCGTTCCTATAGACTCCAAAGCCCTTGTAGCTCCGGTTGTCAGAGCAATAAGCCGAGGAGTGATAGTAGTAAATATTGATATTAAGTTGGATGAGGACATGCTTTCTGCTGCCGGGGTTAATCTTACTTATGTAGGTCCTGATAATTTTACAGCCTCTTATGAATTAGGTAGTAGATTGTCTTCCTGTTTAAACCCTGGAGATAAAGTTGTGATGATAGAAGGCTTGCCTGTTGCCGAGAATGCAAAAGAGCGTAAGGCGGGATTTGTGAAGGCTATCGACGAACGAGGACTTCTATTAGCAGACAGTCGTCCTGCAGATTGGGAGACATATAAAGCTGCTGATGTGTTCAGACAAATTTATGATGAACATTCAGATATAAAGGCTGTTTTCTGTTGTAATGATGCGATGGCGCTTGGGGTTATTGATGTATTAAAGTCATACGGTAAAGAACCTGGTGCGGTAAAAGTAATAGGTTTTGACAATGATGAGGCAATGAAACCTCTTATGAACGAAGGCTGGCTTTATGGTACGGTTGATGCTTTTGGCTCGCAGATGGCAGTTGAGGGAATAAAGCAGGTCTTAAGAACTATAGAAGGTTTAAAGGGTGGTGGAGTATATTCTACTCCTTATGAAATAATAATATAACGTAAGTTCGACGAATTGTGCGCACTGACTGCTTGCTGATGAGCTTTGCGAATAAAGTGCAGTCTGCGCCTAGCCCAGGGCAGAATGGAGCGAAGCGGAATGACACCCTGGGTTTGATGGATGCATTTGGATACGCCTTGAAAAGGCAAAAGCGTTAATACTTTGCTTGTGTATGAATGCTTTTGGGCTTACAGCCCGTATTTGCTCCACACGATAAAGACCCAGGGCGTTGCCCTGGGCTATGCGCAAGCTGCACTTTATTCGCAAAGCTCATCAGCAAGCAGTCAGTGCGCACAAATCATCAGATAGCAGACTGGAGGTGGCAATCATTCGTATTCGTCGAACTCACGTTAAACCCAAATCGGTCATTAGCGTTATGATGATAACATCTTGTATTTTTGAGCAGATTTCTTTTCGGTTTGAGGGAGCAATGGGGTTCCATTGTAACGGAAAAGCGGAAAGACAGATGAAAAAAAGAAAGTATGTTTGCGCAGAATAGTCTAATGACCGATTTGGGTTAAAATATGGTATCGATTTCATTGCTGGTGTTAACTTGTATGGACCAGAGGATGTGAGTATGCAAATATTGCCAAAACACTACCTTATAAATGCCATGTATTCTTTGTTCGTCCGTGCCAAAATACAGATTCTCTATCTGCTTGTCATGCGCTTCTACATACAGAATGTCTAATCGGAATCGAAATTAAAAGAACTCTATCCTTCAAGTGAACGGGTATGCTCCGGAATATGTTTAGAAATCAGCGGATTACCAAATGTTACTACATTTTTATGAGGGAGTTTTATGTCTGACACTACATTTTTATGAGGGACTTTTATCCATAAAGATACATTTTCATGAGGAAGTAAGGCATTGCCAGCTACATGTAACGGCATTGTAGCATGATAGTCATGTCTATGTCATAACCGGCATGTAACTTTGAGCCCAAAAATACGGGAAATGAAAAGGTGTTATTCGGTAACATTGGCAGCAACATTATCTTTATTGATGCTGTTTACTGTTCAAAGGGTACATTCTCAAACAGTCTTGACGCAGGATTCTACTATAAGGAAGGACAATATAAATGCCTATAAGGGAATGACGATTAGAGTCACGTTATAATCCTATTCATATCATATAATAATCGCTGTCATAACATGACAAGGATAACTGCCTGGAAATATACACTTAGGGCAATGTAATTGTGCCACGATACGGTATTTGTTTTTCGTCCAGCGTCGCTGGATGATCGTTCAGCGACGCTGGATGATCGTTCAGCGACGCTGGATGATCGTTCAGCAGCGGTGAACGAAGAATGACATGTATTCATGAAGACATTATAACAGGTATGCTGACATCATCTGAATAGCATTGCAGACGAATATAGAATGCCCCAAATAGACGGTCTATGGATATGACATATATATGTAACAAATAACGGTGATTACTTTCATTTGGCAGACAGTATCCATCCATTTCCACAAAGGATTCTTTGTGGGTGATTGAGAAAATCAGAATAGGAATTTCACGTAATATCATAAAGAAAAACATAAAACATTGTTTAGTCTCAATTTTTCTGAGTACTTTTACACGCAGAGTATAACTTGAATAGTCAATAATTAAGGGATATGACACTACTGATAGCATCCATACCTGTATAACGGGTGAAGTGCTCAGCGATTTGAATAGCAGACAAAGACTAACTACCAACAAAATCTTAACTGCACATTCGTTGCAAGCATATCGGAAGTGAAGTTCTTGAATTCACAAAGACATGATTCATATCGCATGCTGTTCTAATGAGAAGCTGGCTCCAATGTTTGGAGTTGTCGTTACATCCATCGGAGAAAATGTCAAATCCGAAGATGTAATGATGTATTTATTGCATAACGGATTGAAACATCAGACTATCAAGAGAATAGAAAGGATAGCAAACAGCTATAACATAAAGGTCAGTTTTATAGAAATCAACACATCATTGTTTAATAACTGTCCGGTTAACCAGAATGCCCACTATTCCAATGTGATGATGTATGCAAGGATACTATTGCCGTCTATGCTTCCCCATCTCAGCAAGATTATATACCTTGACTGTGATCTCGTGGTATGCAAGGATTTGAAATCATTATGGGATACAGATGTCAATGATGTGGCTGTGGCAATGGCTCCTGATTATTATTATAACAACGAGGAGACATTAGGACGGTTGGATATTCCGGGGCGGCACTATCTCAACTCCGGTGTGATTGTGATGAACCTTGATTATTGGAGGAAACATAACATTCAGAATAGGCTTTTGTCGTACATCGCAGAGAAAAGCAGTATCATAATATATCCTGATCAGGATGCCCTGAATGTCGTTCTAAAGGATGAACTCATAGAACTCCCCATTGAATATAATGTAACGCCATACCATTTCTACAAACATCCTGATAATTTCCCGACCGACAGGTATGAGGAAATAGCTGAAGCAAGAAAATCACCGGTCATTTTCCATTACATGGGCCCCACAAAGCCTTGGTCGTTGGGATGTTATGTACCAGGAAAAGCACTTTTCATGAAATACCAGAAACTTTCAGGATGGCACCATACTGTGATTCAAAAACACTTCTACAAAAGACTCTTATATACGCTTTGTCCTGCTTTAGGTAAAAAGGCATGGGAGAACAAGACTTATATTGACGGGTGGGAAGAGTATTTAACGTGAGTCCTATGTATTGTCGGAACAGGAACCGCAAGAGAAGAACTGACAAAATGGAATAGCCCAAAGCATATAGTAACATAAATCGGGCTGACTCTGCAAATGGAGTCAGCCCGATTCGGCTATTTCAGTTTCCAAAGACCATCAAGTGATAATCTTTAGAAAGAAGATTACAGATTGAGAGATTTCTTGATGGCTTCCACTTTTTCTTCTGCCCTCTTCAGACAAGCATCATACTCGCAGGCACACTTCATGGTGTTGTCCTTGATTTCGATATAGAACTTGATCTTGGGTTCTGTTCCTGAAGGACGCACGCTGATCTTTGTCTCATCCTCGCAGAACCACTGCAGCACGTTGCTTGTTGTAGGCATAACGATCTTCTCTTCCTTGCCACAAGCATCGGTCTGTACCAGTGTCTGGAAGTCCTTCCAAACCACCACTTTGCTGCCGCCAACCTCTTTGGGAGGATTCTGGCGGAAGTCGGTCATCATCTGCTTGATCTCGTCGGCACCGCTCTTTCCTGGCTTCACTACATTGACAGTAATCTCCTTGGAGAAGCCATATTCCAGATAAATACCCATCAACAAGTCGTAGAGAGTCTTGCCCTGATCTTTGGCAAAAGCGCAAATCTCTGCCAAGAGTGCGCAAGCAGAAACAGCATCCTTATCTCTCACGAAGTCCTGTGCCAAGAAGCCGTAGCTCTCCTCACCGCCACCGATGTACTGCTGTTTTCCTTCAGAGAGAGCTATCTCGCGCGCAATCCACTTGAAACCGGTAAAGCAGTCGCGCATCTCAATATGCTGCTTGTCGGCAATCTTCTTGATTACTTCAGTAGTCACGATGGTTTTCACAATGAAGTCGTTGTCCTTCATCTTGCCCATTGCCTTACGGTTGGTGATGATATAGTACAGGAAGAGCAGACAGGTCTGGTTACCGTTGATGAGAATCCATTCGCCCTTGTCGTTCTTGCAAGCCATACCCACTCTATCAGCATCGGGGTCGCTCGCCATTACGATATCTGCATCCATTGCCTTTGCATCTCTCAGAGCCAGTGTCAAAGCCTCGCCATTCTCAGGGTTAGGAGATACCACTGTGGGGAAGTCTCCGCTCTTCACCATCTGTTCCTCCACGCAATGCACATTCTCGAATCCCCATGACTTGATGGTTCTAGGAATCATGGTCATACCAGTACCATGCAGGGGAGTATAGACAATCTTCAAATCCTTCTGGCGTTCGATCAATGCAGGATCGATACAGATTTCCTTGATTCTGTCAATATACACCTTGTCGATATCCTCACCGATGATGGTGATAAGGTCGTTGTTGCCGTTGAACTTCACGTCGCTCACGGTCACCTTGTTCACCTCGTCAATGATACCCGTATCGTGTGGAGCCAACACCTGTGCACCGTCTTCCCAGTAGGCCTTGTATCCGTTATACTCCTTGGGGTTATGGCTTGCGGTGACATTAACACCTGCCTGACATTTCAGGTAACGGATGGCAAAGGAGCACTCTGGAGTAGGACGCATGTCATCAAACAGATAAGCCTTGATTCCGTTGGCAGAGAAGATGTTTGCCACAGTCTCGGCATACAGGCGGCTGTTGTTTCTGCAGTCATGGCATACCACCACTGATATTTCCTCTTTGCCAGCAAAGCACTTCTTCAAGTAGTTGGCAAATCCCTGAGTTGCCATTCCTACCGTATAGACATTCATACGATTGCTACCGGCGCCCATGATACCCCTGAGACCTCCGGTACCGAACTCCAGGTCCTTGTAGAAGCATTCTATCAGGTCAGTCTTATCTTCATTATCCAGCATCTGCTGTACCGATGTTCTCGTCTGTTCATCGAAAGCAGGTGTAAGCCACTGCTGTGCCTTCTCTACGCACTGAGCAATCAATAGTTCGTTATTTTCCATAATTATAAAATTTAAGTTGTTATGTATTTCAGTTACTGAGTCAGACAAAGATATGAAAAAAAAGAGTTACTAATGAATTTTCTAACGATTATTTTTCAAAATGTTGTCAATTTCCTCAAATTGCTTTCCTCTGTTCAAATAAAAGTAGATAGTGTACAATGCAGGTCCCCACTTCTGCTGCTGGTGTGGAGCCAGCATCCTGTAGGTTTCAAAATAGGGACATGCCTTTTTATAGATCTCTGTCAACTTCAGCTGTTTTTCCTTTCCTTTCAATTGAGATTCATACTGCAGGGCAATATTCATCCAAGAGATGCCCACGTTGTAGTAGGGTTCGGCTATGGTGTCGGATATATTGATGATTTTCTCGCTATAGTCTATACACTCCCGGTAGTTACCCATATTCAACAACAGTGTGGATTTGGCATAGAGATACAACACGCTGGTGCTGTCAAGTGCCAAAGCACAGTCAGCAATGTGCAACGCCCCTTTCATCTGATTGTGACTTGTGTAGTAGTCAATCAGTCTGGGGAAGAAGTAGGGCGACTTGTAGAACTCCTCAAAACCGACATTCAGGTATCTCAGATAGTTTTCATCGTCTCCCATCGTCTGGTATGCCTCTGCCAGATATTGCAATGTATATACTTTTTTCTCCTTGTCCTCAAGCGCCAAAGAAGCATACAAAGGCACCTGCTCCATGGCATTCTGCTTATAGGCGCAATAGGTGGCCCAATAGGCAGCCTTGATGGTCATCCTGTCTTTTTCTTCAGTGTGGTAATCAACGAAAAGGGGCTGCGTATTGAATTTCAGATAACTGTCAAAAAAGGAATAAGCCTGCTGATAATCGCCGTGCTTGATAAAGTATGCCCCTCCGTAATACAGGTTGGTTTTGTACTGTGCCAGTTCAGCGGCATGTTTCTTCCTGTACTTTGTCTTGACATTTCCATTCTTATCGGGTCTGGCATCTACAGAGTCCAACGCACATGCCACCTCAAACATTTCCTTGATGTAAGAGAATATGGATGCCGTATCATACTTCTGTTTCAGATACAGGGATTCGTTGCCGGTCTCATATTGCTTCTTCAAAACCTGATACAGGGTATAATACACTTTCAGGGAATCCTTTTCAGAGAGATTCGTTGTATGCAATAAAGTACGCAGTGACTGCTTTGCCTTGTCAATATCCTTTCCCGATTTAATACACGACCGTGCCTGAGAAAGTTCCTTGTTTTGGGCTTTCAGGCACGGTGCGTTAAATAAGAAAATAAACAGTATCAGTAATACTTTCACTTTTCTTTTATTGGAATTGGTTGACTTGCTGACCTGTTACTGGTTCAACAGTTTTTCCATTTCAGTATAATTGGCTTCGTCTTTCAAAGCATAATAAACGCGATAGAGAGCGTAAGCCCAGTTCACCTTCTCACGGTTGGGATCCAGTTCCTTGGCTTTCAGCAGTTCTGCCTTAGCTTCCTCCAGAAGGGCAGTCACCTTTTTTAAGTTCTCTGCGGTGAGTCCACCGGTCTTCTTGTCAGCCAACTGTTCGTTCAAAGCCACTGCCTTGGAGTTCAAGGTAGTGCCCAGATTGAACTGTACCTCCACGAATGTAGGATCAATCTCCAAGGCTTTGCGATAGGAAGCGACAGCCTCATCATACTTCTCGCTGTTCATCTCAGACTCTCCCTTGATGGCCCACACCAACTTGTTGCCGGGGTTCACGGTAATCTCCTCCTCAAGCCACTGCGCCTTCAACTCGGGATGAGTGTTATAATAGCTAAGCAGCATATTGAAGTATCTGTCGGCCGAGGGATCTGCCTTGTGCAGTTCTTTGATATCATTGATGAAAGCGGCACTGTCGGCAGCGGTCTTGCAGTTGTCTTTTTTGGCAAACAGCAATACCTCATCGGCATCAGCACTGTTCTCTCCGCCGGGCTCCAATGCCTTGCACTTCTCGGCAAACTTGATGGCCATGTCATACTTCTTCGACTGGTAAGCCAGGAAAGCTGCCATGTAGGCTGTTCTTGCCGCATAATTGTCGGCTTTCATCAGCTCATAGTCAGCCAGCAGACTGCAATCATGAGAATCGACATACAGACCGTAAGCCACCAGGGCATTGTCATAATCACGCTTCATACGGTAGAACTCACCTCCCTGCAGCACAGCGATGCGCAGGTTGTAAGCCGTCTGCTGGTTCTTGCTGCGGAACTTCATCTTCACCTTGCCCTTCTCGTTGGGCTTGCTATCGAATTCGTCGCACTTCATCATTGCAGTCAAAGCGTCCTCAGCCGCCTTGTACATCGCCACGGTATCAAAGGGGGTGGCAGTCTTGTTGGTCATGTTGTCACGTTGTACAGCACTCTCTTTCTCATAGATTGCATAGTGCTGTTTCGCCTCTTCGTTCAATGCTTTTGCCTGTTCTTCAGCTGTCTGGGCGAAAGCGCCTGTTGCGATGAATGCTGTTGCCAGCATTACGGTCATTTTTCTTGTTGTCATAGCTATTACATTTTTAAGTTCATACTCTATTGGTTGTCAGTATCTTCTACTTGCTGGTTGCCGGTATTCACATCCTGATTTTCCACGGTTTCCACACCTGCTTCAGCCAGATTGTCAATGCTTTCCTCTTCCGGTGTTTCCTCGTCAGTAGCCGCCATTACCTTGCATACGCTGGCAATGGAATCGTTTTTCTTGGTAAGGTTAATGAGCTTCACACCCTGTGTAGCACGTCCCATTACCCTCACGTCAGAAACCTTCATTCTAATCAGAATGCCACTCTTGTTGATTATCATCAGGTCGTTCTCATCGGTCACGGACTTGATGGCAACCAGTTTTCCGGTCTTCTCGGTCACGCTGATTGTCTTCACGCCCTTTCCGCCACGAGCTGTCTTTCTGTAGTCTTCCACCACACTGCGCTTGCCATAGCCGTTCTCGCTGACTACCATGATGGTTTCCGTTTCTATGTCGTTCACACAAACCATGCCCACCACTTCATCATCATCATCATCGAGTTTCATGCCTCGCACTCCGGTACTTACACGGCCCATGCTTCTCACATCCCGTTCGTTGAACCTGATAGCCCTACCGTTGCGGTTGGCAAGCAGTATTTCGTTGCTGCCATTAGTAAGTCGTACACCAATCACCTGGTCGCCTTCAAGTATATTGATGGCATTCACACCATTGGTTCTCGGTCTGCCATAGGCTGCAAGACAAGTCTTCTTGATGATACCGTTCTTGGTGGCAAACATCACATAGTGTGACTGCAGGAACTCCTGATTGTTGAACTCCTTGATGCGCAGCACGGCATTGATGGCATCATCCGGTTCGATATTCAAGATATTCTGTATTGCCCTACCCTTGGAATTCTTGTTGCCCTCGGGTATCTCATAGCATTTGAGCCAATAGCATCTGCCTTTCTGGGTAAAGAACAGCAGGGTATTGTGCATTGTGGCGGGATAGATATATTCCGTGAAGTCCTCGTCGCGTGTGCTGGCACCCTTGCTACCTACACCTCCCCTACTCTGTTCTCTGAACTCGGTCAGGGCGGTACGCTTCACGTATCCCATGTGGCTGATGGTAATAACCACGGGGTCGTCGGCATAGAAGTCTTCTGCATTGAACTCCTCGCTGGAGTATTTGATTTCGGTTCTGCGCTCATCGCCGTATTTCTCCTTCACTTCCTGCAGCTCGTCTTTCATTACCTGCTTGCACAGTTCAGGATTATCGAGGATGCTCTTCAGATATTCTATTTCCTTCATCAACTTGTCGTATTCCTCATGCAACTGGTCCATCTGCAGTCCGGTGAGTTGTCCTAATCGCATATCCACGATGGCCTTGGCTTGAAGCTCATCAAACTCGAATCTGTTCATCAAAGCGGTGATGGCCTCCTGGGGGGTACGAGATGCCCTGATAAGGTGCACCACCTCGTCGATATTGTCGCATGCCACTATCAAAGCCTCAAGGATATGTGCCTTGTCCTGTGCCTTCTTCAGGTCAAACTTGGTACGGCGTATAGTCACCTCATGCCTGTGCTCCACAAAATACTTCACACATTCCTTCAAGGTAAGCAGGCGCGGCCTTCCATGAACAAGAGCGATGCAATTTACAGAGAATGAGCTCTGTAAGGCAGTCATCTTAAACAACTTGTTCAATATCACATTGGCATTGGCGTCACGTCTCACATCCACCACGATGCGCATACCTTGCCTGCCGGATTCGTCATTCACGTTAGTGATTCCCTCAATTTTCTTCTCTGTCGCCAAGTCTGCTATGTTCTTCACCAGTTCAGCCTTGTTCACGCCATAGGGTATTTCGGTAACCACAATCTTATCGTGCGTATCACCAGCCTCAATTTCCGCCTTTGCACGCATCACGATACGGCCTTTTCCTGTTTCGTAAGCATCTTTCACGCCCTGAATACCAAAGATATAAGCGCCTGTGGGGAAGTCTGGTGCCTTGATATACTGCATCAACTCATCCGTAGTAATTTCAGGATTGTCGATATAGGCACAGCATCCGTCAATCACCTCGCCCAGGTTATGTGTAGGTATGTTGGTTGCCATACCCACGGCAATACCATTGCCGCCATTCACCAACAGGTTGGGGATTTTCGTCGGCATTACGGTAGGCTCCCACAATGAGTCGTCAAAGTTCTTGGTCATGTCCACCGTATCTTTAGCAAGATCGTCCATCACATGCTCACCCATCTTTGCCAAACGGCACTCGGTATAACGCATGGCGGCAGGAGAGTCACCGTCCACCGAACCAAAGTTACCTTGACCGTCCACGAGTGTATATCTCATTGCCCATTCCTGAGCCATTCTGACCAACGCTCCATAAACAGAACGGTCGCCATGTGGATGGTACTTACCCAACACCTCTCCTACCACGCGGGCACATTTCTTATAAGGATTGGTACTGGTATTGCCGATGCCGAGCATACCGTAGAGTATTCTTCTGTGTACGGGCTTGAAACCATCACGCACATCAGGCAAGGCTCGGGCTACTATAACAGACATTGAGTAGTCGATGTACGACTTCTTCATTTCCTCCTCAATGTTGATTTTGATAACTTTGTCTTGGTCAAATGTTTGGTCCATTGGATTTAACTGTTTATTTTTAAATTGGCTGTAAATGCCCTTTATTTTCGATTTGAGGCATTTTCACACTTTTGCAAAGGTAAATAAAATTATTGGTTCATTGAAAAATATTGCCGTAAAAATCAATAAAATTTGGTACAAAGGATTATTATGATTACATTTGCACTACTGAACCTTTGCAACGGACGCCAAGAGGCATTCCACGCATTAACAAAATACCTGTACCGCACTGACCACATGCTTAAAACGCTACGATACTTTACCATTCTCTTTATTTGGTTTATCATCAGCATTTACCTGTTTGTATTGTGCGTCATCCAGATTCCTTCCGTCCAACAATTCATGGGCAGACAGACGTCCAGCATATTGGCAAGCCTACTGGACACCGAAGTATCCATCAAGCGAGTAAACATAGGCTTTTTCAACCGCATAGTGCTCGATGATGTGAGCCTGTATGACCAGGAACAACAGCCGCTGCTCACCACCCGACGAATGGCAATCAGAGTGGACGTGCCACAATATCTTACAACAGGCAGACTGGTTATCAATTCCGCCCAATTGATCGGATGCGATGTGCATCTGAACAAGAAAGATTCTCTGACGGCACTGAACTGCCAGTTCATCATCGACAAATTGTCTTCCTCTTCCGAGACGGATTCTTCTCCCATCAATCTGTCTATTGGTTCTCTGATTATCCGTGACTGCAATCTGTCATACCACCGTTCAGACATGCCTGCCGTAACAACATCGTTTGACAAGCATCATATCAGCCTGCAACACATCAGCGCGCATTTCATTCTGGGCAAACTGTCTCCAGACTCTGTGTCCCTCAGGGTCAAACGATTGACTTTCCAAGAGCAAGCCGGCTTTCAGATGGACAAGCTGTCGTTCTCTCTGAAGGCCAACAGGGAAGCATGCGCTGTCAGTGATTTTATCCTGGCACTGCCCCATTCCATGCTATCCATACCTTATTATTCAGCGAACTACACGCTGGAGCCCCAATACTCGCTGCTATCCGGCAAAGGGATTTTTGACAAGAATTTCAAACATGAGGGTAGTATCACCGCCACCCTTTCCACGGAAGACATCAGAGGAATTCTTCCAGCTGACATCCGTTTACCTGAAGATGTCATTACACTATCATGCAAAATCTCCGGAAAATACAAGCAGTTAGATATCAGCAAATTCCAATTATCTGCTAAAGAAACGGATTTATCTGTTGACATGAACATGGAAGCAGACTTTTCTTCGGAACGTCCTCTGTGGGCAGGCAGGTTTGACAAGCTGTCGTTTACTCCTGCAGCCATATTGCACCTGATGGGCGAGGCCAAAGGAAAGTCCATGGATCCTTCACCGGAATTACAGAGTTTAGGCAATATCACCTGCAAGGGTATCGTGTGCACCACACCCTCCCATCTATTACAAGCAGAACTATCCACCTCTACACGTTTCGGAAACATCAAGACAGACGTTTCCTACACCACCCTACACCAATTGAGCGGAAGCATCAAGACAGGACTACTGGCATTGGGCGATCTCAACTCAAAAGCATTACAGCACATAGGCAGTCTTGGTCTCGAAGCTGAAGTAAAGGGAATCTGGGAGCCTGACCTGCCTTTGCACCATCAAAATCTTGCTCTAAAGGCAAACATTCCGGTACTTCAGTATAAGGATTACACCTACCGCAATATTGCCGTGAACGGAACATTGAAAGACAAGGTGTTGAGTTCTCAAATCAGACTGGAAGATGCCAATGCCAATGTATCCCTGTCGGGAATGCTCTCGTTATTGTCTGACAGCAAAACATTCTCACTGCAAGGCAGCATTGACGCGCTGAATCCCCGGCAACTGAACCTAAGTTCAAAATGGCAAGATGCCGTTTTAGCAGCCGACATAGATTTAGAGTTCAAAGGCAACAGCATTGATGACATGACCGGGCATGCAGAGATAAACAGGTTCAGGATGAAGACAGCCGACACTACCTACACCCTTCGTCAACTGCGATGTACGGCACAACACACCTCACAATCGGACAATATCTCCATCAAAGGCGACTTCATCGATGCCTCACTTGTGGGGAAATACAGACTAAGCACTATACCCGTACAACTCTGGGCACTCATCAAAGAGAAACTCTTCAAGCATGAAGAGACCAATGACAGACGGATGGTGGCAAGCACACAAAACAAATTTACTTTTGATGCTACAGTTACAGATGTGGCATGGGCAAAACATCTGCTCCTTCAACCTATTGCCATTCAGCAACCCATCCGCCTGCACTGCGATGTCAACGACGCATTGGAACTCATCTCACTCAATGCAGATCTGCCGGCTTTCAGCTGGAACGAAGAGAACTACAGGGAAGGCTTGTTGGTACTATTCAACAGAGAAGACAAACTGTTTTATGATGCCAACATCATACGCCTGGAAGACAACAATGTGAGTACAAGATTCAATGGGAATGGCGCATTGGCAGAGGGGATACTGACCAATTCCTTCACATGGAACAGAAACGACAGTTACAATAACCGTGGAGAGATCAATTTCACCTTGCAAGGAACACAATATAATAATCTGGTCTATAAAGACTCGTGGGGTACATTGATACACATATTGCCCTCTTCCATACATATCAACGGTACTCCCTGGCAAGTCAATCCCGCATCAATCTATTACACAAAGGACTACTTGTCTTTCCGGCAGTTCTCCATCCAAAACAAAACCCAGTTTGTCCGCATTGACGGCACAGCCACCAATCATCCTTCTGACACCATCAAAGTGGGCTTCAGCGGTGTAGATGTAGGATATGTATTGGACCTGGTCAATTTTCATGCTGTAGAATTTGACGGCAAGGCAGGAGGAGTGGCCTACCTGTCACAACCGTTCAATCAACTTGCTGCCAAAGCAACAGTGAAAGTAGATAATTTCCTATTTGAAAAGGGACGTATGGGAACCCTCCATGCACAAGTGCACTGGGACAATTCCAGAAAGCGCATAGTCATTGATGCACTTGCAGACGACGGGCAGGATGCCATTACCGACATACGGGGATATGTGGCTCCCGGTTCGCCCGGAGAAATTGATCTTGGCATTGAAGCGAAGGGAACCCACATTGATTTCCTCCATTCCTTTACCTCCAGCTTTTTGGAGTCGGTTGGCGGTCACTCCTATGGAAAACTGAACGTAGTGGGACCACTCAATGCCATCAATCTGGTAGGCAAGATAGCCGTTGAGGGCAGCGCCACCGTATCTTCCTTGGGATGCAGATACCACCTACTTGGCGATACCCTATTTCTCAAGCATGACACCATCATGCTGAACAACATCCGCATACGTGATGATTTCGGACAGTCGGGCACCATCAACGGACATCTGTCACATACCAACCTCACCCGACTGCGCTATGATATGACGGTGAAGGCGAACAACCTGATGGCATACAACTTCAACTCCTTCGGCGACAATACATTCTACGGCAACGTGTATGTGGATGGATCTGCCCACATCAGTGGACACAGCGGCTTTCTGCAAATTGATGTAGATGCCACTCCCAGGGAAAAGACCTTCTTTGTATATAACACCAGTTCTCCCGAAATGACATCATCACAGGATTTCATCACATGGAGAGCCAAAACGGAAGGTCCCATATTCGACATGCATCCTACAGACAATCAGCATGGAAGCAGAAAGGACGCCGACACCCGCAACATGCACGATGACGTCATAACAAATGCACAGGAAGAAAAATCGGATGTGTTCATCAACTTCATCATTAGGAGCAACAAGCTCGCAGAATTGCGACTGCTGATGGATGCGAAGACAGGAGACTGTATCAGCCTGTGGGGTGACGGCATCATCCGGGCGTCTTACCACAACAAGGGACCGTTCAACATGTATGGAACCTACGTAGTGAACCGCGGCACCTACAATATCACCATACAGGACATCCTGAAAAAGAACTTTGCCTTTACCCAAGGCGGTTCCATTCTTTTCGGAGGTGACCCTTATGCAGCCCAACTTCGCCTGCAGGCCATACACACTGTCAATGGAGTATCACTCACAGACCTAAACCTGGGCAACAGCTTTTCCAATGGAAATACTACTAAGGTTTATTGTCTGATGAACATCAGCGGACAGGCACGGGCTCCGCAGGTGGATTTTGACATTGACCTGCCAACCGTAAGCACAGACGAGAAACAGATAATCAAGAACCTGCTCAACAGTGAAGAAGAGATGAACAGACAAGTGGTGTATCTGCTGGGTATCGGCCGTTTCTATCCACCAAGCAACAACAACGCATCCATTGCCAACGACGGCAGGCAGAGTCAGACTTCACTGGCCATGCAGAGCCTGTTGTCAGGTACCATTTCCACACAGATCAACAACATGCTCAGCTCTGTCATCAAGAGCAATAACTGGAATATCGAAGCCAATATATCTACCGGTGACGAGGGATGGAACAATGCGGAATACGAAGGAATGCTTAGCGGAAGACTACTCAATAACCGTCTGCTCATCAACGGACAGTTCGGCTACCGGGACAATGCACGCACTGCCACCTCCGAATTTATCGGTGATTTTGACGTGAGATACCTGCTGACCCCATCTGGAAATACAGCCATCAAGGTGTACAACCAAACGAACGACAGGTATTTTACCCGTTCCAGTCTGAATACACAAGGCATCGGATTGATTCTCAAAAAGGATTTCAGCAGTCTGAAAGAACTGTTCAGTTTCAAGAAGAAGGGCGATCAGAATATCAGGTAACCCTTTCCATACTCCAACCAGGCATCAGCAGAAAGGACTGTTACAATTCATATAGTTCTTCAAATAGTTCCCGTAGTCTGATGGGATTTTCTGCCAGTTCCCTCACTTTCTTCAGGTTCTTTTCATTCTCTGAACCTTGAATCCACAGTTTCATATAACCATGACTTGAGTATTTCTCTTCCAAATGTTCGCAAAACCGCTTCCATTGCTGCTCTTTGTCCAATTCAGGATAATGCTCCTTGCCAAATTGGATGCAACGCAAAAACACATGACGGGGAGTCAAGTCTCTGTCGGCTTCAGCCACTATTTTACCGTAAATGCTTCTGGGAGCATGCGAGGCTGATGCCCTATGATCTTCAACAGCCTCTTTCATGATATGGAGCTGCTCTTTGGAAAACCATTTCTTCAACCGGGCATCCTGTTGCAGTATTCTCCCGCCAGTGAGGTGATGTATTGCCCTTGGTCCTGCCAGTCCCAAGTCGTGGTATGCAGCCACCACGTACACCATGTTGATATCCGCACCGGTAGTCTTTACCATCTGCAATGCACGCTTTATCACTCCCGTCACATGAGCTATGTTATGGGCAGAATCAAAAGAGGCATATCTCGGTAGGATATTCTTCTCTACAAACTCCACTAAATCCAAATCGGGCGAATGAAGCATCATTGGCAATTCTATTTTTTGCAAATTTACACATTATTGATTACTTTTGCAACGAAAAGCGGAAAAAACAAGAGTTACCATGACAAACAGACAACCCCATATCCAAACCAATTCTTTCAAAGCCTGGTGTATTGCCGCACGTCCTAAAACGCTTTCCGGTGCAGCTGTTCCTGTAATGATAGGACTTGCCCACGCCTATGCCGATACATCAGGCACATCCACGTTCCAATGGACTCCTGCCGTCCTCTGTATGCTGTTTGCGTTTGTGATGCAGATAAACGCCAATCTCATCAACGATTTCTTTGATTTCAAGAAGGGAATCGACGACACCTCCCTGCGCTTAGGTCCCCGCAGGGCCTGTGCACAGCACTGGATTACCCTCCGTGCCATGAAGCATGCCATTGCCGGTGTCACCTGTCTGGCTTGCGCGCTCGGACTTCCGCTGGTTTATTTTGGCGGACTTGCCATGATTCTGATAGGAGTGCTGTGTGTCGTGTTCTGTTTTCTATATACCACCCACTTGTCGGGCAAGGGACTGGGTGATGTGCTGGTATTGGTATTTTTTGGCATAGTGCCCGTATGCGCCACCTATTATATCCAGTGCCATCACCTGACCTGGCAGGTATTTCTCTCTTCCATCTCCTGCGGACTGGTGATTGACACGTTGCTGGTGGTCAACAACTACCGCGACCGATTTACCGACCTGCTTCATCGGAAAATGACACTCGTGATACGCATAGGCGAAAAACGCTCCCGTCTGCTGTATTTTCATCTGGGTATGGCGGCTTGTCTGTTGGGCATTGTCCACTGTTTCCACGGGCAGCCCATGGCATTTGTGCTCCCATTGCTGTATCTGTTGATGCACACGTTCACCTATCTGCACATCGTACGTATAGACAGGGGAAAGGCCCTCAACCTATGTCTCGGTGAAACCGCACGCAACATGTTTTTCTATGGTTTGCTGGTATCTGTCGGCCTGCTTCTATAAGACACAAAAAAACGAAGGTACCTTCGGAAGCCATCGAAGGTATCTTCGTAAGCCAATGAAGGTACCTTCGGAAGCCATCGAAGGTACCTTCATTAAAACGGGCATAATCTTACCTGACTATGACTGATTTTACTTCACAGAATGTTTGATAATTTACTACTTCACTTCACAGCCTTTTCAAAGTCTTCCTAAAAGACTC